>JAUIHN010000024.1 GCA_030432305.1 bacterium | reverse complement strand
CCCCCAAAAGAAAATCCTTATCGCTCCGACCTGGCGCCAAGGTATCGCGGCACCCCTGGATGAGGCCACAAAAGCCAGGGGTTACAATAAAGAGTTTAAGAAAACAGAATATTTTCGTTTCTATAATAATCTCCTAAACAATCAGAAACTCGCCGAGCTACTCAGTACGTACGACATGACAGTTGAGTTTTATATTCATCCAGCGCACGCTGCACAGGTGGGGGATTTTGAAAGCAACGAGAGAGTTGTGATACAGGCGCCACCATATGATTATAAAAAAGCCTTCGAAGAGGGCTCGGCGCTGATTACTGATTACTCGAGTGTTGCGTTTGATTTCGCCTACCTTAAAAAACCAATACTGTATACGCAGTTTGATAAAGATGAGTTTTTTGCAAACCAGATATATAATGAGGGCTACTTCTCTTATAAGAACGACGGTTTTGGCAAGGTAACGGCAGATGTCGAAGCCACGGTAGATGAGCTTGAAAGTATTCTAAGGTCTGGATGTCAGCTAGAAAAGAAGTATGGCAAGCGTATTGACCGGTTTTTTAAGTACACTGATAAGGACAACTGCCAGAGAGTGTACGAGGCAATACTTTCAATGGATGAGACTTCTTGATATACACTAGGAAAGAGGTGTAGTACTATGCCAGAGAATCGAACAAAATCACAACCGCTGCTTTCAGTCATTATACCTCTCTACAATGTCGAGAGGTATGCTGCTCAATCTATCGACAGTATAGTAGGCCAGACGCTCGGATTTGAAGATAATATAGAACTTATTTTGGTGAACGACGGTAGCAAGGATGATACCGAAGCGGTCTGTAGGCGGTATATAGAAGAATATCCAGAAAATATTCTCTATATTCAGCAAAAAAATAGTGGTGTAAGCGCGGCGAGAAATAATGGCATTGATCATGCGACCGGCAAATACATTACTTTTCTAGACGGTGATGATATTTGGGGAAAGGATTCCTTTAAAGAGTCCGTTGCCTTTTTAGAGGAGAATAGCGAGGTTGATTTCGTTGCTTCAAAAATAAAATTCTTCGACAAAACCATAGAAGAGCACCCGTATAACTATAAGTTCAAAAGCTCGCGCGTTATTGATCTTGAAAAAGAGCCAGACTCGCCGATGCTGCATGCAGTGACCTGCGTGTTTCGTAGGAGCGCCCTTAACGGCAGAAGATTCGATACAAAACTAAAAGTCTCTGAAGATGCCAAGTTACTCAGCGAAATTCTCCTAGATAAAAAAGCCTATGGCGTCGTGAAGAAAGGGCAATACAACTACAGAAAGAGACAGGACGAAACCTCTGCGATCGGCGGACAGTTAAAAAACCGAGACTTCTTTTTGGTGACTCCAAAACGTGCCTATAAATGCATGATGGATCTTTGGCGGGATGAGAGCGGCAGAGTGGCGCTGTTTATGCAGTACCAGGTTTTAAGCGATCTGGTGTGGCGGCTGGCGATGGAAAAACAATACGCGCTCTCGGGCGAGGAGGAGCGGCAGTATAAAAATGAGATATACGCTTTAATTCGCGACATTGACACGAAGACTATTTTGCAAAAAAGAGCACTCAGCTTCCAGCTTAAACTGTTTCTTCTGAAGGTTAAATACGGCAAACAGCTAGGCAAAAGGATAGATTTTTCAAAAGACGTCTACCGTATCGACGGTGAGTTCTTATGCCGTGCTGGAGCGGGCAACAGAGTGTTTATAGATTTCATTCATCCGCTTAGCGATAATACATATAAAATTGAAGGCTACTTTGAGCAGCCACCAGTAAAAAAGTCCGATTCATTCGTCGTCACGACATCAAAAGGAGAATTTATACCAAAGAAGGTTGCTCGCCCACAAAGAGCGGTTAGTTTTCTGGGAGATGAGATTTTTGACGGCGGAGCTTTTGAGGCTGATATCAAAGTGGGCGATACCGACACCGTAGAGGTGTTGGCTCGTGGTGGCGAAGGCGCGGGTGTGCGTCTGCCAATTGTGCCAAATCAACTCTCAGGACTCAGTGCGCTGCCCTCATCGTACCATCGCTACGGGGATGCACTGTTTACTATTAACTCTAGCCAGATTCATATAGCTCCTTATGCAGGCAAAGAGGTGGCAAAAAAGGAGCTAAAACACCTAGTGCGCATATTGTTCAGCTGGCGTCTTAGCTACGCACGCGAGCAGTTTAATAGGCTGAGGACTCGTAATCTAACTCTACTTTCCCCCAAGGCAAAAGTGTTTGAAATTCTAAAACCGTTTTTATTTGTCGCAGAAGCTGTCGTCACGATACCGAGAGCATTACTTTTAAGGACCGCTTACCACCTAGCTAAACCATTCATTACGCGCCCAATCTGGCTAGTGAGCGACCGCGGCATGGCCGCAGGCGATAACGGCGAAGCCTTGTTTCGGTACATTCACACCAGAGACGGTGTCTACGCGAATGTGTATTTTGTTATTTCGAAAAAGTCGCCGGACTATAGGCGCATGAAGGAGGTCGGTAAGGTACTTGATCAGGGTAGTTTATACTATCAGCTGCTATTTCTACTCTCAAGTAAAATCCTTTCCTCGCAGGCGGATGTCGAGGTGACGAATCCATTCTTTCGACAAAACTACCACTTTCTAGATTTGTTTTATTTTGACTTTATCTTCCTGCAGCACGGCATTATTAAAAACGATCTTTCAAGTTGGCTGAATCGGTTTAGTAAAAACGTCGGCTTGTTTGTAACCAGCGCCCAAAAAGAGCACGATTCAATCCTCTCCTACCCCTACCACTATTCGAAAGAGGCTGTAGCGCTAACGGGATTGCCGCGGTACGACCGTCTTAAAAACTCTCCGACTGGGAAGCTTATTATTGCACCAACTTACCGAAAAACAGTGGCTCGCAAGCGAACCAACACACATGGCATGAGGCCGTACGACGAGCTATTTAAAACGTCCGAATATTACCGCCAGTACAATAGACTCATACACGATAAGCGACTTAACGCAGCGCTCAAACAACACGGCATGACTGGCGAATTCTATCTCCACCCGGTGTTTGCGCCGCAGACGGCCGATTTTTCTGACAGTGAGCGCATCAAGATTATGAAGTTTCCGTACGACTATAGAAAGGCTTTTAATGAAGGTTCGGTGCTCGTTACTGATTACTCGAGCCTGGTGTTCGATTTTGCCTACCTGAAAAAGCCTGTGGTGTATTATAAATTTGATGCCGACGACTTTTATTCCCAGCAAATTTATAGCGAAGCAGACTTTTTCGACGATGATATCGACGGGTTTGGACCAACAGCTACAACACATGACGATATTGTGGAGGAGGTCACCAAGGCGCTGGCGATGAAAAATAAAATGCCAAAGAAATATACCGAGCGGGTTGAAACGTTTTTCTATAAGACAGATACGAACAATAGCAAGCGCGTCTACGGGGCCATCGTGGCGCAGGATAAAAAGGAGACTGTATGAGTGTGAAAGTAGCTATCATTACCAGAACAAAAGACAGAAAGCTTTTCTTAAAAAGAGCGCTTTCTTCGGTGGCGAGTCAAACGTTTGAAGATTGGGTACATGTCATAGTGAATGACGGCGGCGACAGGGGACAGGTTGATGTGCTCGTGAATTCACTTGGCGAGGAGCAAAAGAAGAGAACAAAAGTGTTTCACCGGGAATCACCGAGCGGTGCGCCGGACACGCTGTTTAACGAATCGATTGACCGGGTCAACTCTGAGTATTTTGTAATTCATGACGATGACGATACCTGGCATCCGGATTTTTTGACGCGCACAGTCGAGCATCTCAATGCAAACAAACAGCTAGGTGCAGTGGTGGTGCGGAGCGAGAAGATTACCGAAAACATAGAAGACGGTTTGATTCAGGCTAAAAAAACCACGCGCTATATGCCGCACCTAAAGGCCATCAGCCTGTATCAACAGTGTATCGATAACCAACTCACGCCAATCGCGACCCTCTTCAGACGCTCGGCTTACGAGAAGGTGGGTAAGTTTGATGATACGTTGCCGGTGGTGGGAGACTGGGAATTTGGCCTTAGGTTACTGATGTCGTATGATGTCGATTTCATCGACCCTGGCTTCGCGCTGGCAAGCTACCACCACCGAGACTTTGTCGAGGGTTCTGCCGGAAACACCAGTTTTGCTGGCAATGACAAACATCGCTACTACACAAATTTGGTCGCGAATCGCTATCTTCGCGAAGAGCTAAGAGATGGGCGGCTGGGTGTCGGCTATATTATGAGCAATATCAAGTATAACCAAAGCTATATTGCGCAGTTATTTAAACGGTTTCTGCCCCTAAGCGCTGTTGAGAAGATCAAGAAGCGAATTCGTGACTAATCTACCGTATTACCCATGAGTGGCGTAGTTGGTTGCTCGCGCCTTTATAGAAAATTTGCATAGAGCTATTGAGGTACGGCGTCATACTGATATCAGAAATAGGCATTGACACACTCGGATTGGCATGGCCATCGCCACCACCTTCCATGGTGTGTTGAATCCACGAGGACCCTGACCAGTAGGCGAGCCGCCACGATGATAACTGGTCGCCAGAGAAGATAGAAGCATCATCATAGTAAGCAACGAAAAGCTTGTTATCTAGGATGCCGGTATCTATAACTTTGCCGGCGTTAATGTAGTTGCCAAGCACGGTATTGGTGTCGCCATCCATACGTTCTGAGTACCAATCCTGACGGTAAGGATTCCACCACGTGTGGATTAACTCACCTGTAGTGGTGTTATGGTAAAAGAGTTGGATACCTCCATAGTATACTTGGCCGCTCACCGCCGATCCAACATCACCATTCCGGCCAATGATACTACCGGCGGTGCCGTCGAGGGTTTCACTCTTCCATTGCTGCTGAGCAGGATTCCACCACGTGTGCTCAAGATCCCCGGTATCATTGTTGTAGTAGAACAACTGAATACCACTTCGACCATACGCCATACTCGAAACCGCCGATCCAACATCACCATTCCGGCCAATGATACTACCGGCGGTGCCGTCGAGGGTTTCGGTTTTAAATGTATGATTCTTTTCGTAAATATGACGCAAGCTTTTGGAATTACTGTCGTAGTAAAAGAGCTGAACCGTACCGTTATAGTTGAAGCCGGATATTGCCGTGATATTTAGATTAGCTGAGGTTGCGCCCGGAACGTCTGACCCGGGGCCGTCCATGATGCGGTCGGACCAGCGTGTACCGTTCCAGTAGGCGAGCCGCAGCGTATTACTATTCGTGTCCGCGTAAAAATTATATATCCTGTTGCCATCTGTCACGACGTGCGTGGCGTCACCTACCGAAAGAGAGTTGTTTTGGATGACACCGCCATTACCAACGAGGGTTTCATACTTGTAGCTAAACTGCTCCTGGGTGCTTCCAAACCAGTTACTAAACATAAACCAAAAATTGCGATTTCCATACGCACTACAGGCGTCGCCAGCGCCCGGATAGTTATTGAGCGCGACTCCGTTTGGTCGATAGGGTGTGTAGATATAGAGAGCAGCGGTGGCTTGGTTTTCAATGTACACCCTGGAGTAGCCGCACTGTCCATTTCGTCGGTTACTGGCGCTTCCGCTAGCGTTTACAAAGTTTCCGCCGTTAGTCTGCCAGAAAATGTTGTTGGTTCGCCCGGCCCGGTAATTGTAAATATGCGGAAATGCTCGGTATGCCTTGAATTGACGAGCTGCCGAGTATACCTGCCTGAAGAAGCCATTATAGGCTGGGTTGCATGCGCCGCCCGCACTATCGGGGCAGTCAAAGCCAGTCGCGCGTTGATACTGAAGATTTAGTGGCCAAGTGTCACTAACCAGACTTTGCTCTTTTTGCAGGAGCACCAGGAGTACTTGTGGGTTGATACCGCAGGCTTTGGCGACGTCATTGATGATATGAGCGGCGCTGCGATTTGAATGTGCCGGGATACCTCCACAGAGGCCACTGGCCGCTTCAACCTGTGGAGTATTTTGCTTAAAATCTTTTAAACAAACATAGGGCGGAGCATGAAAGCTTGTATTTCTAGTATAGCCGTTGGTGCCATTTCTGATATAAGAGGCGAGCGTTGCTCTGGAGATATCCGGGCGATACCATGGGTGGCCGCCGGCTGACTGTGTGCCTTGTGTATCGCAGACCGGTACCCTGGCGTTTAAAAACGACTGAATAGAGCTGGCGCTCATAGCGTTTTCGTTGTAAAAAACCGCGTCATCGATGATTCGCCCGGGGTTAAAGTCAGAAGCTCTGACGGCGCTCACTGAGCGCATTTGAAACAGAAGAAATAGGCCAGCAAATAACGAGACGACAACAATTCCCACAAGAAGGGCGGTGAAAATATTCTTTCTACTAGGTGCGCGCGTATACATAGCTTATACCTCGACTTCTACTGGGCCCGACGAGCCCTCGTGAGTTGGTGATGAAAATGAAACATTTACTGTCCATGTGCCGGGCGCTAAATCGGATACAGGAATATATATAGGGTTACAGATGGTTGATGACGCGTCGATGAAAGCCTCGACTGTTTTTATGACGCTTTCGTAGCCTTGCTTACTGACTGTAGCGGTGCAGGTGCCGTTGCCTTCAACAACATCGGGTGTGAAGGCGCGAACATCGAGCTGACCCTCGAATACATCTGCGTACGAGATGCCGACAGTAACGGATTCTTTTTCGGTGTCTCCATCGGACGGCTTGTTTGGTTTATCATTAGAATTGTTGCCTTCTTCGAAAATTCGCTCCTTAGCACTTTGACTGCCACTTGGCTCAGCATCTGTAGCGGTGGTCTGCCCTGGGTCATTTTCAGCTGCGTCTTCAGGCGTATTGTCGGCGAAATATGCGTAGGTAAAACCTACGGTAAAGAGTAGCAGGACGGCGCCGCCGGCGGTAACGAGTATCTTGTTAAATTGTTTTTTGTTTTCAATCTTCATGATGGCGAATCCTAGATTATTAGGACTATGCTTACGTTTATTATATAGCAGTACGTAAGTGAAGACAACAGATGTTTTGCTGTTATTTAAATAGTTTTCGGTATACGAAATAGTTCCAAAATGTTGTGATGATAAGAGCTACGGTTCGTGAAATGGCTAATCCCAGTAGACCCACGAAAAGGCTGACGAATACCAGAGTAAATATGTAGTTGAGCAACACAAGTCCGCCATAGAGTGTAGCCTGTTTACCGATGACCTTCCTGCTACTGGTCTTGTTGTTAAAGGCGATGTATTTTTGTAGTGTGAAAGCGACCATGAGCCCTACCCAAAAACTGAGCGCTACCGACACCCCAGGAGAAAGGTGGAGGATATACGCTAGAAACAATAAAACCGCCATCTCGACTACATACGACACGCCGCCGATGAAGATATAACGAAACGGTTGTGAGTGGCGAAGGCGTATGATGATATCCTGCATTAAGCGCTACTCGATACCCACCGAAGTGCTATGGTCGACAACAAAAAGTGGCCTGCCCTGAGTGTGGGTGTGGATATGTGATAAGTAGACCGCCAAGACTCCCTGCGAAGTGAGAACTAGTCCCACGAGAAACGAGATAAAAATACCGAGCAGTGCCGCGCCGGTGAAATTAAGCCCCAAAGGATCACCAAGTAGCAGTTGCTCGACAAAAATAAATACCCCAACAACGAGCGACAGTAGGGTAATGAGTAGCCCCATCCAGGCCAAAATAAAGAGTGGTTTAAGCGATAAGGATATAAAACTATTGACCGCGAGTCCAAGCAGTTTCGTCGAGTCGTAGCTGGCTGTGCCGGCGAGGCGGGCTGGTGAATCAAAATAAATATAGTCGCGTCTAAAACCAAGCCAGTCTATGAGGCCGCGCGTGATGCGGCTATGCTCGGTTAGTTTAACAAATTCTCGCTGCACGTCTTTGGTGATAAGTCGGTAATCAGTCGATCCGGGCTCTATTCGAACAGTGTTGATACTGTTGAGTAAACGATAAAACAGCTTTGAGCCCAGCTTCTTTACCCCGCCTTCTTTGCGGTTTGATTTGCGAATTCCAATCACAACCTGTGCGCCCCGCTCCCACTTTTCGATAAATTTTGCGATGAGCTCTGGCGGGTGCTGGCCGTCGGCATCGAGCGTTATGATGGCATCGCCCGATGCGTGGTGTAGCCCGGCTGTAACGGCGAGCTCTTTACCAAAATTGCGGGAGAGGTTGATTACGCGGATACGGCCGTCGTCTGCAGCGATTGCTGTGAGCTTTTCCAATGTGTCGTCGTGGCTGCCATCGTTTACATATATAACCTCATACTCAGGCAGATGTTTGAGATGGGGCATGAGTAGTTCACTGTGAAATCGAGCAATACCCGCAGACTCATTGTAGGCGGGGATAACGAATGATATACGAGACTTTCTCTTCAAAACTAACCTTTTATCAGTAGTATACAACGCGGTTCGCCTCTTGGCCAACCACCTGGCGCTACTTAAGCTGGTGCAGCACTTTGCCGAACTGTTGTTGAGTGCTCTGGTAATGCTATATAGTGTTTAGGAGATGAGGATTATTTCTGATATCAAAAATAACCGGTGGTTCTTTGTTGTCTCAGTAGCTCTGTTGTTTTTTTCTATGACGATTAACCTCATGGGTATTGTTGATACAGAATCCTTTTATAACAGAAACGCTGGTACCGAGGCTCTTTTCGGTAATCAAATAGTTTGCGGTGGTGATGCAGAGGGCGGATTTTTGCTTTCAAATTGGTCAGCGCACGGTAGGAACGTGCAGCTCACAGACTGTAATCTTGAAGAGCTTAGGCCATACACTTCAAGCTTTAATTTGGTTGGTCGTCTGTACGGCCTCGGCTACAAAGGTCTTTCGCAGCTTGTATCCGTCAACCCCTTCACATATATCAAGTTTGCCCTAATATCTAATGCTCTTTTTGTCGCAGCGATTCTCGCCCTGTTCTTGGTTTGGGTGAGGACTAATTTTGGAAACATAACTGGCACTGTTGCACTGGTGCTGACGGCAATGTCTCCACAGCTGATGATTAATAGCGCAACGATGATAGCACACTATAACGTAATTTGCTTCATTTTGCTGGTCTATTGCCTGTACTATTACAAACTTCGGGCAAGCCACAAGTATCGAGCATATTTCTGGGCGGTGCTGGCTGTCTTATTTTGCCTAAAAGCCCTTACGGGCAGCTATGAATACATCACCACCTATACCGCGATGGCTGCAGCCGTTGTGGGCTACTATCTCTGGATCCAAAGAGCTTCAATAAAAACGTATATAAAAGAACTCTCCTTGGTCGCAGTATTTTGTTCGCTCGGTTTACTCACCGGGCTTGGCATTCATGTAGGCGCAATTGCGGCGGAGAAAGGTTCGGTTGCCGAAGCCGTTAATGCTATAAATGGGAAACTGACAAAGCGTGTGGCCGGGGAGACGGATGTGAACCCATATAGGGCCTTGGGACGAACGGCTCCGGAGGTGCTTTCTGTCATTAATGTCTACGTTGATACAGAGAGACGCGAGACGGAACGGAACCTGAATAGATTTGACTTAAGTTTTACAGATAAGGTTGTTGATAATATACTTTCCGGTATTAACTACCTTATGTTGCCTGTCGTTAGTATCCCGGTCGTTATGAAAGAGCCACTTGCAACCTTTGTGCAGTCATTTGCTTTCTTCCTGGTAATACTTTTGGTCGCCTGGAAGCAGAGACGTTCATGGGCAAAAAATAAAGTACTAAACAGAAAGGTAGAGGGTTTATATATTGGGCTTGCCATTGCTTTTGTGGGGTACCTTAGCTGGCAGATAGTAGCCCGCAACCATTCGCTGGTTCATCCGCACCTCAATGGCTTTACCATGTATATACCATTTGCACTTCTTGGATATATTGTCATTGGTTTACTTATTGATGATGGCTTGCAAAAGCTGAAACGATCCTACAAGTAGGGTATACACCAAGGTGATATAATTGAACTAACTTATACAATTAATTGGGGAAGAGGACAGTGCAGCTTAAAGCATCACCTGAGCAAGAAGATTTTGCTCATAAATATACTGAAGAGGGGCAAGGAAAAATCGGCTCAAAGCTTATCGACGGCTATTTTAAGACGGTAGAAGACTTGGTGGCAGCTTCTCAAAAACCTGAAAAGAAAAAGCTAAACGCCATCGAAATCGGCTGCGGCGAAGGGTATTCTACGGTGCGCTTACGAGAAATGCTACCAAAGACTGCGCAGTTATCCGC
Source organism: bacterium (assembly GCA_030432305.1). GTDB lineage: Bacteria > Patescibacteriota > Saccharimonadia > Saccharimonadales > Saccharimonadaceae > JAUIHN01. Next base: position 1,640 of record JAUIHN010000024.1, on the reverse strand, counting down.
ATCTGAGTATGTTGGCAAACTAGTTCCGAAAGCTCAAGAACTCAACCCCGACGTCAAGGTAATAGAAGAGAGCGTCTACGAACTAACGCATAAAGACAAGACCTTCGACATGGTATTTTTCCTCGAAGTGCTAGAACATCTTGACTATCCGGATAAGGCGCTGAAGGAAATCTCTAGAGTACTTAAAGATGACGGCGTGCTAATACTAGGCGTACCACGCGAGCCGGTTTGGAGAGGGCTGAACATGATGCGAGGCAAATACCTAAAGGAATTCGGTAACACGACCGGACATTTAAACCACTGGTCTGGCAGTAGCCTCGTGAAATATATTGAGAAACACTTTGGCCCTGTTGCTGTGCGTAAAAACCCGTTGCCGTGGACGTTGGTTTTAGCAAGCAAGCAAGGTAGCTCTACGCAGGAGGATTCTTAGATGGATAAAGATATGAGTCAGGAAGCCGAAGGACGCCTGTCGCCATTTTTAGCTGAGCAGCGCTATAAGCACGCCGCAAAGTTTATCGAACAAGATGACACTGTTTTGGATCTAGGGTGCGGCTCTGGTCTACTGAGAAACTATATCCCGGAGACGGTTCGCTACTACGGTCTAGACTCGGAAAAGCAGTGGACGGGCGACCCGGAGTATCTATTTAAGGTCGAGGTTGGTGGCGAGCTGCCAAAAGAGTTGAAAAAGGTTAAGTTTAGCGTCGTAACCGCACTGGCTCTGATTGAGCATCTCAGTAGGCCATCGGAGCTCTTTAGCGATGTCGATAAAGTTCTGCCTAGCGGCGGTAGGTTTATCTTAACTACACCACACCCTCGCGGCGAAACAGTACACGCGCTTGGCGCTAAGCTGGGTATATTCAGCGGGCATGCCAACGAAGAGCACGAAGAGCTGCTTGGTAAAGAAAGGCTTCAGGCTTTAGCGGAGCAACAGGGATTTAAAATGACTGAGTACCATCAATTTCTTGGCGGCATGAACCAAGTAGTTGTATTTGTAAAAACATGATACTCAGTAAGCCGGTAAAAAAAGTTCTAAGCGCTCTACTTACCGTATCGTTACTACTATTTGCCTATTTCTATATTGCTGACATTGTGCGGCAGATTGATTTTAATGAAACGTCTGTGAGCATACCGCTTGTCGCGGCGGCGAGCATGCTCTTTATTTTGTCGTACATGTTCTTTTCACTCAATTGGCTCATCACCGCAAGGCTTTTTGACAAGGATAGCCAGAGATCCCAAGGCTTGGTTTTTATGGCATCGCAGCCGTACAAATACCTACCGACAAGCTTGTTTGTTCTTTCGTCAAGAGCAGTGTACGCGAAAAAACTGGGGCTTGCGCGCAAGCAAAGTTCACTGGCCCAGGTACTTGAAAATGCCAGTATTTTTGCCTCCAACTTTGCACTATTCTTGATTTTTTACATCGCTATGTACAGTTTCCTACTCGCCGCCGCGCTGACCATAATGTTGCTCGGATTGCTGTGGCTAGTAAACAGAAAAAAAGTAATCACCCTCTCGTTTAAGAAAAAAAGCCTCGACGTTGAGGTGTGGCAACTGACGAAAATGGTACTGATGACAACAGCCGGATGGATAGCGGCTGGTTTTGCGTTCGTGTTGCTCAACATGGCAGTTGGGGCTGATATCGA
>JAUIHN010000023.1 GCA_030432305.1 bacterium | reverse complement strand
GTTTACTTATAGGCCTCCAGCAAAGCGTCTGGTTTGACGAAGCCTATTCGATATTACTGGCACAGCAACCATGGGGTGAAATTGTTCGTTTAACTGCGGAGGATGTGCATCCACCAGTGTACTATTGGCTACTAAAAGGCTGGATGATGCTGTTTGGTTCAGGCGAGTTGGCGCTTCGGAGCATGAGTGCTCTATTGTTCGGTGCGTCTATTTTTATGGCTGGGCTGCTACTTAAGAAGTGCTTTGGCAGTAAATCTGCGCTTCTAGCGCTGCCGTTTCTGGTGCTCGCGCCGTTTCTGCTGCGCTATGGCTTTGAAATCCGCATGTATTCGCTCGCTTCGCTTATTGGCATTACCGCCACCTACGTACTTGTGGCCGCGGTGGAAGAAAAAACGAGGCAGCGGCGCTGGCTGCTTTTTGCTGGCTACGCGCTACTGGTAGCGTTCGGCGTATACACGCTCTACTTCGTGGCGCTTCTCTGGATAGCGCATGTGGCGTGGCTCGCCTGGCTAGCGCATAAAGATCGTCGGCGCGATATAGTTTTGCCCGCACTGGTGTCGTACGCGGCTAGCTTTTTGCTGTTTGTACCGTGGCTGCCGGTATTCATTGCCGGAGCCAGTGGCGGCACGATAGCAAAAGTTACCAGCGAGCTCGGGTTCGAAAATCTGTATGGGATTATGACATTTCTTTTCTTGTATCAGCCGTCATGGGAGGTGACAGCACTGAATGTAGCGGCAGTTCTCATCGCCATTGTTTCGATAGCGTATGTGGCGCTGCAGGCGTATAAAAATGCGCTCGGAGAAGAGCGCCGGTATCTCGCGTTACTTGGAGCGTATTTTATCGTGCCGGTGCTGGTGCTGATTATCGTGACGCATGTAAAACCAGTCTATCTCGAGCGCTACATGGCGCACATCGCGATAGGCGTGTACGCTGGTGTGGGTGTTCTGGCCGCATTGGCACTCAGGGGCAAAAATACGCTGGCAAAAGTAGCGAGCGGAGCACTGGTAGTAATTTTGCTCATCGGCTGCGTGAGCCTGGCGCGGTATGGTAATTACAATTTTCAGCGAGTTCACGAGCCAACGGTCGAGCAAGTGGCGGCGCTCCTCGAAGATTGCGAGCGTGGTTCGCTGATTTTCGCCGAAGGCCCGCAAATCGCCATGGAGCTCGGCTATTATATTACCGATTGCCCGATTTACTTTTTTAACGAAACACTCGAAATGACCGGTGGTTTCGCTATGCTCTCGGGTAGTCCACTGCGCGTGGCGAGCGCTGAGGAGCTGCCAAAAGCGCAGACGGTGTTATGGGTGTACTACAACGAGCCGGTTCGCGAAGTGCCGAATACTTTCGTAGAGCAGGGCGACACGAAGATTGAGGCGCTTGGGGTTATCGAGTACCAAACCGGCGAACTCTAGGTTACACTAGGTATATGACTACAAGCACTCCATACCCGGCGCCAGATTTTTCGCTTCAGGATTCTGAGGGCGCCCTACACACCCTAGCTGATTACCGCGGCACATGGTTGGTGCTGTATTTCTATCCTAAAGACGACACGCCGGGTTGCACTGTCGAAGCCTGCGCCATGCGCGACGCCCGTGACGAGCTCACAGAGCTTGGCGCCGAAGTTGTGGGCGTGAGTCGCGACGAAGCCGCTAGCCACGAGAAGTTCAAAGCCAAGCACAGCCTGAACTTCACGCTACTGAGCGATCCGGACAAACGCGCTATCGAAGCCTACGGCGCATGGGGCAAGAAGATGTTTGGCAAAGAGGGGATTTTAAGAAAGACTTATATTATCAACCCCGAAGGGCAGGTGGTGAAAGTTTACGGCCGCCTCACCCCACTTGGGCACGGCGAGCAGGTCGTTAAGGAGCTAAGAGCGCTTATCGCGGCCGCTTAGCGGCGATTTTGCGAGCCTCTAGAGCGAAGGCGTCGTCGATGACAGTAGGGGTGAATTCGCCATATTTTCTAGTGACGGCTTGCTCGATCAAAAAATCGGCGATGGCCGGATTTTTAGGTAGCAGTGAACCGTGTAGATAGCTGCCGATGACATTATGGTAGCGAGCGCCTTCGAGGCCATCTTGACCGTTGTTGCCGGCGCCGCGCACTACGCTGCCAAGCGGTGTCATGCCTTCGCCCAAAAACGTTTGCCCGCTGTGATTTTCATAGCCAATAATTTGGCCGAATTCAGGGCTCTCGACAATGGTGTTGCCTATGAGCCGCTCTGGGCCAGCATACGTCTGGATGTCGAGCAGCCCGATGCCTTTGATGACGTGCCCGTCTTGGGTCTTAAAGAATTTTCCGAGCAGCTGATACAGGCCGCAGATCATTAGCATTGGCGTGCCCCCGGCGGCCAGTTTTTGTAGCCTGGGACCAATGGCGTGGAGGTCGCCGGCTACGATATCCTGCCCGGAATCCTGCCCGCCGCCGCCCACGATAATGTCGGCGTGAACAGGGAAGGCGTCGCCCGGATTGTATCCTATGACATTTACGTCGTAGCCGTGCCATTCCAGCCGACGCTTAAGTACCAAAATATTGCCAAGGTCGCCATAAATATTCATATCGCGCGGGTACAGGTGAAGAATATCAATAGAACCGGACATCAGAGTGCTCGCTCCACTTTCGTTATCTTGCCAAGCTCGCGGCGGATGGCGAGCATGGCGGTGTAGGTGCAGAAAATTCGCTTGGGGCTGTCTGGATGGTTTTTAATAAATGATTTGAGGGCTTTTGCGAGCTGGAGATTGACGTCGCTCAGCATCACTTCGTCGTACTGCAGGCGTAGTGCCATGTCGTAGGCGCGCATGCCGCTTACTATAGCGACACCACTTTGCTTGAGACTGGTGAAATCGACGTCCCATAGCCATGACATATCGCGACCGTCGGCGTAATTATCGTTGATGGCTATCATGGTGTGGTGGTTTTTGGCCGGGAAGGAAGCCAGGCTGAGTCGAAAGCCAGCCGGGTTTTTAACGAGCACGATTTCCAACGGCTGACCGTGCACCGTGAAACGCTCGCCGCGCCCGAATGCCGGCGTAATTGTCTGTAGGCGCTCCAGCATGGCGGCTTGATCGAGCTTGTCTTTCATGACGAGCCGCACCAGCGCAATCGCTGCGACAGAATTTAAAATATTGTACGCGCCGCTTATCTTTAAATCGACAGGGAATTTTTTGTCCTCGAATGAAATGAGCGCTTTTTGACCGCTGAGCTTTTCTAGGCAAACGTCATTTTTATGCGCGGCTGCCGTTTGAGATTTGGCTTTGCTGCCGTGGAGGTCGTCGTCGGAAGGGAAGAGCGATTGCAGCTCAGTACTGGCGCCGAATGACGCTACCGAGATGCCGGCTTCATCAGGGAATGATAGCGCTCGGAGGCGAGGGTCATCGCGGTTGTAGACGATGCCTTTTTTGGCCTGGCCGGCGATTTTTCCGAGTAGTGTGGCGATAGTATCGACTTCGCCGAAGCGATCAAGCTGGTCGCGCATGACGTTTAGAAGTAGCACGTAATCGGGGCGGATGACGTCGGCGAAATGCACGCCGTGGGCTTCGTCGAGTTCGAGTACGGCGATATCGGCCGAGAGCTTGCCTTTGGCGTTTATCTCACCCAAAAGTGCTGCCGCTACGCCGCGGCTGAAATTGCTGCCGGTACGATTGGTAAATACGTTTAATCCTTGGCTTTCCAGCAGTTCGACCACCATCTTTGTCGTGGTGGTTTTGCCGTTTGACCCCGTCACGATAACGACGCCACCGGGCAGTTGTTCGAGCGTCCGCCGTACGAAATCGGGGTCGATTTTTTCTATGACAAGCCCCGGCAGGGCGGATCCGCCGCCTCGTAACTTGGCTACATGCCGCACTGCTTTTCCAATCGGCACCGAATAGTGTTTTCGCATTACAATTATTATACACCCTTAGTAGTGCGTATACTTCCGCTCTAGGGTACAATATGGTTATGATTCTATGGGGTATGATGACATGGTGGTACACCGATGGATGGCGCCAATGTCTGGAGCGAGCAACGTTGCGTCTCGAGGCAACGCTCGATACCTTTTCGATTGGGCTGCTACTGAGTACTCTGTTCTCTCCTTTTCGGCAAATTTCCGCAGGGAATGTACGGGGTTCGTTTGATGCGCAAATGCGGGCATTTGTCGACCGTACAATCTCGCGTTTCATCGGCATGATGGTGCGACTCGTCATGATAGTCGTGGGGTGCGTAGTGATAGTGTGCAATGTAGTGTTTGGCTTGTTGTTTGTGCTTGGCTGGGCGCTGGTGCCGGTATTGCCAATTGTCGGCTTGTTACTTTTTCTGATTGGGTGGGTGCCGTGGAGCAGCTGACATTCAACCATAGCAGCGAGCGCGCTGTAAAAGCCAGGCTAGCTCGCACGCTTGCAGGAGCGTGGGTGCATAGTTTAACCGCGCTGACGTTCGTGCTGCTACTCGCTGGTGTCGCGCTGCTAGCAAATGCGCTGTCTCTAGGCTGGTTCTTGTGTGGCCTGTCTGCCCTGCCGGCTATGGTGGTGGCTTGGTATACGGGTGAGTTGAAACCGCTTCGGCTAGTTGCTGCTGCCAAAACAATCGACGATGTTCTGGCCGGCGATATTCTTAGCCAGCTTCCGGCTGACCCGAGTCCACGAGATATCGCCACGGCGGTCGGTGCCTCGCAGAGCGGCTTCTTTTTCTCGGCTCGCTTTGGTGTGACGCCAACGCTACTACAAAATAGCGCCTCGGACGACAAAAGCCAGACAGCTGCTATCTGGCAGGACGCATGGAAACTGCGCGAGCAAACTGGACAAGACACGATATCTGGCGGCCTGCTCATTGCTGCCCTGATGCAACGCACGCCCGAGCACGAAATGCTACTAGCACGACTGCATTTACAAACGAGCGATCTTTTAAAAGGTGCCGCGTGGCAGCAACATATCTTGGAGCTTATCGAAAAGCATTCCAAGCCAAAGCGCACCGGTGGCATTGCCCGTGATTGGTCGTTCGGCTACATTCCTACCCTTACTCGGTTTGGCCAGAATATTAGCGAGCAGATTGCTCGGGGCGGGCTGTTGGCGGTGGATCTCGAATCGCACACCGAAGCGCTGCAGCAAATGATAAAAACCTTTACAAGTAGCGGGCGGCAAAATATCGCGCTGGTAGGGTCACAAGGTTCGGGTAAAACGTCCATCGTGCATGCTTTTGCTTCTGAGCTACTCGACGCGTCGTCGTCGCTGCCCGACACGCTAAAATTCCGGCAGGTATTCGTGCTCGACGCATCGTCACTCCTGGCTGCGGCGAGCGGGCGAGGCGAGTTGGAAAAGCTCATTATGGAAGTGCTCGGCGAGGCGTACGCTGCTAAAAATATCATTGTGTGTCTAGAGAGCGCTGAACTCTTTTTCGAAGAAGGCGTCGGCTCGGTTGACCTGACGAATGTACTCTTGCCACTGCTCGAGGCGGGGCGGCTGCGGGTGATTCTGACGATGGACGAGCAAAAATATCTTAGCATCGGTGCTCGTAATTCTGCTTTGGTGAATGCGCTTAATCGCATTAGCATCGGCCCGGCCAGCGAGGCAGAGACAATTGCTGTCATGCAGGATCAGTTGATTTCTCTTGAGTTTCGGCACAGGGTAACGTACACCTACCAGTCGCTACAGGAGGCATATCGTTTGAGCGAGCGTTATGTCCATGATCTTGTGCAGCCAGGCAGAGCGATGAAGCTGCTGGAATCAGCTGCTAGCTATGCTGAGAACGAACTTGTCACTATGAATTCAGTCCAGCAAGCTATCGAAAAGACGCTTGGTGTCAAAGTAGCGGTGGCGAGCGGTGAAGCCGAGCGCGAGACGCTACTGAATCTAGAAGACTTGATACATAAGCGTATGGTAAATCAAACGCGCGCTGTCGAGGTTGTGAGCGATGCTCTTAGGCGAGCCCGTGCTGGAGTGCGAAACGAAGCCCGCCCTATCGGCACGTTTTTATTCCTGGGGCCAACCGGCGTGGGAAAAACCGAACTTTCCAAGGCGCTGGGCGATGTCTATTTTGGCGGCGAAGACCGATTGATACGGCTTGACCTTAACGAATTTGTGCGCCAAGAAGACGTAGCACGCCTCATCGCCGACGGCGCCAAGGACAGTACCAGCCTCACCTCGCGCGTCATGAAGCAGCCGTTTAGCGTCGTGCTGTTTGATGAGATAGAAAAAGCCCACCCGGCCGTGCTGACTACCCTACTGCAGCTGCTCGACGAGGGAATTCTGCGTGATGAGAAAAACCGCGAAGTGAGCTTTCGCGATGCTATTATTATCGCTACGAGCAATGCCGGTGCTGAGAGGATTCGTGAATATATCGAGCGTGGCTACAAGCTCGAACAATTCGAGAAATCATTTGTCGATGAGTTGATAAGCTCGAATCAGTTCCGGCCGGAATTCCTAAATCGTTTTGATGAAATCGTGATTTTCCGTCCGCTTGAAAAGCCGGAGCTGCTGCAGGTTGTTGATTTGATTCTCGCTGGCATAAATAAAACATTGGCGTCGCAGAAAATTACCGTTGAGGTGGCGGACGACGCCAAATCATACCTGGTAGAAAAAGGCTACGACCCGCGGCTCGGCGCCCGGCCGCTGCGCCGCGTCATCCAGCGCACTGTCGAAAATACCGTCGCCAAACAAATGCTGGCGGGCAGCGTCACGCCTGGCAGCACCGTAAAGGTGAGCCTCGAAGAAGTCACCAAGCTACTTGGTAGTGAAGCTCAGGCCAATACTATCGCTGCGGGCGAGCCATCGCAAACTACTCTTAGTTAGGGTTGTTATCGAGCGAATGCCACAAGTGCAGGCAAGCGACGGTGCGGTAGGGCTGCCATTTTTCGCTGGCAACAATAAGCTCCTTCTTGTGTGGTAGTTCGTCCCACGCATATAGTTTCATCATGGCGCGCTGCAAACCAGCGTCGTCTGGTGCGAAAATATCCGCCCGGCCGAGCGTGGAGATTAGAAACATTTGCGCTGTCCACACGCCAATGCCTTTTATGGCAGTCAAGTCAGCTATGACTTCGTCGTCGCTTAATTTTTCAAGGTGATTATAAACAGCGGGGTCTTTTACGAAGTGCCCGGCGAGGTCGCGAATGTAGCCGGCTTTTTGTTTCGACAGGCCGACAGCTCTCATCTCTTCGTCACTCAGCGCGGCGGCCTTGTCGGGCTTCATGTGTGTTTGCTCTTCAAATCGCCCGGCGATGGCTCTAGCGGCAGCCACCGAAACCTGCTGGCTGATAATAGAACGAACCAGCGAGGCGAAGTAATCGCTGCGCGGTTCAAGCGGCGCCAGCTTCTGCTTTGCGATAATTTCGCCAAGCACAGGGTCGGCTTTTATAAGTGCCGCCTCGCCCGCACGGATAGTCTCTTCTGTCATTTCTCTATTCTACTCCCCTCTTCTCTGCTATGCTACCAACATGCAAAGTGGAGAATACATCACGCATCGGCTGATGGTTGGTATCATTAGAGATATTTGCGCCGAGCGCGGCATTGCGTTTAGCAGCCTGTCGGACGATTGGGTGCTTGAGCTGACAAAAGACGGCATGACAAAACGCGTGGTGGGATACAGTTTTAGTATCAACGATTCGGCCTCGGCGCTTATCGCCAAAGACAAGGTGGCAGCTCATTTGCTTCTGCAGCGAGCCAGTATACCGAGCGTACCACATGCCCTGCTGCGACCAAAGGTTTCTGATGCTCAGAAGACGGCCTTGCAGAAGTGGGACAAGATTGTCGTGAAGCCGCTTGATGGCACGGGTGGTCACGGCATCAAGTTGGTGGCGCATCCTGATGAGGCAGTGGAGTATGTCGAGTCGACCGACATTCCGGCATGGGCGGCCTCGCCGTTTATCGATATCGAGCGCGAGATTCGTTTTGTCTTGCTGGACCAAGAGCCGCTTATCGTCTACGAAAAGCAGGCGGTCATGGTCGACGGGCTGAAGATGTTTAACCTCGGCAAAGGCGCGGTGCCACAGGATATCGAGCCAAGTTCTGAATTGCTTATGCAGGCCGCGCGGGCGCAAGCTGCCCTGGGCTTACGACTCTCGGCCGTTGATATTGTCGAGACTATGGATGGCGAGTACCAAGTGCTTGAAGTCAACAGCGGCTTTATGATGGAGCACTATATGCGGCATTCTGAACAGAACAAACAGCGGGCAATCGAAGCGTATAATAGGATTATTAGCGCAGTGATGGGGGAATAAAATGGGTGAGCTTAAGACGAAGAAAAATGATAGCAGCGTAGAGGATTTTCTCAATGCCGTTGACAACAAAACCAGGCGCGAGGATGGCTTTACGTTACTCGAAATGTTCACGCGCATCACGGGTGAGACACCAAAAATGTGGGGGAGCAGTATCGTTGGCTTCGGGCAGTATCATTACAAATCAGAGCGCAGTAGCCAGGAAGGTGACTGGCCGCTGGTTGGGTTTTCGCCTAGGAAGCAAAACTTATCGCTCTATGTTCTTGGCCAAGCCAAGCTAGACGATATGCTACCAAAACTCGGCAAGCACAAAGCTAGCGTGGGCTGCCTGTACATCAACAAGCTAGCCGATATCGACCTCGCTGTGCTCGAAGAAATTATTGACCGTGCCTACAAAACATCGAAGCAACAGCTAACGTAGCATCACTTTTTAAGCAGCGGCTTTTCTGACGCGGCGATACCGATAGCGACGGCAATGACGACGGCGTTTTTAATAATGTACTGGCCTTCGAGTGTTGGTACCAAGAAACTTTGCCAGGCTACTTCTGGTAGCATAATGAGCGGTGAGCAGACAATCGCCATGTGAACGAGGAGAAGTGGTATGACGACTCGAGTTGCTTTTGGAACAAGGAATAAAATACCGATAATACACTCGATAAGAGCGATTAGTACGAATAGCGTGTCGAAATACTGTATGCCGATAGTCTTCGCTACTAGCGCTTCAGCGAGCGGGCTAGCTGGGCTAATGCCGAGTAGTTTGATGAAGCCAAACCAGAAGAAAACGATAAAAATAGAAAAGCGCGCAAACGGTATAAATGTACGACTAAAAAACGCAATGAGTTGCAGGTCGAGCGCCTGAGCTTTTTTGGAGATTTTTTTGTTGGGCATGTTTGTTTAATGATAGCAAACTTTTAGCGTACTTGTTATGGTACCCCGGGCTGGGCTCGAACCAGCGACCTTGAGCTTAGAAGTCTCCTGCTCTATCCAACTGAGCTACCGGGGCCGGTAGCCTTAAGTATACACGAGAAGGGTTATTCGATGTAGCGGCTGACAATCGCGGCTATCAGTATATAGTAATAGTATGGAGCAACAGGATATTTTCAGATTGGCACATTACTCCGAGGACGTTCAGTACAAGACGCCTGAGTACTTGGAGTACGAACGAAAAGCTATAGCTGTCGGTTTCGCCAGTTTAGTTGATGATACGATTCTCGAGAATATTGAAGAAGTGAGATTTAATATGTATCCTCCCTACGAAGACTCGCTTTCTTTGCTTAAACGAAAAACGGGCGCCGCCGACTGTCTTGTGGTGCAAGTAAAACGAAAACAGAATATTTTTAAGCGAGGCTATGACGCAACGCTGCCGGAATACGTTTTAAAATCTGTCAATATAGTACGCGTAGAGAGTGATCACGTAGTGGATTCGCTCCGCTATGATCTGTTGATCGATGGGAGTGTGCATCGGTATTGCGATGACCCTAGGGGAGAGGATGGGCGTCAGGGGAAGTCGATCACCTTGGAGGAGGTACACTGTCTACATGACCTGCTTTCAGAGAAATAAGTATGGGGTAGATGTTGGGTTATTTGATGTAGCGGCGATTGATGTGGGCGGCCATGACGGCAGTGCCGAGCAGGCCGGCCGCGCTGATAAGTAGGCTGATGGCGGCGTTACCGGAGAAGTAGCGAAACGATATGGTGATAATCGCTAGCACCAAAAAGAATGAGCCGTTGCCGAGCAGCAGTTTGTTTTGAGTGATGATGCTGAGATAGAATAGCCCAATAATCCCCATGACGAGCACCAGCAGCCACACCAATCCGGAATCGTCGTAGCTTGCGACGTAGAGTGACATCAGGATAGTAAATACAGCGAGCGGGTCGAAGATGCGCCCTTGCTCGGTGCCCACGCCATATCGAGCCACGATTCGTGTGATGTAGGCAAGTAGCCCGCCGCTGGTGGCAACAACCAGGCAATAGATGAAGAACGGCGTGTCGGTTTCGCCTAGGATTCCAAAAGCAAAGGATGGAAACGATGCGGTGAAAAGCAGAACGCCAGTGAGAAGTAGCAGGGCGCGTTTGATTTGCCAGCCAAATGCCATGTGGACCAAGCCAAGAACAACAAGCGCTATGGAAATGGCGTAAAAGCTAAGGTCGCTGCTATGCGGCGTGTAGCCGTGCGCGATGACAAATCCGCCAAAAATAATTGAGAGTGATCCTGTCAGCAGCAGGGCGTTTGTCATGCCGCGCTCTATGTCGCTGGTTCGCGGCCTAATGAGAAAGTACAGCGCCGCCGCCCAAAACAGAGCGCCCACGCCGGCGCTTAAAAACGCGCGAACCGCCAGACCTTCATCCCACACTTGGTTGACGAGTGCCACGATAGCCGCGAACAGGACAATACTGGCGACATAAAACATCACGTCGACTGCCGAAAGGCGACCAGGCTGGTCTTCCTTTATGAGCTTGGTTCCGTGACGACTCATCAGCTTTTGTAGGTCGCCACGAGAAATCGTACCGTCTTTCAGCGCCGCAGAAACAGCATCCAGTAGCTTGGCTTTTTTATCCATTTTGTAGCACCCATCCTATAAATTCACCGCTATCACGTACCTCGCCGTCAACTGGCTTTGACACGATGCCTTTTTGTAGAGCCCAGCCATCGTTATATATGCCAAAGAATAAAAATCCACCGCTAGCAGGCGTGTCTTTTAGCACGTAGCCATCAGGAGATTTCGAATTGGCATCTATTTGGTAACGAGACGCTTCGTCTACATGAAGCGGGCGCGTGGAGTCGCGGCTAACGTCGTAGTAGTACAGATTTGCGCGTCGATACGTAGTGGTGTCTGAAGTGGCGATAGTTCCTGATGGCGTGACAGAGTACGCATCACTACACGAGTACCCTTCGCAGTAAATGAAATCATACGCTGGGTTCGCGAAAAAGCGAGGCACGTAAAGAAAAGCGCCGAGCGCCAACATGATACCAGTCGGAATGCTAAAAAGCAGGGCTATGTCTTTGACGTGTTGTCTCTTTTGAGAGTGCGCGGGCTGCTTGGTCACAATGCGCTTATTGTAGCATAGGGCTTGTGGCTACGCGGTGCGCGGCGATTTGCTATAATGCTTTTATGGAAAAAATCAAGCCTCGGGAAGAGGAAGAGAGCGGTTCGCCGCTTCGCAGGCGTGTCATGCGCGAGCTTGGGAGGCTGGCGGCGCCATTTGTTCAAGAAAACGTGCTGCTTGATACGCCGCGCAACCATCCGGCCGATTTCGAAAAGAAGACTCGCGAGTATATGAGGGAGGGCAGTTACTGGCCGGTTTTACTTGGAACTCATAAATCTCATCCGGCAGGCTTTCCTCTTATTGAAGAGGCTGAGTACATAGCTCGGCTATGCAATCCGCATCTAGCTGCTGATGATCAAATCACGGGGTCGTTGTTATTGATAGCGAATACAATGGAAGAGGGCCAGGGTGAAGTAATCGAGAAGAGTCTCAAGCAAGCACAGCCGATTTTTGATAAATACAATGTTGAAATGGCTCAGGTGCTTAGAGGTAAAGACGCCGCACATCTAGACGCCGCTACAAAAAGAGAATACCGAAACACGCTTTCCTACAAGTTGAACAAAGTTATTGAAGACGGCCAGATTCCACTCATTCTCCCCGAGGGAACCGTGCAAAGTGGTCGGCAAAAAGAAGGTGGCGCACCAGGAGAAATAAATGGAATGGTGCAGCTCGCATCTGATGCGGTAGCGGCTGTCGCTGGAAGAATCCGCAGAAAAGGGAGAGAGCCGCTGTTCTTTTTTGTAGGTACAACCGGAGAGAACAGGATATACGACCCGATAGCTAAGCAAATTCCGAGTGAGGTTTACGAGACCGCATTCAAGAGAATATCCCCGATAGGTAAATACTTTGTGCCTCCGATAATGTCATCGGTAGTGGATTACCCAATGTCGCTTCGCCGTATTGAGGAGCTGTATGGGGAGAACGGAAAACTACCGAGAGGGGCTTTAGAACAGATATGCGGGCAATTCATGGCGCGACTTCTACCACCGCACGAGCGCGGCGTGTTCGCGGATGATGACTTAGATGAGCTAGAGTTTACGGCCGGCCGACGGAGTATGGAGGGGGTTTTTGAGGAGTAGGGTTGACGGGGAGAAGGCGGTCGCTGAAGCTCCCTATTTCCGCTAACAGGCCGAAAATAGTAGGGTGGAGAGAAAGCGCTTCATCCGCTTGCTAGCGGATTTCGCTCCTCCTTTCACTCGCGAAAAAATGTAAACACTTTTT
>JAUIHN010000022.1 GCA_030432305.1 bacterium | reverse complement strand
CTACATCCTGAGCATCTTGTCCGGTGGCAGTAATCCCCCTATCTAGCTGAGCGCTAACATCCATGGGCACTACACTACCTACTGCTAGAGCGAGTGCTGGCACGAGCAGCAAACCTTGCAAACTTCTTTTAATAATTGATTTCATTTTTTTCTTCCTTTCTTAGGTACTTCTGTCTTTAGTTTATATCATAGCGCTACATATTTGTTAATAGGCCTAGCAAGGGTCGCCCGTACGCTGGGCTTCAGTACAATCACTCGGAACATTACCGCCTTCATTAAAGATGTTTATGGCAAAATTGGCAATCGCACCGGCAAGTATCACCACTACGAGGCCGATAACAGCGTACATAATTGTATTTTTTGCAGCCGACAGTGCGCTCGCTTCGCCGCCAGAGGTAATATAGCGAAAGCCGCCATAGATAAGCATAATAACCGCGATAGCACCCACGAAAAAGAGGAACACATTAATGCCTTGCTGAAGGGAGTTTTCGACAGTTAGAGTGTTGTCACTGCCACCAATCGCGTTGACGCCTTCTTGGGCTTTCTGCTGCGGCGATTGGGCGTTCACTACACTCAGCGGTGACGCAACCAAGATAGCTGCCCCCGCTAGGACAGTGAATACAAGTGCTGCTGCTTTAGTATTTTTCATATCCTACTCCTATCTGTCTGTTAGCTAAATGCTCCGAGCACAAAATTGACAATCGCAAAAGCGAGCACCGCCACAACCAGACCCGTCACTGCATAGAACAGTGTGTTCTTGGCTGATTTAATCTGCTCGGCATCGCCGCGCGAGGTGACGTATTTGAAGCCGCTATGAATAATCATGATGACCGAGAGGGCGCCGATGACGGTCAGAAATATGTTGATAATGTTTTTTACTATATCGGTAGCTTCCGACTCATCTGCACAGATTGCCGATGATGAGCTTACACCAGGTGGACAGACGTCATATACACCCTGGGCACTTGCAGGCACCGCAAATAAGCACGTGAGCAGTCCCACAGACAACACTGCTGCTTTTATTCTTTTCATCCCTGTACTCCTCCTATAATAAATCGTGTTATTACAAACGCTACTAGCACCACAATCAGGCCAATAACGGCCGCGCGTATAGCATCTTTCGATCGTTTAATTTGGGCCGCATCGCCGCGTGAGGTCACAAACAGTATGCCGGCGATAATAATTATGAGTACCGCGATGATTCCGGCCCACATGTAAACAAGATTGAGAATTCGCTCCAGCCCGTCATCACCGCTTGTAACAGCCGAGTTGTAGCCGATTTCACCGGGATTGATACGTAGTTGTGCCAGTAAATTATAGAGTCTCATTCTATCCCCCCACACCCAGTTCTATTGATATCGTACGGACAATCGCCACAGCTGCGATGGAGATAATTAGCCCGACAGACGCATTCAAAATAGTCTTTTTGGCCCCTGCAATACCGTCGGCCGAGCCGGTGCTCATCATGTATTTGTAACCTCCGAAGATGATGTAGCCAACGGCTGCGAAGCCTACCAGTCGGAGCACAAGCTCAACGATATTGAGAACGATAATCCAGATAAACGGCCCGATGCCGTCGACCGCATCTGGCGCAACTATTTCGCAATCACCGCCAATCGCCAGTCCGCGATACCATGCCGGAAAGCCGAGTAGGGAAGCACTGCAGGTATCCTCCGATGCTTGGGCGTTCACGGTCGAAGGAGCTAACGCGGCCAGCGCAACAACAAAGAGTAAGCAGACTACAGAGCCTCGAACGATAGTTACTATCTTGTTCATGAGATGAATATTCCTCCTGGTATTAAGAAGTTGAGTAAGACCGCCATCAGCGCGTATGCCACGAGTCCGATAACGACATTTGTAATTATACCAATCGCTTTTTTGGTCTGATCTGGCTTGTTCTCAGCAGTCGTGTAGAGTAGGGCACCGTATGCGATACCGCCCACGGCCGCGATGCCGATACCGGCCGTCATAATGATAAGCACGCCTTTAAGTATGCCGAATATAACGCCGCCCTCTTCACTCTCGGCGCAAACATCGCCACCAATGATTGAGGTTTCTACGTCACCGCAACATTTTTCTTCTGCAGGGTTACAGGTTTCTTCTTCGGGCTCTGGAGGGGAATTGGTTCGCATACAGTCTTCTAAAGCCTGGCCTTCCAAGCCTAAACAAGGCTCCGATACCTGAGCAAATACCGCAGTAGTCGCGAACAACGCACTCATTAGTCCTGCTACTAGGCCAAAAATTAATGGGGCTATACTTATTTTTTGTTTCAGTTTCATAACTACTTATACGATACGGTATTCTCTGATAGCTTGCAACTATTCAGGTCACCACTACAATCTACAAAAAAGAACTCTTCTTTTACAGAGGTAAAAAGTCGTAATATAGATTATAGAGCTAATTCGTCTTTGATGGTCTTGAGTAGCTCGCGACGGTCGGTGTAATCTTCGAGAAACTCTAGGTAGCACTCCGGTAACATATCGAGCACACGATCCGGGTGAATGAGATTGCTTGCAGCCTTGCCAAGATAGTGCTTCAAACTCGACCAGTAGTAGGTGCGATAGGTTCTCGGATTAAGATGGATGTAGCGCGAAATATGCAACAGATATGCCTCGTCTGAGATGCGCGATGCCCGAAATGGGCCCTGGAACAGATGGCCAGATGACTTATATTTTCGATTGAAATACATTGTGTAGGCGGTAGCGACAGATTTCATAAGCCCGGTAATCGCCTGTGGATCGGTGTCCTGGTAGAGGAGAAGGTGAAAGTGATTACTCATCAGGCAATATGCTGCGATTTCGACGTTGTAGCGAGGATAGGTATCGGCCTCATCCTCCGCAGGCAAAAGATGCCGCTCAAATAACGACAGAAATTTTTCTTTGTCGGCTGACTCGAGAAATATCTTTTGTTTGCCCGCCCCGCGATTATATACATGGTAAAACGCTGGTGCATCAAAGTTGCGTACGAGGTTTTTTGAAGGCATATTTCTATATTACAAGAAATAACAGATGAAAAGAAGAGTTCTTTTATGGGATTGTTTTGGGGAAATTAAAAAACCCGGCAGGGCGCCGAGCGGGAAACTGGTAGAGATAAATACAAATCAGATTGTTACAAAAGGTGTATGCCCCGGAGTCAGTCTAGTCGCGGGTGCGACGAGCTGACTCCGGGTTGTCACGCATACTAGTCTGTCGGTGTCTCTGTCGGCTGTGCAGCCGACTGGAAGCCGTCCGTGACGGCGGGTGGACCGTCAGAGACATCGCTGCCGCCACTTATGCCGTCACCTCCGTCGAAACGGAAGGCGACAACCACCAGGATTATGGCAGCAATCGCCAGTGTACCGGCGAGGTTGCGGCCGGCGGGTGGCTGCCGGAAGACTGCCACTGCCGCTGTTCCGAGGATCGTAACGATTGCGCCTGTGACGACGAGATCGGTTGCTATCCAAGGGATGCCTTTCGCCGTCGCCGCCCACGTGGCGAAGGCCGCCACAATGAGCGCAACGAATGTAGGAATCCGCGGCTCCAGCCAACCCCCTTTGACAACGCTCTTTGCCTTGTCTCTGGGAGTGGGTGGGGCGGCTTCGCGGACTTCCCCGGCATCGGCAACGGCGTCCTTGACATCATCGAGGCCGTCTGACGCCTCCTCGGCGGCAACCTTAACAGCTTCGAAAGCGTCTTGCGCCGCCTTTGTTTCCGCTTTTGCAGTGGCGTCATCGGGAGCGCGTGTCGCGGCTTCAGCTGCATCGGACGCCACTTTTGCAGCAGCCTTTGCAGCGGCGTCCGCGTTAATCACCACTTGCAGAGCGTCTTTGACACTCTGCTCGGAAAGCCCCTTGGCAGCCTTACTGGCTTCCCTGAGGGTTACCCGGGTGACGCTTCTCGACACCTTCGAAGCGGCCTTTGCCGCCTCCTTGGCCTCTTCGCCCGGGCTCTTCTCGGAAGCCGGTGGGGTCGTGGCTGCGGTCTTCGCCGCTTTCGAAGCGAGGCGTTGTGCCTTCGCTGCTTCAGCTGCGTCTACGAAGGCCGCCTCCAGGTCAGCGGGCGGGGCACCGCCAGCTATCGACGATCGAAAGGAGGGCAACAAACCCGCCCCGGCCTTGTGGGCGTCGTAGACTTTCTTCGCCAGCTCATTGCGCTCGGAGCCTCCGAGCAAAGTTGCTGTGGACGAGGCCACGGCAGCCTTAATGTCGTTTGCAGTGAAGTCGGTTGCCATTCTCTCTCCCTTTCCGGAGTCGTTGAACCTTCAATCGGCGACCTGCCGATCTGTAGTGTGCGTGACGTGCCGCGTTTCGGTGAACTGAAGTCACACGAATCGCAGCTCGATATGCACCTGTGGTACACATGGAGCCGCGATCCGCCGGCATATCACATATTCTGTAACAATCTGATTTGTTAATGAACCTCACTCACCAAAGAAATCCAGAGGTAAATGTATTTTCATACTACCATAAAATACCAGAAAAGTCAATATCATACCGTCAATGCTATTCCATAACTCCGCCTTTGACTTTTTATATATTTTGTGATAATATAACAGAGGTATGTGGAGTATTCTTAAACCACGTCCATTGGGTAGAGTACCAATGCGACGCGTTACTCTTTTTGCCTCAGCCATACTTATGGCCTTATTTGTCACACTCGCCGCACACACCGCATCTGTCGAAGCGCAAACAACAGATGACGCTATGGCTACCTGGACAGGGGATAATCTTCAGTATGGCGACACTAGTTTCACGAGATCCGACTCGCCAGAAACAGACGAAAACGTCCCCGGTCTCATTAACACCCCGTGTGAAGACAATCAAAACGTCTATTATTCGTCCGACGGTACTCGCGATGATGATGACGAGTATTACTGGATGTATGTCATTTGTCTCACGGCAGATTTTGAAGGCGATCGATCCGAGTCCACTCCCGCTCGACTCCTCGAGTATAGGGTTCCTCGGGATGACCACGAGCTTGGCGCCGATAACGCGAGGAATTTTAATGAACATGGTGAATTTCAGGGTTTCGCTATTAGCGTTGCCCCCGAAGGTACAGACGCTTCAGGCAATCCAATCGACGAGAGCACCGAACCAACCACCACCTGCGACAGCACAAACACCTACGGCCTTGGCTGGGTTATTTGTCCTGCTACGAGATTCCTATCGGCTGCGATGGATCAGCTGTTTAATATTCTCGTTGGCTTCTTTACGGTAGCGCCCCTCACAAACGACACCGACAGCACCCTCTACACGATGTGGAACCTGGTGCGCAACCTCGCCAACATTCTATTTATCATCGGCTTTCTGTTTATTATTTACTCGCAGATTACGAGCTTCGGCATCTCAAATTACGGCATCAAGCGCCTCTTGCCACGTCTGTTTATCGCGGCCATTTTGGTAAACCTCTCGTACTGGATCTGCGCACTCGCCGTCGACCTCTCCAATATCCTTGGCGTGTATATCAAAACACTGTTTGAAGGAGTGGTGGATTCCGTCGAACTAGAAGGGAACGTGGAGTTCAAAGCAATCACCTGGCAGTCGCTGGCCGGAGCCGCCCTAACCGGTGGACTTGGCGCCGTCGCAATCGGTGGAGCAATTTTTAGTCTCGCAGCCAGCGCCGGAGCCTCGATTTGGTTCTTGCTCGTCACCCTGATGGGCGTTTTGGTGTCGGCGCTCATCGCGATTATCGTTTTGGCTGCTCGACAAGCGCTTATAACAGTTCTCGTCATCATATCGCCGCTGGCATTCGTAGCGTATCTTTTACCTAGCACCGAAAAATATTTTGATAGGTGGCGCGATATCTTCACAACCCTGCTACTGGTTTTTCCGATATTCTCCCTCATCTTCGGCGGATCACAGCTGGCTGGCCTCATAATCATCGCCAGCGCGCTTGAGAACACAGATAGCCTAAACTTCTTCAATCTCATCATCCTCGGCATGGTCGTGCAGGTCGCGCCGGTCGTGGTGACGCCGCTTCTCATCCGTTTCAGCGGATCGCTGCTCGGTAGAATCGCCGGCATGGTGAACGACCCGAACAAAGGGCTTATCGACCGAACACGCAACTTCGCCCAGAGCAGGCACGACATGACGAAAAATCGACGGCTATGGGATTGGGACAAGGAAAATGGTCGCTTTCGAAACAATGATCCATTGGCAGCACTCGGACGCCGCAAGGCACTAAGGGATGAACACGACGCCAGTAAGCTCAAATCGTGGCAAAGCGGCGCCCACACCGCTTATACGCAAGATCACCGCTATCATGAGTCGCATACACAGCAGGCGATTAATGAAATGCGTCAAAAAGCCGGTGAAGACGAGGCAAAAGCAGAGTTTGCGCGCGATAGACGCGATATTGAAACCCTCAGGGTAATAGACACCCAGCAAAGGATAAGTAAAGAGGTTGCAGAGACAGAAGAGAATAAAACAAAATCAGCGTACGACGCTATCCGAACCCGCCCTGGTATAGCACCTGCTGCTATCCGCAATCTTGCCGATCAGGCTCACCAAGCCCATACTGACGCTCTTGATGAAACTCAGCGCCAAAGCTCTATGCAAATTGAACTAGATAATGTCTACTGGCAAGACCTGGCTAGTGATGCCGATCGGCAGGCTTATGCGGGTGCTGCGGGTATTGCCGAACACGGCGAGACGCGTGTTGCCAACATCGCACGGCAAAAGCAAACCGAAGAGCGTGAGAAGAGGGTTAATGCGGCTATATCTAATCTTAGTACCGCCGAAGCGAAGCTCGCCGAAGAGAGGGCAGTTATTTTGGGTGATGCCGCGAATGCAGGGCAATTTGCAAGCCTCGCAGAGGATCTAGACAGCCGTTCTGGTGCTCTGCGTCGCTATATTGGCCGTGCGCCTATTGAGCACATCCAAACCCTCCTCGAAGAATTAGACATAACCATGTCGGCGAACGGGGATACAAATGCTGAGGTATTGCGCTCTGAGCTCGCAGGCGCTCTACAAAAACGCAAACCGTTCTACATATCACAGACCCGCCTCAACCAGATTGAAGAAGGTACTCTCGGTACCCAGTACAAAGGTCCTGCTGGTAAGGAGCTGCTGATAGGAGAGGCCCTAAACGCAAGAGCGCTCGGTGCCCAAACGATGGTCACTGCCGACAGGGACGATCTCAAAGCAACTGTACAGTATCTCAAGGGTGGGGGTACACTGAGTACCGCCGCCAAAACCGAGCTCGAGCGGGAGCTTCGGACAGCTTTCACCGATTCACGCTATCGAAGCCAGATGGACAAGCGCATAAACGAGCTTACCGACCTATGGGGCGAGCTTGGTATGGGAACACCCCCCTAGGCCAACATAAAACATCAGACCTCGCACGACTAGTATTTTATCGCCGGGTATTGTTTAATGTAATCATAAGAAGTATTACATATAAACACTATGTTTAAAACCGCAAAACTATACTCGCTTCTCCTTATACTCGTTGTTTCGACGGTGGTGGGGTTGTTTGGGTTTTCTGAAGCCGTTTCTGCTCAGGAAGCGACAGGCGACGTGCCCGCGGACGCCGTAGCCCGCTGGTCTGATGGATCGCCAATACCCGGCACTGATGGTAGCGGCTTAATGCTATTTGTTGGAGAAGACAATATCCAAACCACTCTTTGCCAGGGAGGCGCGCCTTTTTATCCTTTAGCCACTGAGGATGTCGCAGAGCGGTTTCCTAGCTTAAGAGATAAACCGGTGGTGTTTTCTTGTCCTACAAGCCCAGGAACGCCAAACCGAGTATTATACTTAGAAGATTTAAGTGCCTATGAAACCGACAACCCCCCAGTAACATATGCGGAGTTTGATGTTGGCGTACTTATCCCTGGCTCTGAAATTGTCATTGGTTCTTCAGGAACACCGGATCCCGATAACATCGCAGATGCTACAGGCGACAATGAGGGCGAAGAAGCTCCCCCTAGTTGTCAAATAAAGGGCATCGGATGGCTTATCTGTCCGGTATTCACTTTTCTCGCAGAAGTCACAGATGCCTCATATTGGTTCCTCGACAGAACGCTCCTAAAACTTGAACCTATCGCGTTACCCGGAAGTGGTGCAGATGACGCCAGAATGCAGCTCTATGATTCATGGAGGGTGATGCGAGATTTCGCCAATATTCTGTTTATTATTGCCTTCTTGATCATAGTTTTCTCACAAATCACCAGCTTTGGCATCAGTAACTACGGTATCAAGCGTCTACTGCCAAAGATTGTCATAGCCGCCATCCTCGTCAACCTCTCGTACTTTATCTGCGCCATAGCCGTCGATATATCAAACATTCTCGGGAATGAACTGCGTGGGCTCTTGATGCCGGACGGAGCCGTGCTCCCTGAGTTTGAAGGCGAATACGAAGGTGTGCGATTTGATAGTACCGGCTGGACAGGCATCGCAGGAGTAATTTTAGGTGCAGTAGCGTCGGCAGCTATAGTGTACGCCTTTTTACCGTTTTTCCTTCCTCTGCTGGCAAGCGCTGCGCTCGCGGTTGTTATGGTCGTGATAGTACTCACACTCCGCCAGGCGTTGGTAGTTATGCTTATCGTCATATCGCCGCTTGCATTTGTAGCCCTTCTGCTGCCAAACACCGAAAGTTACTTCCAAAAATGGCGTTCACTCTTTACCGCTATGCTCCTTGTCTATCCAATAATATCTGTGGTCTTCGGGGCGTCGGCGCTCGCCTCAAATATATTAATGACGGCGACGAATGACTTTTGGATGCAGCTGGTTGGTGCGGGTGTAGCTATAATTCCACTTGCTATCACACCGGTCATCATGAAGGCCTCAGGTGGTCTACTAAATAGGTGGGCAGGGATAGTGAACGACCCGACGAAAGGTGTCTTCGACAGGTCGCGTAACGCCCTTGACGAGCAGGGGAAAATTATCGCTGCTAAAAGAAGAGGCAGAAGTGTTGAGCGAGTTGGCGGCTTTGTGAGCAGTAATGGCAACCGGGGCAGCAGGCTCCTCCTGGGCGGGGCAAACAGTAGGCGCAGGAATGCTCTTGCGTTTCCAACCTCATATGGGGAGAAGGCTCGAAAAGACAACCTCGAGGCGGCCGAAAGCGGCGTGGAGGAGTCTTATCTTGGCACAGAGAGTGGGCAGGAAACACGAAACGCAGCCAAGAACGCCCAGATAAGTCTCCAGAACGCGCAGGTAAACGCGGAGACGCTACGCGTAAGTAGCGTCGAAGGAATGGATCTACAAAGAGAATCGACAAACCTTGAGACGAAAAAGCAGGTTGCCGAAACTAAGGCTCAGACAGCAGCTATTAGCGCTATACCAACATCGCTCGCTGTGCAATCAAAAGAGGCAGAACTTGGTAAGCAGGTTGCCGAAAATACTTCGAAGGTAGCAGGGCTAGCAGGCGCAAATACAGAGCTCAAGCTTCGAGCTGCAACAAGCGGCGAGCAGGTTTCTACTGCCGAAAACAAGGATAGGCAAACATTTGAAGAAATCGCTGCTGCGGGCAGCTCTCATCCTAATCTTTCCGCCCTTGGAGTGAGTAGGGCTGTAGCCGATAGTGCACAGGGTGCTCGTTTTGAGGCGAAAGCTGTTGATAGCGCTACCAGCACCGCCAAATCCGAGGGGGAGACCAACTACTCTAGGGCTCTCGCCTCTGACCCGTCTCTCCTGAGGCAAGCCAGTGGTAACGTTAATCGGGAAAAAGGTCAACTTCAGGCCGAGGCGAGGGCTGCCGCCGTTATTAACAAAGAAGAGGATGAGGCGGTAGACAAAACAGTTATACTTATGAAGTCTAGGGCAAAACCAGGCGAAGAGATAACCAATGCCGTAAAAGATCTTGAAAAAGCAAATGACGCCGGTGATGTAGTTTCGTCACGAGCCGCCGCAAAAATATTGGCAAGTTCTGGCACCAAAGGAAACACGGCTCTAGATGAAACAATAGAGAGAATTGAAGCTGCCGGCAAGGCTGACGACAATGTATTTGCCAACCTGAAAGCAGACTTAAAGGGCAGCAAGAGCACGAATGTCGCAAGAGACAGATGGACGACAGCCCAAGCAGACCCTAGTACCGGTAAATACAGGCCTCTAAAAGATTTCCAGGTGAACCCCGACAATATTGCATCGCTTAATGAACAAGAGCTTGCCGGCCAGCAAATGAACGTACTAAAGGCGGCCGCAGCAAGCGGCAGCAAGGTATTCGATGACCCTAAGGTCTTGGCCCTTGTCCGCAGAACCATCGAGCAGAGTGATAACGGTACAATTAAGCTAGATACCGATAAAAGAGCGTTGCTGGAAAATGAGCTCGCAAAACGTCCACCAGCTCCGACCTATGGCCCTCCAGTTCCACCGTCTCCTCCACCAGCAGATCCTTCTATGCGAGCAAGCAATATCTGATAGCAACCTATGGCGAATTAACGCAGCAGCGAAAACTAAATCCCTGTTCAATATTGAACAGGGTGTATTCTTAACCTCTTGCCAAGAGAGAGGGGGTAATAAATAATCTTAGGCTTGCTGTTGACTATTGTTATTGATAGCAGACAATTCTTCGAAGACTTCGTTATACGGCTCGTATGCGACCAGGAGCGTGCTTAGCTTACCATTGCTGTACTCGCTCGCGCCGGCACTAATCGTGCCCTCCACTTCATAGTAATCCTTCGTTGGATCGTCGTCACCGACGTCATTGGTGATACGCATATCAATCCTGACCCCGAAGGAACCATCCCTGTTGACTCTGGGTTCATCATGCCCGGTCATTTCTACGGCAGCTAACTCGTTCAGGTTACCAGATTTACGAGCGTGTCTCAAGAACCTCCTAAGCACATCGCGTCGTGCCTGGCGAAAGAGGTCGTAGGTTGGATTTGATTCCGCTTCTTCTCTACTCATGTCTCTAAACAGGCTTCTGAAAACGGGGTACGTGTACTTATCGTCCAAACGCCCTAATATGATATCTTCTGCATCTCTCTGAACGTCTGTGTTTTTCTCGGTAAAAAGCCAGGGTCCCATCTCTTCTTCAGTACACCCTAGATTAAGAGCCGCTCCAAATAGTTCGGTAAAGGCTTCAGGGTAGTCTTCTGGTGCTGTTTCAGAACTTAGACTAAAGTAATCCCGGAGCTCATATTCAGTCATTTCGCTGAACCGGTTCGGGTTCTGGTGCTCGCGATCGGCATAAAGATCTGGATTACTATTGCTGGCTAGATTGTTTTGTGCAACCGTATCTTGTTGTTCAGCAGAGTGAGCAGTATCGTCCGACGTGTCTATTTCGGTGCTCTCAGACGCCTCACCAGACCGGCAGGCAACTAGGCTTCCTGTCGCTAGAGCACCGGTAACCCCTGCCACAAATTTGCGGCGGTCGAGAGTCAAACCGCTACTAGCTTCCAATCCTTCGTGTACTCTTGCCATCCCACTTTCCTCCGCACTTTACTAGTGCTTAATAGGTTGTATAGTTTTATTATACACCGAATCACACATAAAGTCAATTTGCAAATGGTTTATTTTTATCTATAAATGCTATACTGGAGGCAGTTATGGCCACATACAAAGTACCTCAGGACGTCGAGGCTGACGACAAACTGCTTGGACCGTTTAGTTTCAGGCAATTTATTTACCTGATTATTGCTATTATGGGCATCGTAATGGGGTGGGGACTCAGCCGGCTTTTTATTCCGCTGGCTATCGTGCCGCTCCCGATTGTGGTGCTGTTTGGCGCGTTAGCGCTACCGCTTAAAAAAGACCAGCCGATGGAGATGTATCTGGCGGCGGTGCTGTCGTTTTATTTGAAGCCGAGAAAACGCCTTTGGAAAGCAGATGGCGTACAGTCGCTGGTGGAAATCGTGGCACCAAAAAACGTCGAGGAGCATCGCACGAAAGAGCTCAGCCAAAGCGAAGCCGAAAGACGGCTTTCGTATCTCGCAAACCTCGTAGATAGCCGCGGCTGGGCGGTGCGCGGTGTCGATGCCTCGCGACCACAAAGCATGATGCAGGATGACGTGTTTTACGAAGCCCAAAGCACCGAGGATGTACTCGATAACACCAGCACGCTGACTAACAGCTTCGATAGTATGATAGATAAAGCCGACGCCAAGCGCCGCCAGGACGCCATAAGCCTGATAAACAACCCGGCCGCACCGGCGCAGACCCCGGCTATTCCAGATCCGTACGCGGCGCTCTCGGCGTCACCGCTACCGCAAGTTCAGGCAAGCGATGCGGCCAGCCAAGACGTAAACACTCCTATCGCCTACAACCCGTACCCGACCTCCATGCACCAATCTGTTATCCAGCCGTCATCCGGTCTTCCGCCAGAGCCCACCCAGCCGGCGCCAACACAGCCTGTTCCACAACCCGCCCCTCAGCCCGCGCCTGAGCCGCAACCAGAGCCAACTCCTACTAGTAATCCACCCACCTCTCCTGATATAATTAACCTTGCAAACAACTCCGACTTATCTGTCGAGACGCTGGCTCATGAGGCAAAGAGGATTCGAGATAAAGAAGAGAAGGCTGATGAGGAAGTGGTAATTTCACTTCGCTAAACGTTAATTGTAAGGGACCGTGTGGGCAGTGCCTCCAAATAATCAAACGCAACCACAAACTCAACCAAACGCCGCACCTGGAGCGCAGGGGCAGGCTCCTCAAGAGGTGCAAACCAAGCCGGCGCCAACACCAAACACAACCCAAAACAGCCTGCTGATTTCTGAACTGCGCGATAAGATGGCCATCATGGACGACGGCAGTTTCCGGGCGGTTATCGCCTGTAAGTCGATAAACTTCGACCTGATGAGCTCACGTGAGCGTGAAGGCGTGGAGTATAGTTACCAGAATTTTCTAAACGCACTTTATTTCCCAATCCAGATATTTATCCGCTCGCAGCGGGTCGATATCGGTCCCTATATCGACCGGCTGGTGACCATCCGCCGTTCTCAGGACAACATGCTTCTAAACGTCCTGATGGATGATTACATTCGCTTTATCGACATCCTTTCGCAGGAAGCCAATATTATGTACAAGAGTTTTTTCATCGTGGTGCC
>JAUIHN010000021.1 GCA_030432305.1 bacterium | reverse complement strand
TCTGTCACGACAAAGATATTCGCCCCAGCATCGCGCCAGTTCATCGATACCTTTGATTCTGTCTGGAATGAAGACGGCAAGCTGGCTGACGTCACCGAGTCTGTATTGGAGAATATTACGGCTGCCTACAAAGAGAATTCGCCGGAACTTATCTACTATACGGCACTATATAATATTTTCAGTGAATTCCTTGAGGATCTAAACTCTGACTTCTTGCCCAACGAGGCAACAGGTTTCAAGCAATCTCAGGTTTGGAATAAACTATACGATTTTCAAAAAGATGCAGTGATTGGCTGTATTTCTAAACTTGAAAAATACAATGGGTGCATACTGGCTGATTCGGTTGGACTTGGAAAAACATTCTCCGCACTCGGCGTTATAAAATACTACGAATCTCGTAATAAAAACGTTCTTGTACTCGTACCAAAGCGACTAAAAGATAACTGGATGACTTTCAGGGGTAACTATAAGAACAACCCGTTATTGGACGACCGACTCCGCTATGATGTGCTGTTTCACACGGATGTTAACCGTGAGCGTGGGGACAGCAACGGCCACGACCTATTCAATCTAAACTGGGGAAACTACGATCTTGTAGTAATCGATGAGTCGCACAACTTTCGCAACGGCGAATCTTCATCTCATCGCTCAGAGGGTGAAGAATACGAAAACCGCTATCAAAAACTGATGAATAGAATAATAAAAGAAGGTGTGAAAACGAAAGTCCTGATGCTCTCGGCAACGCCTGTCAACACGCGCTTCACAGACCTTCGCAACCAGTTGATGCTGGCCGCAGAAGGCGATTCAGCGAAATTTGATAACGTGCTGGGTACGAATAACCCCGTGGAGAAGATATTTCGAGATGCCGGTGCTGCTTTCAAAGCATGGAACGAGCTTAACCCAAATGAGAGAACCAGTGCACGCTTACTCGAAATGCTTCATTTTGATTTCTTTGAGTTGCTCGATAGCGTCACGATTGCTCGCTCACGAAAACATATCGAGAAATACTATGCTAGCTCAGATATCGGTAAATTCCCGACACGACTCAAGCCAAGAACCGAGCGTCCAGAGCTCACGGATATCGAAGGGGTGACTTTCAACGAAATTTACCAACGTATTGATGCACTAAATATGGATGTTTACACGCCGCTGAAATACGTCTTTGCATCAAAGCGTGGTAAATATGTAGATCTCGATAGCGCGAAGGGCCGCAGCTGGGCGAATCGTGAAGAAGGACGAAACGTCCTGATGATCACTAATATGCTAAAACGTCTCGAAAGCAGTATTTACTCATTCCGTAAAACATCCGAACGGATGTATGACTTGATTGATGGTATAACGGACGCAATTGATCGATTCGAGCAAGGTCGAGGCGAGCAAACATTGGACATCGTTGACAGAAGCTTTGGATCTGAAGATTTTGACGCCGAAGATGCTGATGGTGAGTGGACTGTTGGCAAAGATCTCAAGATTGATCTTGCCGACATTGACCTTGTTAGCTGGCGAAACAAACTCGAAGAAGACAAGACAGTACTTAACGATTTACTTGGTATGATCGAACCAATTGCCGAAGAGCATGACTTGAAATTACAGCGCTTAATCGAAGTAATTGGCGAAAAGATAGATAATCCTGTCAATGATACGAATAAAAAACTACTCATTTTTACTGCCTTTGCGGACACGGCGGACTATTTGTACGGCGAGCTCGCAAGTAGGGTACAAGATGAATATGGGCTAAATACTGCTGTAGTCACAGGTACTCGCAATCCGGCCACAACACTGCCGAACGTCCGCGCAGATTTTAATACAATATTGACGCTCTTTTCGCCGAAATCAAAAGCTCGCGACGTATTATACGAGCAGAACCCCGGCGATATTGACATTCTCATCGGCACCGATTGTATCTCCGAGGGTCAGAACCTGCAGGACTGCGATTACCTCATCAACTACGACATTCACTGGAACCCCGTCCGGATTATCCAGCGCTTCGGACGTATCGACCGTATTGGCTCCGAAAACGCGCAGATTCAGCTCGCGAACTTCTGGCCAAACATTTCGCTCGATGAATACATCAATCTCAAAGCTCGTGTCGAAGGCCGCATGAAGCTCGTCAACCTCACGGCTACCGGTAGCGACAACCCCATCGACCAAGCAGACAATGCCGAGCTTGAGTACCGCAAACGCCAACTCGAAGCCATCCAAGACGAAGTCGTTGATATCGAAGATATGAATAGCGGCGTGTCCATTATGGATCTCGGCCTTAACGAGTTTCACCTCGACCTCCAGGAGTTACTCAAAAAGTACGGCGAGGCCGATCGCATGCCGTTCGGTATTCATGCTATCGCGAGAGCAAGCGAAGACACTTCGCAGGGTGTCATCTTTGTGCTGAAAAACGTCAACAGCGGTGTGAATATCGATAAACAAAACCGTTTGCATCCGTTCTATCTCGTCTATATTGCACAGGACGGCCAGGTCGCTGTAAACCACCTGCAACCAAAGGAGCTCCTCGACAAACTGCGCTTGCTCAGCAAAGGCAAGGACGAGCCAGACCAAGACCTCGTCGCCAAATTTAACGCCGAAACCAATAACGGCCGAGATATGTCGGCATACACCGATCTACTGACGACGGCCATACAATCCATGATGAACGTCAAAGAAGAAGCCGATACCGATAGCCTCTTTAGCGCGGGCGGCACGACCGCACTTGCAAACGACATTACCGGCCTTGATGATTTCGAGCTGATTAACTTCCTGGTGGTAAAGTAGTGAACTTGCCCGAGAGCACCGTCGTCAACCGATTCGTGCCGAAAGAAAAGTTCTATTCTAAAACTTCAGTCGGTGGCAAGCTCCGTGCGGCATTTACAGATGAGATTGACAAAATCAAGTGGACGAACAAGATCGCGCCCGACACGCTCAATATTACGAGCAACAACTATGCTGAACTCCAGGTATTCGAGATAACGCTCAAGCGTTCCGAGCTAAGTCCGGCCGTGCTCAAGCATATCGATACATTTATCCCGTACCCAATCCTCTTCGTCCTGAAGCGGCCAAATGCCACCAAGGCAGTCATATCGTTCAAGGAAGCAGGTGTTAAAAACGAGAACCAAATGAAGGTCGATAGCTACTACGAGACACCGTGGCAACAGGAGCTACAATTCGAGCTCAAGGGCCGCTCCGTCGATGAGATATACAAAAACTATTTATTTCAGATTGCGCCGAAGCTCAAGAACACCGCTCAAACCGACACCAAATCAGCCGTCGAAACCAACAAAGAGCGCGAAAAGATCCAGAAACAAATCGACACCATAAACAAGAAAATAGCTTCCGAGCCATCCCTTGCCAAGAAGCAGGAGCTCGCCCGCGAGCGCTACACTTTAGAGGGCAAGCTTCTATAACGAAAAACTCCAACCTAACGGTCGGAGTTCCCAGGCTGGTCGACGTATTTACAATACGCTTAATCATTCGATCGGAGCCAACCTGTTAGGCAGTATGCAAGCATCTGCACTATTATTTTACAACAGCTCGTCAAACCCAGCAAGCATAATCATTATGGCAGATCCAGGTGGTTGTGATGTGCGATATCTTGCATGAGCTTCGGTAAGTCAAAGTTATAAGCCGTGAAGGCGCGATTAGCAAGAATGTCACTCGCCTGTATTAGATAGTGATGCTTTGAATCGCAAAACTCAATCTTAACAGATATAGGGGCCTTGAAAATTGGAGCGTGGAACACGCCGTATTCAAAATTATGTATACCGTGGTTCAGTTCCTCACTAACACTTTCCGAAAGGCTGTAGTAGCCGTCGGTCGACGTGTGTTGCTGGTCGATATACACTCGTAGCGCCGCGGCCCTATAAGGGTCAACATTACCGGCAGAGATGAGTCGTTCCATTTCAGTCTTGATGAGCCGTTTAAGCGCATAATCCTTATATCTGTGAACTGAGAGTTTGTTTTCCAGAATGCTTGGATAGACGGCATCAATCTTGACGGCACAGTCTATGGAGTTGTAGTGTTTTAATATTTCAAATAGAGAGCGTTTATGCTTTGGACTTAGGTTTGCTGCTTTTAGCTCGTCGTCAATACTAAGCTTCAAGCTTTTCTTAATCTCTACCACCCTTTTCTTATATATTTGTTTTGCAGTTAACCTGTCTTTGTCGTTGGTGAAGGAGTAGCCACCGTACACAAAAAATTTTGATTTGTCAGCTACAGTAAATACACCCGAATCATCAAGGTAAATCGAGATAACTTGCTCCGCCTCATTTCCCATAGGTGTAATTATAACAAAATGTAGGGTATATATTGTATAATCGGATTAACGAAACAGATGTCAAAAAAGCCGAGAGAGGGGTACGAATGAGCGAAGGGGCTGAGATTGAGAAGATTGATTTGGATAAAGTGGACTGGCGAGGTCCGCGTGAGTTTTTTGAGAGTCTCGGCGAGGCACTGGACAAGCTTGACGACAAAGACGAGGCATACGACTTCACTTGGGTTGGTAAGCGCAAAGCTATCATCGAAGCCGGTGCGCCCATCAACAAAACTTTCCGTCCAGACGTAGAAAACAGCAAAAACTGGGACACTACCGAAAACCTCTTTATCGAAGGCGACAACCTCGACGCCCTCAAGCTCCTCCAGGAAAGCTACCTCGGCAAGGTTAAGATGATCTACATCGACCCGCCATACAACACCGGTAAAGACTTCGTATACCACGACAACTTCAAGGCAAGTACCGAACAGTACGACGAAGATACAGAATATAAAGACGAGAGCGGCAATATTCAGTTTAAGAAGAACGAAAAGACAAACGGCCGCTACCATAGTGACTGGCTGAGCATGATGTACCCTCGCCTGAAGCTAGCTAAGAATTTACTAGAAACCGAGGGGGTAATATTTATTAGCATCGGTGAAGATGAGCTACACAACATTACCCTCGTGTGTAACGAAATCTTTGGCGAGGATAACCACATCACCACCATAAGTAGGCTTATGAAGTCTGGTGGCAATAAGGGGCAATTCTTCTCTCCAAATATAGATTACATCTTAGTTTATGCCCGTGACATAAGCTCAATATCAAGCTTCCGAGTTCCACTCGAGCAATCATATGTTGATAAGATTTATAACAAGACCGAAAATGGTAGACGATATCGAGAAATGGGTCTATTTCAGTCGGGACTCGATACTCGGCCAAACCAAAGATATTGGATTGAATGTCCAGATGGCGAATTGGTTATCCCTCCAGGTACAACATTTCCCGAGAACACCCCGAACGCGCTAGTCAGACCAAACAGAGATGATGGTGTCTGGCGCTGGTCTCTAGAAACATTCAAAAAGGCCCTGGAAGAAGGAAACATTGAATTTAAAAAAACAACCAAGTCATCTCTCCTAAACCAGAAAAAGGAACAGGCCGGATGGAATATCTACACAAAGATATGGCTAGACGACAGACTTGAGGAAGGCCGCGTACCAACAAACTTTATAACAGAATTCGAAAATAGACATAGCTCAAAAGAGTTGAAGGAACTTAGTATCCCATTTGATTTCGCCAAACCTAGTGGTCTGATTTCATATCTTATTAAAATATGTGGCGCAACTGGTGACGATATTATAGTAGACTTTTTCTCTGGATCAGGTACTACTGCTCATGCTGTTATGTCGATTAACGCTTTAACCGGTAGCAAGTTACGTCATATACAAGTGCAACTCCCCGAAGATACTATTGAAAATAGTGAAGAAAAGGCTGCTGGATTTAATACTATCCCTGAAATCTCACGTGAGCGTATCCGCCGCGCCGGTGACAAGATTGCTAGCGAACATCCAGATGCCAAGGTTGACTTTGGGTTCCGCTCGCTTGTCATCGATGACACAAACTACAAAGAAGTTTACAAAGCTGCGGGCCAGTTCGAGCAGTCAGCCCTGCTGGATGTCGTGGATAACGTCAAAGAAGACCGTGGGGATCTCGATCTACTTTATGGCGTGCTTACGCAATCAGCGCTAGAGCTCAACCGCCCTATCGAAGAACGCGACATCGCTGGCAGCAAAGCATACCTATACGACTACTTTGGCGAGGTCTCTGGCCTCGTCGCCTGTTTCTCAGAGAGTGTCAGCGAAGACACCATCAAGCAAATCGCCGGGCTCAAGCCGCTAACGGCAGTCTTCCGCGAGTCGTCATTTACAGACAGCCAGGCCAAGGTAAACCTGGCAGAGCACTTCCGCATCATCAGCCCCGACACCAAGGTAAAGGTTATCTAGTCCGATGAAGCTTCGGTTCAAGCACCAAAAGTTTCAAGAAGATGCCACAAACGCGCTGTGTGATGTGTTTGCTGGGCAACCAAATGAAACGCGTAAATTCCTCGTAGACCAAGGCCAAGACAAATCTGCGACAGCATCGCTACTCGGCGCTCGCACCGGCTGGGCTAACCCAGAAATTCACCTGCGTGATGACGACATCCTCAAAAGCCTGCGCGAGGTTCAGAAATCACAAAAGATTGTACCGAGTCAGCAGTTAGAAAAACTAACGAGCAAGGTTGAGTGGGACGATGGCCGCAAGGAGTCGGTGACACGACCTGTTTTTACGGTCGAGATGGAAACCGGTACCGGAAAAACCTATACATATATCAAGACGATGTACGAACTGAATGCCCGCTATGGCTGGAGTAAGTTCATCATCGTCGTGCCAAGCGTCGCTATTCGTGAAGGTGTGGCGAAGTCGTTTCAGATTACGGCCGATCACTTCAAAGAAGAGTACGGCAAAGCCTGCCGCTACTTCGTATATAACTCTACTCGCCTGAATGAGCTAGAGCAGTTCGCCGACGACCCAGGTATCAACGTCATGATTATCAATAGCCAAGCTTTTAACGCCACGGGCAAGGACGCACGCCGTATCTACATGAAGCTCGATAGCTTCCGCTCACGCCGTCCGATCGATGTCATCTCGTCGGTGAACCCGATTGTCATTGTGGACGAACCGCAGAGTGTGATTGGTGTCACTGGCGGCAAGAACGTCACCCGCGATAGCATCGGTAAGTTTAATCCGCTCTTCTACATCAACTACTCTGCCACGCACCGCGAGAACTTCAACATGGTGTACCGGCTTGATGCCGTCGACGCTTACCAAAAGCAACTAGTCAAGAAGATTACCGTCAAGGGCATCGCCATCCAGGGCACGACCGCGACAAACGGCTACCTGTACTTGCAGCGTATCAATGTCTATCCAAACAAGAGCCCATCGGCAACAGTTGTCTTCGAGATAAACAATGCTAACACTGACGGCGCTATTGGCAAAAAAGTAAAAACCTTTACGCATGGTGATAATATCTACGATCATTCTGGCGAAATAGAGGCTTACAAGTATGGTTATACAATTTCTGACATTAAAGCCGCTGAAGGGTATGTAGAATTCACTAATGGTATACGCCTAAAGTTAGGCGAAGTCGTCGGCGATACCAGCGAGGACGACATACGTCGCATCCAGATTCGCGAAACAATCATGAGTCACCTCGAAAAAGAGCGCGAGCTATTTAAGCGCGGTATCAAGGTACTGTCGCTATTCTTTATCGACGAAGTTGCCAAGTACAAATTTTACGATGATGGTGGCGAACAAAAAGGCGTATACGCTGATGTATTCGAGGAAGAGTACAAGCGAGCCGTTGACCTATTCTTCGAGCAATTGCCGTTTGAGGAAGACACCGATTACCGTACATTCCTGGAGCGTGACGAAGCACATCGTATCCATGCCGGATACTTCTCGGTCGACAAGAAAGGCCGAGCCGTTGACAGCGATGTCAAGCGTGGTGAAAGCGAGAGCGCAGACGTCGATGCCTACGACCTGATTATGAAGAACAAAGAGCGTTTACTGAGTGTGGATGAGCCGGTGCGCTTTATATTCAGCCACTCTGCGCTACGTGAAGGTTGGGATAACCCGAACGTGTTCCAGATATGTACCCTGCGAATAAGTAGCGGCGATATCAAAAAACGCCAAGAAATCGGCCGTGGTTTGCGCCTGAGCGTCAACAAAGACGGTGAGCGCATGGACGCCGAGGTGCTCGGGACGCATAGCGTCCACGACATCAACGCCTTAACAGTTATTGCGAACGAAAGTTACGAAGAATTCGCCAAAGCGCTTCAGGATGAGTTCTACGAAGTCATCAAGAACCGACCGAAAGAAGTTGCACCATCTCTGTTTGAAGGCCAGGTTTGGTCAGATAATGCCGGTAATGAAGTCGAGGTTGATGGCAGCAAGGCCGCACTTATCTTTGCCGCGCTGAAGATGTCTGGTCTCGTCAAAGATGGCCAGCTGACCGATGAATACCACGACTTAGCGCCAGAGCTACGAGCCGAAAAAG
Source organism: bacterium (assembly GCA_030432305.1). Classification (GTDB taxonomy): domain Bacteria; phylum Patescibacteriota; class Saccharimonadia; order Saccharimonadales; family Saccharimonadaceae; genus JAUIHN01. Next base: position 4,885 of record JAUIHN010000021.1, on the reverse strand, counting down.
TTAGTGAGGTGCTGGGCAATATCGACGAAACACTCACGCCATACACCGACAGCGTCCTCCAGCTCGTCGAGTCGGTCTACAATCCAAAGGTTCACCCAATTGTGTCCGATGCACGCAATAAGGCAACACTCAATCTCGACCAAGAGAAGTTTGCAAGCAAAGAGTTTAAGAACTTGTGGGAGAAGATCAATACCAAGACGTACTACACGGTTTCGTTCGATGAAAACAAGCTGATTGAGTCATGCGTAAATAGCCTTAACCGCAATTTGCGCGTATCTCAAACGCTCGTCACTATCACCGAGGGATATCTTGACTCGACGAAACAGAACAACCCAGAGATGAAGCGCCTTGTTGGCAAGCAAGTCGCGCTTGAAGAGATAGCGGCAAATGGCGTGACCTTTGACCTGATAGGTGAGATTGCCGAGCCAACTAGATTGACTCGTAAAACAGTAGCGAATATCTTGCAGAAGATTGAACCAGTCGTCTTTAAGTTGTTCGCAACTAACCCTGAAGAGTTCATCCGTGAGGCGATTAAGCTCATTGACGAGCAAAAAGCCTCGACTATCATAGAGCACATTACGTACGACAAGCTTGATGAAGCGTGGAATGCCGAAGAGATATTCGTCGATGCAAAGAAGCATCTCTTCGATAAACTTCGGTACGACTCTAGTGTCGAGAAGCAACTTGGTGAAGAGCTAGATGTAGCAGATGCAGTTGACCTGTACGTGAAGCTACCGAGTGGATTCTACATAAACACGCCAATGGGCAAATACAACCCCGACTGGGCAATTGCATTCCATGAAGGCAGCGTGAAGCACATCTACTTCGTGGCAGAAACCAAGGGCGATACTAGCGATATTCAACTTCGTGAAGTCGAAAAAGCCAAAATTGAATGCGCCCGCCGTCACTTCGAGAAAGTTAGCGATGATGCTGTAAAGTATAGCGCAGTAAGTTCCTATTCAGAACTGCTTACAGCGGTGAATAGCTAAAAAGAATTATACAATTAATTATATAATTCTAAAAAACAGGAGGGAAAATGGCGAGGCAGAAGGTTGGGCAAGAGCACGTGCGGAAATTGCAGCGGACGGGTGAAAATGGTAGCACCTACATGGTGACACTGCCAAAAGAACTAATAGCCGAACTCGGCTGGCAGAAAAAGCAAAAAGTGGTAGTAGAAAAACAGGGCAAAACCCTGGTGATAAAAGACTGGAAATAAAAGCTACGCTACAATAGCAGCATGACTAATATCTATCTAGATATCGACGGTGTGTTGCTGGATGATGGCAAGCCAGCGAAGCATGTGGATGATTTTTTGAGCTACGTACTGGAGGAATATCCAGAGACTACCTACTGGCTGACGACGCGGTGCAATGGCGATGCGAGTGAGGTACTGCGGCAGATTCAACCTCTTTTCACACAAGACACGCAGAAACTGCTGGAGATGATAAAGCCGACATCGTGGCCGATGGTAAAAACACAAGCAATCGACTTTTCGCAAGCATTCCTTTGGTATGACGATCAGCTAGGCTGGGCAGATGAAAAGGCACTGAAAGACCACGATGCTATGGATAGTCTGCGGCGCATTGATCTGGAATCAAACCCCGACCAATTGAACGTCGAGTTTGAAGTTCTGAAACAGCGAAATCTAGAGTAGGTATTTGAGATACAGGGGCTTGGTATACTGAGTATATGGAAGCAGTAGGCTTGATACTAGTGGGGATGTTGGCCGGGATAGCGGTGTTTCAGCTGCTGCTAGCGCTAGGGAAGCCATATGGCAAATACGCCTGGGGTGGGCAGCACCCGGGCGTGTTGCCTATGGGCTATAGAATCGCCAGCGGCGTATCGATAGCAGTGTATGGGTTTTTGATCTCCGTAGTGCTGTCTGCGACGGGAATTATAAACATCTATAGCGATTCTTTTGAAAACACAGGTATGTGGGCGGTAGTCGCGCTGTCGGCCATCAGCGTGCTGATGAACGCCGTATCACGCAGCAAGCCCGAGCGCCTGTGGGCGCCCTACGCCGCCGCGATGCTGGCGCTGAGTTTGATAATCGTGCTGGTATAGATTGCTTTGAGATAAAGGCTTTATAAATTGAAGCGAGCAAACTCTAGCTGAACCAGCCACTCCACCTGTTGAAATAGCAGCGGATAGTTGAAAGTGGTGTGTTCACATGCAAACGAGAAACTGGTAATAAATAAAAATAGTGGTATAGTACACACATGACATATGTAAATGAAGAAATTTTGTGGCGACAGGCAGTAGAGATGGGTGATTTTGAATACGCGGCGGAACTGCAGGCAGAATATGGCGCGGAAGTAGCTGCGGAGACTGTAGCTGATGAACCAGCTGTGGCCCCAAAAAAAATTGGCGCGGGCACGCTAGAGCGACTGCCCACCGAATAGCCGAAAAAATACTACCCGCTGTGAAAGCGGGTAGTATTTTATTTAGAACGCCTGGACGAGTATCCAAACGGTGGCGGCGTATATAAAACTTTTTCAAAATCAGCGCTGTTCTGTTGGTCCCGATACTTTAAAGCCATGGGGCTGAAAGACTTGAAATAAACCAATGAAAATGGAAGCGGGCGCCACCGACCGTGAGGTCGATGACGCCCGAAGCTTCCGTTTCTGCTAGCGCCAGTTGACCGATCCGTCCAGGATCGCCTGGTACAAGCGGTTAGCCGCCGCGAGGTTGTTGCCCTTGACGAACAAGAACGCAGTCTTACCGCCGCCGGACTGCATGGTCGCACTGGCATTGGTCCACTTGACGGTCTTGTCGACGTAAGTCGACCACTCGGGGTGGCCGACCAAGCCGTAGTCGCGGTAGTCGATCATGACGTACTTCACGTGACCCTTGAAGACCTCGGGGGTCTCGAGAAGGCGCTGCCCGTAGGCGAAGCACAGGTCATCTCCGTAGTAGGAGACGATCAGGTCACCGTAGACGATCTCACCCTTCTCGCTCTGGCTGAGACGATGACGGACCTGATCGAACAGCTCGCCAGGCGTGTTGCGGCCGACGCAGATCTTGCTGTACATGAGGATTCCCAACTTGCACTCTGCCTGTGCAGGGTTGTGCGTAGTAGTTGCTCACCGTGGCAGAAACGGAGAGCTGTATGCCGGCTTTTTGCTGCAAGTAAGCACGCAGCTCTCCATTTGAAATGTTAAAGAACGTATATATTATATCAAATTTAGTACAAAAAGTCAATAGTACTCATGGTTTCACTAAAAATACCGCCCAGAAAATGCTGAGCGGTATTTTATTTAGAACGCCTGGACGAGAATCCAGATGGCAGCGGCTATTTCGATGAAAAACAGACCGAGCCCTACTGGCGAACCCCAGCTAAACCAGCTACCCCACGCGCGCGGTCGTACCAGTCGAGCTGTTCTTCTTTTGTCATTTTTTCTGACATACAAGAACTCCTACTAATTGTTAATAAAAGTCCCCGAAATGTATGCAGTGCCGGTAGACGAGTTGTTCCCTGGGGCGGGCTCGCGCGAGATGTGCGGACTTATGTGCTATCTACACTATACAAAAAATATCGAAATATTAGTAGAGCCCCGCACGCAGGGGCTCCACTGGGGGTGGCGCCTCTCGCTGCGTGCGAGGCTAGCGGATGGGACGGCTGACCGGGAGCTCGCTCTCGGTCTTGCTGCCGTACTGCTGGGGCTTGAAGACCGCGTTCTCGCCATCGACGATGTCGATGCCGGCCAGCTTGCTGACCAACCCGCGAGCGCGCAGCAGCGCGCGCTTGTTGAGCTGCGGGTCGGGCTGCGTGGTGTAGGCACGCAGCTTGCGCAGGCGGCGCAACCCATCGAGCACGGCCTGAGCGTCGGTCACCACGGTCTTCGAGGTGATGCGACGGCTGATCGTGCCGCTGCGGAGCGACAAGGTCTTGCCGCTCTGGCCGTGCATGGCCAGCTGCCACTTGGCGTCGTCGCTGACGATGGCCACCATGGCGTCGATCGCGCCCTGACGCTTGCCTCGGAGGCTGGTGAGCAGGGGCTCGTGCCTCGCGTGGATGGCTGCCACCGCCTGCTGCACCTCCAACGCCATGGCCGCCTCGGCGGCGGTGAGCGAGTGGTCGGCGTAGCCGTACTGGGCCAGCAGCTTGTTCAGCCGCTTGCGCAGAGCGCTCGCCTGACGATCGGTCGGAGTGATGACGCGCGTCATCAGATCACCTCTTCCTTTATTCGGGGTTCCTTCCGTCGCTTAGTATAGCATTTTACATAGAAATATGCCATAATATGTCAACTGAAACCGAACAAGCCGTAGAAGAGCATTTGCTTTGCGGCTATGCTTGCAACTAGTGGGTGTGCGTATATAATTAGCTGGAATGAGAGAGCGCTGCCCGATACTAATGGATGAAACCCTGCCGAGAGACGAGCATGGCATGGTGGTGGGTGACGACATACCTGCGCGCTGCTTGGGTTGTTTCGCGACGAAGCTGGGCAATGATTACGCAGAATTTCCGTTTGATAAAGATGAGGGCGAAGCGCACCGTCCTCTAATGGGCATTGCTGTAGACGATGAAACCAATCGTCGCGGCAAGGTGGACTACCCGTACACTGCTAGCGACACAAATGCTCTGGCGACGACGTTTACCTGTGAAGTGGAAGCCGCACCTGAAATAGATGAAGCTACACGCCAGATGCTGATAGGCCAGCACCTTGAAGCAGACGATGTAGACGGCGCAAAAGAATTATAATTCGTGAATAACAACATGGGCTACCCGCCCCCTCTCGGGGGCGGGACGGCCTAGGCGAACTTCGGCGGCGCCAGCATCTCGCGCCAGCAGTAGCGGGCGAGGTTGGCGATGAAGTCGAGCATCGGCAGCTGCCAGAGCAGCCTGCGGACGAACTCGTCCGACTGGCTGTCGAGATCGAACTCG
>JAUIHN010000020.1 GCA_030432305.1 bacterium | reverse complement strand
ACGCCATATCTGTTATGGTTGTATATCTGTATTGTAGCACATTTTACAGCAAAATGCAAGCTGCAGGCTTCTAATACCCGCGGGCGTCTGGCTTGTGCTTTGGCTCAACCGTCTCAGTGTCTGGTACCATCGGCGCCGGAAACTTCTTGGGCTCCGGACGCTTGAAAGGCTTGTTGTTTTGCCCTTCCGATGTACGGCCGCGGTTTTGCCCACCGCCACCATTTTGTCCGCCACCACCACCGATTTCATTAATCACCGGAATCACAATCGGCGTGCGGCGTGTCTGGTCGTAGAGAATGTGCGTAATCTCATCTTTAAGCTCTTTCTTCACCACATCCATGTCAATCTTTTTGCCGCTAAAACTACGCGCGACTTTTTGCTTGAGATACTGACGAATCAGCCCCATTAACTCTTCAGAGTCACGCAGGTAAATAAATCCACGCGAGATGATATCCGGGCTAGTCAGCAATCGGCCGGTACCGCGCTGGAGTGTTAGTACCACCACGAACATACCTTCGGTCGCCATATGGATACGGTCTTTTAGTACCACTTCCGAGACAATCGCGCCGCTGTCGTCGTACATAACGCCGCCGACCTTGATGCGCCCGGCCTTTTTAGCACCGTCACTATCAATTTCAATCACGTCACCACTGTCAGATACAAAAATGTTGTCGCGCGGAATGCCGCACTCGTGCTCGGCCAGCTCGGCGTTGTGCACCAGCATGTGGAATTCGCCGTGAATCGGCAGATAGTACTTCGGGTTCAGCGCGCTGATGAGCTTGACGTGGTCATCGTAGTAGCCATGCCCTGAAAGGTGCAGCGGGCCAATTGTTTCCTGCTTCGCTGAGCCGGTAATTTGCGCGGCGAAATCGTGCGCCCGCGCCAGATGGGTCTTGCCGTTTTGAATCACGTCTGAACCCTCGCGCATCAGACCGTCAACCGTACGCACCACGTACTTTTCGTTACCAGGAATCGGGTTCGATGAAAAGACGATAACGTCGCTGTTTTTGACCTTAATAAATTTATGCGAGCCATTGGCCATGCGGTTTAGCACGGCGTTAAACTCACCCTGCGAACCAGTACAGACAATCGTCACCTTGTTGTCAGGCAGCTTCACAATATCTTCCATCTTCACAATGACGTCTTTTGGGATCTTGATAACGCCCGCTCGTAGCGCCACTTCGAGGTTTTGAATCATGCTGTAGCCAGCAAACGCTACCTTGCGGTCGTGCTGCTTTGCTTCTTCTAGAATCATCTGCATACGATGAATCTGGCTAGAAAAGCAGCTAATGATGAGCCGTGAAGCGCCGTAACCGTCCATAATCTGGCCGATGCTCTGCTGGATTTCATGCTCGCCGTGCGTGTGCGTACCCTGTGACTCACAGTTGGTCGACTCGTTCATAAGCATCAAAATACCCTCTTTGGTCGAGATTTCCGTCAGGCGCTCAAGGTCAAACTTCTTACCGTCAACCGGGTTCTCTTCAAAGCGCCAGTCACCGGTGTCTACCAGCACACCGAGCGGCGTCCGGATAACAACTGCCGTGCTATCTGGGATCGAGTGATTGACTCGCACCAGCTCAATAGAAAAGCTGTCGCCCAGCTGCACACGCTCATGCGATTCAGGATTAAGCTCATTGTACTGCGGCTCGTAGCCGCTGGTCGAATCTTCCATGGTGCGCTTAAGCATACCAACCGTGAACTTCGTGCCGTACACCGGCGCCGGTATCTTATGTATGATATGACGGAACGCACCAACGTGATCGAGGTGACCGTGCGTAAAGACGTGACCACGGATTTTGTGCTTGTTCTCTTCCAGGTATGTTATATCAGGAGTGATATAATTTATGCCCGGATAATCAGCGCCTGGGAACAAGAAGCCCATGTCGATAACGATAATGTCATTATCGTACTCAATCGCCATCATGTTTTTACCGATACCCATCTCGCCAAGGCCGCCGATAGGAATAACGCGCAGCACCGGTCGTGGACCACGCGGCCTTTTCGGCTGGTCAGCCAGGCTAAACTGCCGACCGCCGAAGCCGTTATAGATAGATTTGTTCACTGGCACATTAATAACGTGCTGCGACGCCTGTTGATTCACCGTTTCGCTGGTACGGCGCTGGGCACGGAACACTTCGCCCTTGCGGGTAGAGGTGTTGTTTAGTACCGAGTTATTAGATTTTTGTGGTTTTGGCTGTGGCCGCTTTGAACGGTCATCGCCTTCTGGGGTTTTGAGTCGTCTCTGACCCATAAATTGTTTTTCTCCTTTGTTAATTCAAAAATAATTTCGATTTATAAATAAGACGTGGGTAGACTGAAGTTTTTAGAAATTACCCTTCTCTAGTGGCTACATTGTAGCAAATCTGGCCGAGAAAACCAAGCTGGGGACATAAATGTCTCGAGTGCTGCCTTTACTCTTGAGTAAGCCACTTCTGTTTTTCAGGCAATAGTTTCGCGCCAGCCCCTACTGGCATAGAGTGGTACGGCCGAACAATATTTGTAAGTGGAGGCAAGCCCGCATCCGAAATGCCCTTGGCTCTTGGTTCGTTCGCCATGTCACGCAGTATATTCTCGAAACCAAGATCAGCCGAAGATACAGCTCCCGTGATATAGGCACCGTTCTGGCCGTACTCACCAGAGCGAGCCCTATAGTATGCTCTTACAGGTATATCCATTTCTTGATAGTCCGTATGCATGTATTCAAGCCCGTCTTCTACTCGCGATTCGCTTGCAACGACAAGATGCGCCTCAATACACTCTTTGAGATCTGGTCGCTCCTCAACTAGCTTCCGAAAAACCTTTTGAAGCTGCAAGCCGCTAACCGTCCAGTCATCAAGCAATATAACTTTATCTGTAGAGTCTGCGCTCTTTAGTTGCTGACTGTCGACCAGTAATCTAGACTTGTATTTCTCGCGCTCTTCTTCGGTAAAGTTAGACAGAATATTCTCAAGCAGATAATCGTCGCTTTCTACCCGGCGAGGGTCTATCTGGCCAGTAATAATGTGCATTCGCAACTCAGGGTCTTTGTCGAGCTCTGTTTTCCAATACGATGCAATCCCAGCCGCCGCTTCTTCGTACTCCTTATGGCCAATAAAAGTTAGGTTCTCTCTCATGGATCGTGCTCGTTCAGTGTAATAGGCTTCTGGCGACTCTTCCGCAACCAGTCGCAGGAAATCATCAAGTGACTGCAGCGCTTCTTACTCCGTTAGTGTAGTTCGAGAGTTGCGATGCTCCTCATCTGCGGTAGTTGGACCAAGAGACATTCGCTGACCAGAAATATAAGTGACCGGATTAACCCTATCGTCTTCAAGCTGGTTCTCAAAATGCGGAGCCTGCTTGACGAATCGATCATGCTCTAACCTTTCTGCAATTTCTTGAGAAGACGGCCTAGGCACCTTTTCGGGCTTGAAGCCGGTAGCGGCCAGGACTCCCTCGCCCACATGAGCTCTCTGCTCCCGCAAGGCAGCTGATGGTGTTTCGGATGATTTATTCTGTTCGTGATGCATTTTTTGTTTTCAAAGCTAACACACTAATTATAGCATGTGATTAACAAAAATGCAAGTCTACTTCTTGTTTTTAATGATGTCTGGTACGCGTACAAAATCGTCAATCAGAACCGAGCGCATACCCCCGTTATACAGCGCCGCCGCCGGGTGGTAAAGCGGGATTATCAGCCATTCGTGCTCCTTTTTGTCGTGGTAGACTACCTTTTTTCGCACGGCATGGCCGTGAATCTGGCTAATCTTGGCATCGGGCAGAAAGTACTCCATACTGTGCCGACCGAGCGTAATCACCGCTTTCGGATCGATAATTTCAAGCTGTCTCAATAGATACGGCAAAAACGCCGCCTTCTCTTCCGGCAGCGGATCGCGGTTATTCGACGGGCGGTATTTCACTATGTTCGTGATATAGACATCGCTCCGCTCCATATCCGCTGCGGCCAGCATTTCGTTTAAAAACTTCCCCGCTGCTCCGACAAATGGCAGGCCCTGCTCGTCCTCTTTCTTGCCCGGCGCTTCGCCAATAAAGACGATGTCCGCATTCGGATTGCCATCGCCCATGACCAGCTGCGTCGCCTGCTCGGCAAGTTCCGGGCAGATGCGACTTTTAATAATACTCTGCTTTAGGTCGTCAAGTTGCCTGCTTTTTTCTCGCTCCATACATTCTAGTGTACATCGCGTTTGATTTTATATATAAAAATGATAAAAAGTATTGACTTAATTAAGAAACGGTGTTATTATACTTAAGATTTTGTTGTTATGGGAGTTTATTCTCGTCCAAAATCGCTATTTGACAAGCAGACTGTACAGCGCGGTTACGTGTACTTACCCCTAGGTAAGTTCGCCTATCTGCGCTGTACTAGAGAAAAGTACGCGTAGGATCGAGGGAGGCACGAGTCTCCCAAATAGCTGAAAGGCTATGTCCCTATGGCGACGCAGTTCGACAACGACGAGACCGGAAGCGGCACGTCGGGTGGCGAGATCCGCTACGTCACCGATGGCGGCGACGTCTTCATCGTCGGCAACGCCGATGAGGTGAGGAGCGTCATCCACGCCGAGGCAAACCGCCTCGACGCGGTGCGCGCCCTCGAAGAGGTCCGCCTGGAGACCAGGCGGTTCGAGGCTGGTCGCGAGGACATCCGGGTCGAGCGCATCGACAACGCGCTCAACGAGCTGAAGCAGTCGGTGATGGGCAGCAACCCCTTCGAGAGCTTGTTCAACGGCCTGCTCGGCAGTTCGCCGTCGTCTGATGATTCGTTCAGCGGCATGGGCGACTTCAGCTCGGGACGTACCAGCGCCGACTAGCCCTCCCGGGCTAGCCGACGCCTGAAGTGCCACAAGCAGACCGTACTTTCTCTAGTAATGTACGGTCTGCTTGTCGGCAACTTCTTTTGAAACCATGTTTTCACCGGCATACCAAGCCAGGTGATTTTTTTATTTTTCAGCCTTTTGAAGGCTGGCAACGAATGCGTTAAACGCTTCAAATTGCTCCTCAAACGGCACTTCACCACTTATCTCTACGACGTTCTCATCGCTTTGAGGTAAATCCGTCACCGAATCGAATCGATCAATCAGGCGAGCCATCTTTTCACCATCGTACTGATGACTATCGTTTCTGACTTCACGTTCTTGGCCGCGTTTCAGAGCGACCTCCCGGCTAGTTTTTATCCACACCAGCACCGGAATTGCTCCTGTTTCTTCAGCGATTTTTTCGATGCCACGACGGTCCTCACACTTAGTCTGCTGCGCATCATAGACGACTGAGTGGCCGGCAAGCAGACTCTGACGTGCAGCGTAATCCATCGCACCAAACACATCATCATAGAGTCGCGGTCTATCGGCGCGGCGTATCTCTTCGATTCTCTCAAGGGATCCGAACATTGAAACTCTTAGGACATCGCTATTGAGCGTCACGCATGTATTTTTTCTGCAAGCTGCCATGAAAAATGTGTCTTACCTGAACCGGGAAAGCCAAGAAATACGATGATGAGCGGTTTATTCATACCCTCTACTATACATCCCCGAGCTGGTATAATGAGTACATAAATGAGAACCATTAGCAACGAAGAGTTGGAGGGACGTGGGTTTGTAGTCGAGCAAGGCCAACAAGACGAAGAGCTTGCGCGTGAGCTCGTTGAGGCATCGCTAGACCCCGTTATTCGAGAGTTCACCCCGAACGACGCCCTGCGTCGCTTCCCTAACCCCGAGACTGCCCAGCGATGGCTTGAAGACGCAGAGGCGGCGCGCTCTGTCTACACACTGCGGGATGAGGCGCTTCGAAAGCTAGGCGGTCTTGCTTGGTTTAGCCAAAAACCGATCTCTACTACCGACGTCGACTTGCCATATGACTACGAGAACACGTTTGGTATTCGCCTCTACGAACCTGCAAGGGGCCAGGATTTGGCACCCCATTTCGCGCAGACAGTGCATGAAGATTTCTCCGCAGGGCGACCCCAAAATGGTTCCGGAATTTGGCTGGAAACCGACAACAACAATACTAGAGCTACCAGCCTGTATCTCGAACTAGGCTACAGGGCAGTTGATTTAGTTGGCGGTAGATTATTGATGGTTCTCGACCCAAGTCCAGAAGAGGACGAAGCCGACTCCAACTAGGCCGCGAGTGTTTGCTTGCCGCGCCTGCGCTTGATAGCCAGCACCGCAGCCGCCGTCCAGGCCTGAATTTCCTGGGCTGGCTGGCTCACAGGGTAAACTGGATCGGTCGTAAGTGATGGGTTAGCCACCACGACTCGCTGCTCAACAAGGCGATGATTTGGGTCATTGCTGCCACTAAAGTACTCACCAAGAATTCCTGTTTCTTCACAGGCAATCATAATACGATTATCTAGATCATCCGCCTCCTCGTCGCGTCCGTAACGCCTGAGAGCCTCTGCTGTAACATGCGTCACCCACGGCCAAGTAGTGCCGTTGTGGTATCTGTCTGGGCTGTAACGCACTGAGTCAGACGACAAAGTACGAATACCATTTAGGCCAAGCATTTCCTCTGAAAGCAAGTTCTGAATCACAGCTTCGCGCTTGAAGCGAATTTCTTTATTCAGTTCTTCGTCATCGGTGTCATCGAGCATGCCAGAGCCAAGAAAATTACCCATGTCAGATGTGCGAATGGCCAACACACGCAGATTGCCGTGCTCGTCCCTGTCGGTACCGCGGCCAAAGAAGCCGCCGTAGTGGGCGTCATCATCCACCCAGAACTTCTCAAGCACGACTTCTCGCAGACTATCGGCGCGTCCATCCAGTTCGTCTGCCTTGTCAGTCTCGCCTAGGCGCTCGTACATTCGAGCGGCGCCTCTAAGAGCAGCGTACGCCTCACCCTGTTGCTCGAGTGCTGCCACGCCCAGATTTTTATCTGGATGATGCTCCGCCCATGAGCCATCAGCGTGATGAAACGCCTCGGGCGAATCAGCCCAGGTTTGGTTGGCATGGTGCTTGCGATTTTTAGAGAGCGATTCTACCAGACCATCAGGGTTCAAATCCATGCGGTTCGTCAACCAAGCGACGTTCATATCGAGACCGTCCTTAACTGTGCGCTCGATACCATCGCGGCCGACAAATGTTTGCTCAAGAAAGGCCTCGCCTTCATCTGACGTCTCAACGTAACGAGCGATGGCAGCAGTGTTTTTACCGGTTGTATCGACCGCTCCGTAATATGGCCACCCCCAGTCCTTTTTCTCTGTAAGCTCAGTCGCTATCGGATCGTCAGGGCTTCGGAATTCATGAGGAATTTTGCCAACTTCTTGCTCATCGTACGGGTGCACGGGGTTCTTGTAGTTGTCCATAACCCCCATACCTGCAAATGCCGCTAAAACAGTAGATCTGGTAAGCTGCGGATTCTCTTCTGAGAGAATTTGCGCAACTACAAAGGCATCTCGTGGAAAGAATACGTCATACAATCCCTGGTGAGACTCCTTGCCGTCATTCTCTTTCTCCACACTATTTGAGGCATTCGAAGGGCCATTGCCGCCAATGTCCCTATAGCGGTGTACCGCCGTAAGGTTGATAATTGCCTCTATTGCCGAGTAGGACAGTAGAGAGCCGTGTTTGTACGTCTCAACGCTTTCTAACGTTTCGTCCGGCATAAGGGTAATGCCAGTTAGGTGCTGTTCCGGAAGAGGCGCTACATTGTGTTTATTTTCATTGTTCATATGGCACCATTATAGCATATGATGTATTTTGTGTCAATCTATACGTTCTATTGTACATAACAGTAATATATGTTATAGTATATTTGTGTCCTTCCAGTAAAGGAGCGAGAGATGTTGTACTCTTTGTTCGACGCACTTCTCCGGGCCACCGGGGAGCACCGATGGCTCAGTGCGGAATACCACGACTGTGTTCCGCACTTTCATCGAACCTCCATCCCTCCCCAGCACAACATATGGCTAGGGGATCGCGACCGCATCGAGATATCGGTGCGCTTCAGAAAGAGGTGGTGGCGCGTATTGCGGGTTTACTCTGGCTACTTGCCGAGATAAGCACCGCCTAGCAGGACACTGGGCTGCGGAGTAATTCCGCAGCCCTTTCTTCTTGTGTCTTTTTAAACCTTAAAGACTTACTTCTCTACATCCTTAAGACTCAGACTCAACCGCCCGCGCTCGTCGATGCCGGTCAGTTTCACTTTCACGACTTGGCCCTCAGAGAGCACATCTGTCACCTTTTCAACTCGCGCGTCTGAAAGCTGCGAAATGTGCACCATACCGTCGATACCCGGCAGGATATTCACGAAGGCGCCAAAGTCCTTGATGCTCACCACCGTGCCTTCGTAGGTACGGCCAACCTCAGGATCTTCGGTCAGGCTCTTGATCCAATTCATGGCCTTTTCAATCGACTCGCCATTCGGGCTAGCAACGGTAATGAGACCATCTTCTTTAATGTCGATTTCAGCACCGGTCTCGGCGGTGATTTTATTTATCACTTCCCCGCCTTTACCGATAACAGCACCGATTTTCTCTGGATTAATCTTTATCTTTTCAATTCGCGGTGCGTACGGGCTCAGTGCTGTGCGCGGTGCAGCCAGCGTCACTAGCATGTGCTCCAAGATATGCGCGCGACCGCTCTTGGCACCTTCGATCGCCTGGCGCAGTACCGCCACCGGCAAGCCATGCAGCTTCATATCCATCTGGATGGCCGTGATACCTTCGCTTGTGCCTGTAACCTTGAAGTCCATATCACCAGCAAAATCTTCGGCATCAGCAATGTCGGCTAGCACGTAGGCTCGATCGCCGTCCATCATCAGCCCCATGGCGATGCCACTGACCGGCCGCTTGATTGGCACACCGGCATCCATCAGCGCCAAGCAGCTACTGCAGGTCGCGGCCATACTGGTGGAGCCGTTCTGGCTCATAATTTCTGTGACAGAACGAATCGCGTACGGGAATTCTTCCTCGCTCGGCAGCACCGGAATAAGGGCGCGCTCCGCGAGGTAGCCGTGGCCGATTTCTCGCCTGCCTGGGCTGCCGAGACGACGCACTTCACCCACCGTATAGCCCGGCGCGTTGTAGTGGTGCATGTAGCGGCGCTCGCCGTCATTAACTTCCATAGTATCAACCAGCTGCGCGTAGCTGAGCGGTGCGAGCGTAACAATATTCATACCCTGCGTGACACCGCGGGTAAAGATACTCGAGCCATGGGTCCGCGGCAGCACGCCAACTTCAGAACTCAGCACCCGAACTTCATCGAGCTCACGACCATCTGGCCGCAGGTTGTCTTCTACGATACCGCGGCGCACATCTTTATGCAGAGCCATCGTGAAGGCTTCGTCGTATTCGTCGCGGAGCGGCTCGTATTCTTCCTCGCCAATCTTTTCGCGGAAGGCCTCGTGAAACGCCCAGCGCAGTTCATTGACCATCTCATTTCTCTCCGGGTATGGCGCGCGGAGTTTCTCGCCGAGACGATCGGCAATCCACTCGTCAACTTCAGCCTGAATTGCTTCGTTCGGCAGTACCAGCTCGTATTCCTGCGCGGCTGGTTTTATTTTTTCTACCAGTTCTTTTTGCATCTCGATAGCCGGCTGGTAGGCGTCAAACGCCCATTCCAGCGCATCGCCGATAACCTCTTCGGAAACCTCATTGGCGCCCGCCTCGACCATCGTGACGCCGCTCTTTATACCGGCCACCACGAGGTCAAGATCGCTCGCCTCGCGCTCCTCGGCGGTCAGAAATGCCTTGAACTTTCCGTCCACACGGCCAACGCGCAGCCCTGCTACCGGGCCGTCAAACGGCGTACCGGTCAGCATCAGCGCGGCGCTGGCGGCGATCATCGCTATGGCGTCTGGGCGGAAATCTGGATCCATACTGAGCACACTCGTCACTACTTGCACCTCTTGACGATAGCCCTTTGGAAACAGTGGACGAATTGGGCGGTCGATGAGACGGCCAATCAGCACAGCTTCGTCGCTCGGCCGGCCTTCGCGCTTGATGAAGCGGCTGCCACTAATTTTGCCAGCTGCATAAAATTTTTCTTCATAGTCGATACTCAGCGGGAAATAATCGAGCTGAATCGGCCGGCTGCCTACCTGCGCCGAACCGAGCACTACGGTATCGCCGTAGCGCACCAACACGCTGGCAGTGGTACGAAAGCCGACGCGGTTGACCTCAAGCGTCAGCGGCTTGCCATGAAAATCACGGCTAATAGAGATAATCTCCTTGCCATGGGGATTGATAATAGACATACTCGTCCTCCTTTTGTTTGCGGAGAGTAACAGGGGTAAAAATTCGCCGCCGCAAATCCTTGTCTCTATCACCTTCCGCGTTAGATTTCGTTTCCATTATATCAGACCTTGCGTTCCCTTTACGTGTACTATCGTAAATATTGCTATTTTATTATATAATCATCATTATCGACGTCCCTTTTGACCTAGACAGGAGAACGAAAAGATGTCGACAACAACTGAGGCAACCGGTTGGGCCTTACCGGTCAGCCTAATAGCCAGCATTTGGCTGACACTGTTCAAACTGCTCACCGTCCAAGGCAGCCTGGTAAACTGCCTACTTGGATTAGCAGCGACAGTGTCTGCTGCGATAACAGTCACATATGGCGTCACGTTGGCGGGAATTTACTGCCTAGAAGGGCTTCTCGGCGATGCATTCGTTGCACTTCTCGTCACGGCTTTTGCCTTCAGACTACTCTGGTGGCTAGCTAACGACGATGATGACTGGTTTAACGGCCAGTTCATGCGTCTCAAGGATGGGCTCAAGAAGCTCCGCACCTGGCGACCACGAATACCATCAGTGGTGAACCCATTGCCATCACCAACCTAACCCCGTTCCTCTCGGTCGAGCCCCGCTCCCGAAAGGAGCGGGGTTTTCCGACTTTCTGGCGTTAAGCAATTTCTTATACTGCACCAAATTGTGTTGTCTCGCCCATCTTCTTTCCAAGTAGTGCCTGCGCGATTGGCGCTTGACGGCTGACAATCATCGCGCCGTCAATGACCTTGCTGGCATTCGGTGTCCAATCACCGGCGATTTTGAAGCGCTTTTCCTGGCCTGCCTTAGTTCGAATCGTAACGACAGAACCAACCCCAGCCTGCCCACGCTTTTGCTTCGGCACCCACACAGCACTCCGCTTTAAGATGCCGCTCAGGTGTTGCCGCTCAGCATCAAGCACTGTTTGCCTATCGCGCACTATTTCAAATGGCGCGTTGTCATGCCAGGTTTCAGACGTCTGATTAAACGCATCGTAAAACTCCGGCCCGAGCGCCAGAATAGCCGCTTCAAGCTCGGCGATGCGCTTTTTGGCCCAGTCTTTATCTTCATCAAGAATAACTAAGGTATCCATAAAGTTCCTTTTTCTTTTAGTTGTAATCCGTGAGCGGTTCGGCTCGTCCGAACGTGCATCGGCTAGAGGACCCAGCACCTTTTTTTGCTTAAAGGTGCTGGGTCGTAGTAACTCAAGTATATCATGACTCATTTGCGGCTCGTTTGACGCTGCTGCTTGCGACGGTGCTCGCTTTATGCTAAAACATGGGCAGTGTTCGTACGCACGTTCTTTTCGCGAGAGGAGTGTCTCTATGGCTACTACGTCCATCGTAACGGCATTCGCGCTACTAAGTCTCGTACTCGCCTCCATTGCTCTCTATCGAGAAGCCTTGGGACGTAAGGTACGGACCGAGCCAGGTAGTGCTGAATACTACGCGGCCGCCTCGCAAGTAGTACTTTTTGCGGCAGTCGGCTGTATATCCAGACTTGGCCTGGGGCTGTTGTTCGGCATCAACGGATCGCTCTTCTTTGGTGGCCTGTCGACCGGACTCGGCATTGTGTGGGGGTACCTCTTTTGGAAGGCTCTCCACGATGACGATTGGTTTGATAACCAAAGACAACGCCTTGGGGACGGCCTCAAAAGGCTCGGCAAACGTCTAGCCTCCAGAACTCACGCGCCCGAACCAACTTAACCCCGCCCCTAAAAGGTCGAGCCTCGCTCCCTACGGGGCGGGGCTTTGCCTTTCATTCGGACAGTGACATCACATGTTGTGCTACTATAAAGTGCGATGACAAAGACTATTTTTGCAACTTCAGAGCAAGTTGATGCGCGCATCGACGAGCTCGCGACCGAAATTATAAACGATTATTCCGATACCCAGCCGCTTTTCATTGCCTTGCTACGCGGGGCGGCGCCATTTGCTAGCAAATTAATGTTCGCTATCGCCCGCGAGAAGCCTGATTTTCATCCCGAGCTCGACTACATGATGGTCAGCACCTATGGCTCTGGGCACGAGGCTGGCGAGCCACACATTGTGACCGATCTCGCGCCGAACACATCTGTAGGCAGCCGCCCAGTTATTATTCTCGATGATGTACTTGATAAAGGTATCACGGCGCATTTTGTCGCCAATCACCTCCGCACCCGCGGCGCTTCGAACATAAAACTGGCCGTGCTCGCCAACAAGAAAACCAAAAGACTATGTGATGTCACCGCCGATTACAGCGGCTTCACCGTCGACGACGCCTGGCTCATCGGCATGGGTATGGACGACAGCGACAGCGGCAAAGAGCATAGCCGCTGGCTGGGGTCGATTGAAGCGCTTAATGGTTAATTTTGTATTCTAAAACTTTGAATTTAATCGCCAGCACGCCGTACGAGGCCTGGTCTTCAACCGAATAATATTTGTCATACTCAGCCGCAGCTTCTTTGGCCGTTTCGGCGTATGGAATCACCTTTTTAAAACCTTCGGTCGTTACCATTTCGAGCGATGTCTTGTAGCGGCGGACTGCGACCACCTCCACAAGCACTTGCCGCGACTCGCCGTCTTGGAGCACGCCATTATCGTCTCTATAATCCCGCCGAAGCCAGACCTTGTCGCCCGGCCGGTACTTGGCAAACTTGCCACGATCCAAACGTCCTTCGATGGTTTTGCGTCCAGCAATGATATCGTCGAGCAATCCTGATTCTCGTCCCGATTCCCAAGTAGTCATTCTCTACCCGCCAATATCGCGCCGACAAACCCCACGACTTCGCCCTTTTTCACCTTCAAACTGACATCGCGAATCGCCGAGAAATTACCAAACTTCTTCTCCACCTGCCGCGTCTTGATAATCATGCCTCTAGTATACTACCAGTTTATAGCTAAGTCCCCTGTGGATACAATCTATATTCGACTAAGTGCCGACCCTTGCTTGCAGTCCGTCAATCCGGCTATGCTATAATCAGTGCAAGATTACACGCCTCAACTTAAGATTCTTAAACAAAAATAGGAACCCGCGTCACGATACAAGGCTGAACCAATGAAAACAAAACTCAAATCTATAGCCCTAAGATTGTCAGTTGTTGTTATCATACTATCCACCTTCGTCGTCTCGCCTTTTGTGGTACCAAAAAACGTCTCGGCAGCTAAAAAAGTTGGGCATAGCGAGCAAATTGTCTTCAATTCAACGACAGATGGAAACCGCGAAATTTATCGAATTGATAAAAATGGAGAAAACTTACAGCGCCTCACCAACAACTCCGCAGACGATTTCCGACCAGACGTTTCGC
>JAUIHN010000019.1 GCA_030432305.1 bacterium | reverse complement strand
CGGACGATGAAATTACTGCTGTGAATATCTGGCGTTGGGCGGCGGCGACCGAAGTACGTCTCGACGTAGCCCTCGGTGCGCGCTTGGCTGAGCGTGGCATCGATATACTTGCGAATTGGCGCGCGAAGCGTAAAGTACTGATCAATAAATTGCTTGGCCTGAACAAAACTCATGCCGGTGGCGGCCGCCAGGCCATGAGGGCTCATGCCGTAGAGAACACCAAAGTTAATCACCTTGGCGTCGCGGCGCTGGGCTTTGGTCACTTCCTCGAGCGGTATGCCGTAGACATCGCTGGCGGTTTTGGTGTGAATATCGACATCGCTATTGAAATCGGCAATCAATTCTTTGTCGTCTGCCAATACGGCAGCGAGACGTAGTTCGAACTGCGAATAATCGGCGCTAATAAACACCTTGCCCTTCTCCGGCACGAACGCCTCGCGAATACGCCGACCGAGATCGGTGCGCACCGGGATGTTCTGTAGGTTCGGGTGATTACTACTGAGCCGACCAGTGGCCGCGACGTCTTGTGCGAAGGTGGTGTGAATGCGATCGTTGTCATCGGCCAGCTCGGGCAGCGTATCCACGTAGGTGTTCTTGAGTTTGGCCAGCTCGCGCGTGCGTTCAATGAGTTCAATAATCGGGTGCTGACCGCGAAGTTTGTCGAGCGTTTTTTGGTCGGTGCTGAAGCCGGTTTTACCCTTTTTGACACCTGCCGTTGGCAGCTGGAGCTTGGTAAATAACACTTCTGAAAGCTGAGCAGGGCTGCCGATATTGAATTCGTATCCGGCCAGCGCATACATTTCTTGTTCGCCGTCTTTATACTCTTTCTCGAGCTCCTTGCTCATCTTCGCCAGCTGCGATTTGTCGACCTTGATGCCGCGGTGTTCCATCAAAAACAGCGGATAAATAAGCGGGAAATCAAGCGTCTTGGCCACCTCGCCGACCCGAGGCGTGTGCTTGAAGGCTTCTTTTTGCCAGCCATAAACTTGCCATAGCCCCGCCGCCTCGGCCTGTGGGCTACTGATTTCTTCGCCGACAAGTGCCGCCAGGCTGCGATCACGACGCAAAGGATCGATCAAAAAGGCTGCCTGGCGAATATCGTGCACACTAGAAAATTGTACTGTCACGCCCTGCGCCGCCAGGTCGTGATACAGCTGCTTGGCGTCATAGGCAACGATGCCAGCCAGCTCGAGTGCTTTCCATACCGAAGCATCGATAGCACTCACCTTTTGCTGGTAGATGCTCGACGTATCGGGCGACAGCCACAGTGTATCGCCCTGGAGTGCCACGGCAGCCGGGCCGTCGAGCGCCAGCGTAGCTGGCCACGGCTTTTCTTTCACCGCCACGAGTTCGGGCTGATCGAAATAGAGCGCGCCTTGCTCGGGCGCTTCTTGCATGTGCTTGGGCAGGCGTTTCACGAGTGAATTAAACTCGAGACGCTTTAATATCGCCGCCACGTTATCGAGGTTGGTGTTGTTAATATCTGCTTCGTGATAATCAAGTTCAATTGGTGCATTCGTAAAAATTCGCGCCAGCTCACGACTCATAAAGGCGCTCTCTCGACCAGCCTCAAGCTTAGCGAGCAGCGCGCCTTTCTGCTCATCAAGATGTTCGTAAATCCCGTCTAGGCCGCCGTACTTTTCAAGAAGCGACACTGCAGCCTTAGGGCCAACGCCTCGCACGCCCGGAATATTATCTGAACTGTCGCCAACGAGCGCTTTGTAATCGATGAACTGGTTGACGTGAACCCCATACTTCTCGAGAAATTGATTGTCGCCAAATTGGATCAATTCACTGCCCTTTTTGGTGATATAAATGTTCGTACCGGGGCTAATGAGCTGCATCATGTCATAGTCGCCAGTCACCAAGCAGGTTTCGATGTCACTTTTTTTGTCAGCGGCAGCGGCGAAAGTGCCCATAATATCATCTGCTTCATATCCATCAAGTTCATAGAGCGGCCAGCCAAAGGCATCGAGTAGTTCGTGCAAAATTGGCAGCTGTGTATAGAAATCATCCGGCGGTTTGGTGCGTCCTGCTTTGTACTCCGGGTAGATCTTGCTACGCTGCGTCGTGCTGGTTTTTGGGATATCCCACGCCACTGCTACGTAGTCCGGCTCGAGTTTCTTTATTACCTCTACGGCGATACTCGCAAAACCAAAGACACCCCCTGTCGGCGTACCGTCTGCAAGACTAAGCCCAGGCATCGCAAAGAAGCCTCGGTAAAACACGCTCATCCCATCGATAATGATAAGTCTCTTCATCTGTATTTAGTGTAGCATGCGCGCATCTGGTACACTAAAGGCAATGACACATCACCAAGAACGAGACGTCAAGATAATCGCCTTTGTTGGCCTGACAGGCGCTGGCAAAAGCTCGGCGGTTGAATATATCACCGAAAAAGGCTTCCCGAAAATCTACTTCGGCGGCATTATCTACGCCGCCATGAACGAAGCCGGCATCGAAATCACGCCAGAAAGCCAACAGGTATTCCGCGAGGAAATTCGCGAACGCGAAGGCAAGGATTTTGTCGTCAAACGCGTTATCAAGCAAGCCCACGACCTCATAGACAGCGGGCAGAAGCGGATTGTGCTCGACGGCCTCTACACCTGGACGGAATATAAGCTGCTGAAGCATGAATTCCCTGGCGAGCTAACAGTCGTAGCTATTGTAGCGCCGCGCCGCCTGCGCCATCGCCGGCTGGCGGTTCGCCCGGAGCGGCCATTCACCGCCAAAGAAGCCAGCGACCGCGACTGGACAGAAATCGAAAACCTCGAAAAAGGCGGGCCGATTGCCATCGCCGACCATTTCATCATCAATAATGACGACCTAGAGCATTTCCACGAGCAACTCGATAGCGCTCTGGAGGAAATTGATTTTAGACCTTCGTCGTAAGCACCGTCAGCGGCGTCTCGGCTTTACTCACCGTAAGACGGTTCACGTCTTGAAGCTCAACCACCTCGCCGTCACACTGGAGCGGCAGAGCCGAGGGCTCTTTAAACTCCAATACTATGCTCGATTTCTCAGCGCCTTTCATGCGGCCGAGCAGGCTTGAAGCCAGGAACGGAATATTACCAAGCACGTAGCGCACGTCAATCATGAAAAAGAGGAAGGTGTCGCCTCTATAGAACTGCTTGCCCGAGCGAAAAAGCCGCGCTACTTCTGGGCCATTGGCGCAAATAACATCTGTTTTTTTGTACTGTTTACCGTTCAAGCGAAAAGCTGGCAGCAGGCTGTCTCGCCGCGTCTTGAAGTAATACCAGCCAAGCCGCAGGAAACTTCTGGTCAGCCCCGCCCCGCCGTGGGTAATTTTATGCCGAATGCCTGGGCTGTCGAACTGGTTAGCCGCCCGAGCCGTCCAGCCGACGCTCGCATAAAGCAGCGCATTTCGAAGCGGCTCGTCGTTTACACTCACTTTCAGTGGCCAGACCGTTTCGGGTTTGGCGTTTTGCAAAAACTCAATCGGGTCGGTGAGGCTGTCTTTGCTATTAAACACGTGCGGTAGATCATTAAAATTTCCAAACGCCAAAAAACCAAGCTCGACGCCTGGCTTGCCTGCAGCCACAACCGAATGAAACACCGCGTGCGCCGAGCCGTCACCGGCCGCCGACAAGATAAGGTCGCCGGCCTTAATCTCTGGCGCTAGTCGCGCCACGTTATCGTTCAGGTGCGCCTGACGCACCTCGATAGTATCGTAGTCATACCCCGCCGCGTCCAGCCGATCAAACACATGCTCCTGCACATCAGCCGCCCGAGAGCTGTGCGGATTATGAGCTATAACGAGGCGCCGATTGCCGCTAAGAGGTACCATAAGGGTTAGTATAGCGTGAAGACAGCAAAAAACCCACTACAGTAGCCCGAAAACCGCACAACTCTACGTGTACATTTATTACATCTGTAAAAGGATGAACCTTTTTGTAATTTTCGGGGCTTTACTCTGGCTGGTAAAACATTTGTCGCATCTCTTCGACGGTCATCCTAGGATACTCGGGGTCTTCTTGATCGCCATATTCTACCACGGTGGCGCCAGAAAGATCTGTTACGATAGCGGTGAGTTCTGGCGACATCGCTGATAATACATCGCCACGGTACGGGAGATTAAAACGAAGATACTGATGAATTATATCTGGATCAACCAGCTCGCTTGGAGGCGCCGACTGGTCGAGCGCAACAAAGCAACCATCCTGCGTTGAATTTGCCAGAGTACATTCCCAAAAGACCGTAGTGTTCTCCACCTCATGCACAACCCGCCAGCTTAGCTCTCGTCGATCGCTGTCACTTGCTACGCGTACGTGTATGCCCTCCGGCTGATCGTTAGCAGGGATAAAGACTTGACTGTCCTCTGGTAGATAATCAGGGATTGGCATCTCGGCTCGCGGCAGGTATTTGAAAATCTCCAACCGTGCCACAATACGGCTCAGCTGCTCCTCGAAGAAGGGTTCATTCTCGCCCATTGCCGACTCTTTCTCGTCTGCAGTCTCATTGGCTGCGCGCAAATCGTCAATGGCAGTTTTGATAGCAGCCCAGGCTTCTCTCCCGGGTGATGGATTTGGCTGTTCAGGAGTGTGCATAGTTATTCTTCGCTTTCGTCCTTTTGGACTCGTCAGTATCGATACACATCGATGGAGCGAACCACCGGTGCGCTCTTTGGCTCGAGCCGAAACTCGGAGCCAAATGCACACATGGGTGGAGTTGCCAGGAGCCGCCTGGCACGGTGGGCTTCAGGCCCGAGTGAAGGGGGTGTATGACACCGCCCTTCTGAGTAGGCCTCGCTCTCGGCCGTACCGCCACTCCACGACCATGTCGTAGATGGCGATCGTGCCAATCATGGTAATCACGGATGTGATCACCAGAACGGCGACGACAGCGGCAACCACAAAGTTACCAGCTGCACGGTCTTCGAGGCCGAAAACGACGATTGTGCCCCAGAAGGTTGCTGCGCCGATAGTGAGGCCAATGGCCGTGGCGAGCAAGTACACTGCCGTGTCAAGAGCCAACCACCGGTTCGTGTAAAAGTCCTTCTTCTGCTTTTTCATGCTGCCTCCAAGGCAATCATGAGGGAAGCGGCAGAGCCAACTTCCTACTTCGTGCGAGGACGATTCCTGCGCACTAGTATTATAATAACATAAGTATCATAAAAAGTCAATATATCTTTATCAGTTCACAGGGGTGAGGCTAGTAAAAAGGATGAGCTAAAATGGCTCATCCTTTCCATATAAAATAACTGCTATCTATCAGTCGAGATATTCGTGCAGCTTCTTGGCGTCTTTGTGCTTACGAAGCTTAGCAAGAGCCTTGGCTTCGATCTGGCGAATACGCTCGCGGGTAACGGCGAATTCCTGCCCGACTTCCTCGAGCGTGTGGCTTTTGCCGCTATCAAGCCCAAAGCGCATTTTGAGGATTTTCTGTTCGCGCTCACTAAGCGTGCCGAGAATTGATTGCACCTGTTCTTTTAGCAGCTGCGAGGCAGCTGATTCTTCTGGCGCTTCGCCTTCTTCGGCCTCGATAAAATCACCAAGCACCGAGTCTTCGTCTTCGCCATCACGACCAACACCGGCATCAAGACTGGTGATATCTTGCTTGATCTTCATGACGTACTCTACCTTTTCCGGTTCCATTTCGAGCTCTTTACCAAGCTCTTCGATGGTCGGCTCGCGGTTCAGCTCCTGAGTCATGCGGCGCTGGGTGCGCAGCAGCTTGTTGATCGTCTCGACCATGTGCACCGGAATACGAATGGTGCGCGCCTGGTCGGCGATGGCGCGGGTAATCGCCTGGCGAATCCACCACGTAGCGTAGGTCGAGAACTTAAAGCCCTTGTCTGGGTCAAACTTCTCGACGGCGCGCAGTAGTCCGGTGTTACCTTCCTGAATGAGATCAAGAAAGTCCAAGCCGCGGCCAGAGTAGCGCTTGGCGATGGAGACGACCAGGCGCATGTTGGCCTCTGCCATTTTGTCTTTGGCGCGCTTGTCGCCGTCAATAACTTTGTGTGCCAGCTCAAGCTCTTCTTCGGCCGAAAGCAGCGGAATTTTACCAATTTCTCGCAGGTACAGCCGCACTGAATCATCGGACACATCGTCGAAATATTGCCCGCCAGTGACGACCTCGTCTTCGGCGGCCTCTTCTTCCTCAAGCTCATCAATAGCCGGCTCTTGGTCGTCTGGAAAATTAGTGTTCTTCTTGCCAAGAGTAATCATATCGTCGTTAGCCACGCTTAACCTCCTTTATGAGCGCATAGTGTTCGCGTCTGAGGCGTTCGATTTCCACCTCATCGCCTCGGTCTTCTGCTATTTGAATCTGTTTTTCTATTTGCTGTTTTTGGTGTTCGACAATACGACGGCGGAGGAGTTCGGCTATTTCCAGGCGCATATCTTCGCCTTTCCAGCCTTCGTATCTCTTCTCGGCCCTAAGTAGTACCACCTTACCATACTCGCCCACTTCCCGCAATTCAGGCGGCAGGTCGTCGGTCACCGTTTCGTCGTGGGTGGCCAGGTAGCTGGCGATGGTTTTTTGGCGCTCGTCTGCAAACACGGCGTCTTTAAAAAGTAGCCGGAGTTCGGGGTGCAGCAGCCCAGCACCGAGCGCCGTGTCGATATGATTATAGGTATGTTCCGGTGAAGCTGCGGCTGATTGAGCGACATGTTTCAGCGGTTTTTTGGCGGCTTTTTCGCCAGCAGAAAGTTTGGCCTTGATAGCCTCGATTGAACTACCTGTCATGTTCGCCACGATTTGCTCGTAATGCTCCTGTTCCACCGGGTCGCTGAGACCCTGAATCACGGCCAATGCCGCCGTAGAGAAGCGTCGTTTGCCTTCGGCGGTTTTTAAATCCTCGCGCCAAGAATACTGCTTGATGACCCAGTCAACCGCTGGCTCGGCCTTGTCGATAGCGCCCGTCCAGAGCCCCACGTCTTGCTGTATCAGCTCGTCTGGATCTTTGGCGCTATCCGGTAGCGTCACCACCGTCAGCGTGACACCCAGACTGCTCGCAATCGGAATTGCCCGCTCGGTAGCGGCGATGCCGGCTTTGTCGCCATCGAACGCCAAGCGAATCTCGGAGCTGAGGCGCTTTAAGGCGCGCAGTTGATGCTCGGTCAGCGCTGTGCCCGCCGCCGCAACCACCATTTTGACGCCAGCCTGATGGCTGCTCACGACGTCGAGGTTACCTTCTACCAGCACGCTGTATTCGCTTTTTCGCAGTGTTTCCTTGGCCTGGCTCAGACCGAAAATATGCCGGCTTTTGTCGTACAGCAGCGTGGCCGGGGTGTTGAGGTACTTTGGTGCTTCAGGGTCATCGACAATAATCCGGCCAGTAAAGCCAATCGCCTGCCCGGTTTCGTCCATCAGCGGTACAATCATGCGGCCGCGAAACAGGTCAGAACCAAACCGATTGGTCAGCCCGGCATCGCTGAGATCTTTTTTAGAAAAGCCCTTTTTGGTCAAGAATTGCACTAGTGCGCTGCCTTGGTCGGGCGCGTAGCCGATGCGAAAATCGCCCACCGTTTCTTTAGTGAAGCCGCGCTTTTTAAAGACATACTCCAGCGCGCGCTGGTTTTTTAGCAGGCTGTGCTGGTAATACGCCATGGCGAGTCGGTTGACTTCCAGCAGCTCTTTTTTGCGCCGCGCCGTATGTCTACCCTTCGTCTGATACGCCGACAGGTCGACACCGGCTTTTCGCGCCAGATGCTCCAGACTCTGGCGAAAGTCCATGCCCTCGACTTCCATGATGAAACTAAAGACATCGCCACCCTTGTTGGACGAAAAATCGTGCCAAATATTTTTATCTGGGCTGACGTAAAAGCTCGGTGTTTTCTCCTGCGTAAATGGGCTCAGCCCTTTAAAGCTACGCCCGGCGCGCTTAAGCTGGACATACTCACCTATCACGTCTTCGATTGCTAGACGCGCCCTAACCTCTTCTTTGGCATCCTCCATGATTTTATTGTACCACTAGTACCTCTGTTGTAGCTACGAGAGCTCGACTGGCTCTCTACCCTTGGTGGGCGGCTTATGGTTAAATGGTATGGATATGCAGCCGAACGAACAGCCTCAAGAACAGCACCCGATTGACTATCTTGATTCAATCTCGTCGGTGCCAAAAGGCGCCAAACAAGGCCCGAGCGACAAGCTCTTTTTTGGGGCTATTGTTGGTGCGCTTTTGGTGGCGCTTATTATCGGCGTGTTGGCTTTTTTAGCGACCGGCACCAGCACCAAAGACGATTTCGCCACGCTTAGCGTGCGCCTTGCCAACCTTCAAACGGTAGCCGATGAAGCCCAGGACAATATCGTCAGCGGCGACCTGCGCGCCACCAACACCAGCCTGTCGCTAGTGCTCACCAACGCCAACCGCGACATCGAGGAAACGCTGACCGCGTACGAACTCAGCGCCAGCAAACCCGACCCCAAAATCGCCGCCGCGGAGAGCACAGAAGAGCTAAGTGAGCGCCTGGAAGACGCCCGGCTGAACGCAATTTTCGACCGTATTTACGCGCGCGAAATGACCTATCAGCTCGAGACCATGCTCATTCTCATTGAACAAATCCAGGAGCGAGCAGATAGCAGCGCCGAGCAGGAATTTCTCTCGACCACCATTGAGAACATGCGCCCTCTCCAGGAGCGCTTCTCGAAATTCGACGCCGCCAGCAGTTAGCCGCCAGTTACCAGCAAATAGCTGTGACGCGCCAAATCTTTTATTTCATCATCGCCGAGCTGGCCGCTGAGTACTATCGTGTTCCAATGTTTTTTACTCAGATGATACCCAGGCATGACCGACTCGTATTTCTCGCGTAAGTTCTTGGCCAGCTCCGGGTCACACTTCAGGCTGACGCGCAGTGGCTGGCTACCCTCCTGAATCAGCGCAAACATTTTGCTCTTTTCCTTATCGCCAACTTTATAGACCGATACGCCCTCGCCAAATGGAAAATCCAGCCAGGTATTTTCAAAACTCAGCAAGTATGCCTCGAGTTCTTTATGCGTCATACCTGAACCTTACCGAGATAATACTGAAGTTCCTGAATACTGCCGCGGATGTCTTCGAGCGCACGGTGATTTTCGGGCTTGACAAATTTCTTTTTAAACTTTGCTTCCATCACCACTTTCCATGCCGTGACATCGAGCATACGGTAGTACAGCTTGGCGTCGAGCCGTGGCCAGTAGGCCGTGATAAAACGCCGATCGATATGGATCGAGTTGCCACCCAGCAGCACGGTTTTGCCTTCGGAAAAGTGCTCGCCGATGAATGCCAGTAATTCGTCTTCCACCTGCTCCAGGCTTTTGCCGTTTTCATTCTGCGCCACTAGTCCCTGCTTTGTTTCCGGATGAAGATTCCAAAACGCGCCGTTGGCCTCGAGTCGAGCGGCCAGCGCCGCTTCGTCGTTTTTAACGGCGCCTTCATACGTGCCCAGTTCTTTAAAATCCCAATCTGTAATAATGGCGGCGACTTCTAAAATAAGATCAGCGCCAGCATCCAGCCCCGTCATCTCAAGATCGAGCCATATGATTCGTTCTGGCAGCGCGTTTTTTGACATACCTTCTAGGCTACTTCTTTTTATCCATGCGGTCGAGTTTGCCAACCTTTACGACCCAGTAAATAACAAGTGCTGTTGCCAGCAGTGTGATGAGCGAACTCAGCACAGCACCCCAGGCAAAATCAGCCGAACGACCGCCGATTTCGACATGCCACTTCGCTGCCATCAAGCCTTCTTGCGACCCGACGATGAGATTTATAACCGGGTTTATAAAGCCTTCGACAATCTGTTTCACCGATGCGCCGGCGGCAGTACCGATAGCTAGACCAACGGCCAGTCCAACCACACCTTGTTCGCGCACGAAATTCATGAAATCAGCGGCGTGACCACTAGCCGCGCTCAGTAGTTTATCGGCGGCTTTATCGGCCGCTTCGGCTTCTTGATGCAGCTTCTTGGCCGCTTGCTTGGCTTCACGAGTTTGCTCTTCGGCAGATTTTTTCCGAGCCATATTCTCTCCTTTCGTTCACACTTTTCTTGTTCAAAGTATAGCACGCGGCCCTACATATGGTCAGGCGCGGTGATGCCGAGGAGTTCGAGGCCGCTACGCAGCGTGTCGGCGTAGCGCTCCACCAGCCACAGCCGCTCGGCTTCTCGCTCGTCGCCGATGACGCGGCTGACTTCGTAAAACGAATTGAAATCTTGCGCCAGCTCGTAAAGATAGGTGGCAATGTAATACGGCATCAAATCTTCTGTCGCCTTCCCTACAACTTCCTGATACTCCGTAAGTTTTCTCAGCAAACTACGTTCGGCTGGTTGCACGTTTTCGGGCTTCTGGCTTTCCAGCGCACTCTTTCTCAAGATGCTGCGCGCCCGTGCATGCGCGTACTGAAGATACGGCCCGCTATTACCCTCCAGCGCAATCGACTCCACCGGATCGTAGGCGATATCGCCACCGACACGGTTTTTGGAAAAGGCGTACTTCACGGCAGCTAG
This sequence comes from bacterium, assembly GCA_030432305.1. Lineage (GTDB taxonomy): Bacteria > Patescibacteriota > Saccharimonadia > Saccharimonadales > Saccharimonadaceae > JAUIHN01. The sequence continues at coordinate 3,251 of JAUIHN010000019.1, read as the reverse complement.
CACCGTTGACTCAGACGTCTCGCGACCAGTCGCGGCTGCTGCCTGGCGAGCGGATTCTAGAATATCGAGCGCGCTGACGATATTGCCCTTTCTGGAGCTCATCTTTACGCCGCCCTGCAGCTTGACGACGCCGTGCGTCAGGTGCCGCGTCTTTTCGGCCGGCTCGGGCGCGAACTCTTTGATACTCGCAATCACCACCTGCATGTACTGCGCCTGCTCGTTGGCGGTGATGATAATCGATTCATCAAAATGGTAGTCCTGCCATTTGGTGAGGCTCAGCCCGACGTCCTTGGCTTCGTATGTTGGCAAGCCTTCGGAATTTATAAACACGCGGGTGTGTAGACCAACCTTCTCGCCGTCAAACACGACAGCGCCATCGCTCTCTTCATATACGCCGTTTGCTAGTTGCTCTTTCACGGTGCTAAGACCGAGCGGCGTCACTTCGCTTTCTGGAATATAGCGATCGAAGGATTCGACCTCAAGCTGCTTATAGAGCATTTCGAAATAGTCGTAGCTCCACTGCCGCGTCGTCCAGTAGATTTTCGCGAAAGCCGAATCATGGTCGTTTTCGGCATGCACCTTGTAGACGCGCTTATTGACGGCGATGATTTCTTGCTTGGAAGCCTCATCATCTTCGTAGGCATTGTTGCCCTCGACGTAGCGCGCGCCCAGCCACGACGCTCTTTCCTCGCTCGCAACCTCGGCCAGTTTTTCAGGCAGCTCGCCGCCAAGATACTGGACAATCGCCCACATACTTTTACCGACATGCAGGCCGACGTCGCCGCCGAAATTGAGCCGGATAGTGTTGGCACCGGCATTTTCCACCAAGCGCGCCATCGAATCCCCCACCAGCGTTGTATACAGATGCCCGGCGTGGAGTGGCTTAAACGGATTCGGGTCGGAATACTCTACTGCAATCGTTTTATCTTCAAGCGGTTTCTGGGGCGCCGCGTCAAGTAGGGAAAGTAGCGCCGCATTGGACAGCCGCATGTTTATAAACCCAGGTCCGGCAATCGTCACCTCTTCGTACTCGCCCGTTTCACGCAGCTTCTCGGCAATCTGCTCGGCAATCTCTCTTGGGTTCGCACCAAGCTTGCCCGCCAGCTGCATGGCTACATTGGTCGCATAGTCGCCAAACTGCTCGTCCGGGCGCGTCAGCTGAGCGTCGACTTCAATAGCAAAGAGGTCTTTTACGATACGAGTAATAGCGGTGTTCATTGCTATTAGTGTAGCACGAGCCCTGTACATTGTGGCCTTTTGGCAGTCTGCTATACTAATGCTATGAGAAAAAGCGCTAGCGGATTCACAATCGTCGAACTGCTGATTGTGATTGTCGTGATTGCGATTTTGGCGACAATTGCCACCGTCGCCTATACCGGTATCCGGACAAGGGCTCAGGTGGCAGCTATCGTGGCTGAGCTAGAATCGACTGAAAAAGCGCTACGCATCTACTCTGCTATGAATGGTGCCGACTGGCTTCGGGACGACGATGCGCTGTTTGATGGTGAACAAAATCCCTATATCGTCGATATTATCGCGGCACAGCCAGAATTTGCGGCGATTATGAGTGAAGCGCCGTCTGTCGGCAGTCTCGACTCTGACGAGTGGTTTTATGATTACGACGGCGACGAATTCATTGGCGGCTGCACTTGGCACAACACTGGCGTTAATCTCGCGCTCAACAACGTCGGCAATCCTGCCCTGCTTCAAGCTATCGACGACGCGGTCGACGATGGTGACTTATCCTGCGGCAAAGTGCACGGAAGTGCCGGAGTATTTTTTTACAATATTGAGTAATTTTACTACTTAAAGCGTAGCCTCGATCAACCCGCTAAACAACGGATGCGGTCGCGATGGTCGGCTCTTGAATTCTGGATGAGCCTGGGTAGCCACGAAGTACGGATGGTCGGCCGCTTCGATGAATTCCACGAGCTGGCTGTCCGGCGAGGTGCCTGAAATGACCAAGCCGCCCTTTTCGATTTCAGAAACAAACTTTTGATTCACCTCATAGCGATGACGATGGCGCTCGACCACCTCTTTAGTCTTGTAGGCTTTTGCTACTTTCGAGCCCTTTTTCAGCACCGCCGGGTAATCCCCGAGCCGCATGGTGCCGCCAGTTGATTCTTTACCAACTTGATCTTCCATGATGTAGACAACGTTGCTTGTCGTGTCGCTGACCTCGCTGGTGTGCGCATCCTTTAGTCCACCTTTTCTGGCAGCGGCAATGACCGCCATCTGTAAGCCAAGACAAAGACCGAGGTATGGCAGGTTGTTATCCAGCGCGTAGCGCGCCGCGACAATCTTGCCCTCAATCCCGCGCGAGCCAAAACCGCCCGGCACGACAATGCCGTCGACATCGGCGAAGTCTTTTTTCTTCACCGTCTCAGCATCAATCCACTTGATTTTTATACCGGTATTTTGGTGCCAGGCAGCCGCCTTCAGCGCTTCGAGCACTGAGATATACGTATCCTCGTTGTCCATATATTTGGCGACTAGGCCAATTGTCACTTCTTTAGAGTGCGACGATGTCTGGTGCTTGATAATTTCTTCCCACGACGAAAAGTTCGGCTTCTTTTTCAGCCCAGAAAATTCCGTTAGCACACGGTGCAGCCCACTTTCCGCCACCGCCAGCGGGATGCGATACACCGTGTCAGCATTCGGCATCAGCAGGACGTTTTCTTCGGGCACGCCGCCAAACAGACTGATTTTTTCGGCTACGCTCTCGGGCGCTTTTTCATCGGTGCGGACAATCACAACGTCGGGCACTATACCAAAACCACGTAGATCCGCCAGGGCGTTTTGCGCCGGTTTGGTTTTAAATTCTTTGCTTGTACCAATGAACGGCACGTACACCACGTGCACAAAAAGTGTGTTCTCACGCCCGGCCTTGTAGGCCAGCTCGCGAATTGCTTCGACAAAACTAAGCCCTTCGTAGTCGCCCACCGTGCCGCCAATTTCAACGATATGAATATCGCTATCTTCGGCTGCATCCATGACGGCGTCCTGAATCGCACCGGTCAGATGCGGCACCAACTGCACGGTCTTGCCGCCGAATTTCCCCGCCCGCTCATCAGCGATAAGTTGGCTTAATAGCCGTCCAGCCAGCGTAGTGCTTTTTCTGGTTAGCTCGATATCAAGAAAACGCTCGTAGTGCCCCAGGTCGAGGTCGGTCTCGGCCCCGTCTTTCGTCACGAAGCATTCACCGTGCTCAGCTGGGTTCAGCAGCCCAGCATCGACGTTTAGATACGGGT
>JAUIHN010000064.1 GCA_030432305.1 bacterium | reverse complement strand
CCTTTGCCATTTCCCTATTCCTCCGTTTCAGCGTCCTCTGAACGCTCGCTTGCCTTCGCTTCCTCTAGAGCTGCGCGACCCTTTTCGTCGGTAGTGACGAGCAGGTAACGCAACACTTCGTCTGAGATATTAAACGCGCCGTTGATACGCGCGGGCGCCTCAACCGGCAGCTCCACGTCCATGTAGACGTAGATTGCAAAATCCTGGCCACTCACGCGGTAAGCTGTCTTTTTCTTGCCTTGCACGTCTTCGCTGGTGATTGTACCACCGGCTTCGGTGACAACACCACGAACGCTATCAAGCGCTTTATCGAGTGTCGCTTCGAGATCCGGATGGATCAGAACACTCAGTTCGTATTTCTTCATAGGTTCCTCCTCTGGAATCCATAATTGGATGCTTATAGTTTTATATAAGCCGAGTTAATAACCCTTGTAGTATACCAAAAACCTGTGGAAAAATCTACTGGTTCAGATCGTCCAGGCTACTAATCAACACGTCGCGCGGGCGCGAGCCGTCGGCTGCACCGATAACGCCCTGCTCTTCCATCTCCTCGATAATACGCGCTGCCTTGGCGTAGCCGATGCGGAGTTTGCGCTGCAATAGACTGGTACTAGCCTTACGCGATTCCACCACCACACGCACTGCCTCCTGGTATTCGTCATCGCCACCGCTGCCATCGTAGTCCATGGTCATGCCACCCTTATTGTTTATCTGAACGGGCTGCGAGATGATTTCGTCGTTATACTGCGGCGCACTTTGCATACGCAAATGGTCGGTGATTTTGAGCACTTCAGCGTCCATCACCCAGGCACCCTGGATACGCTTCGGCTTACTCATGTCGGCAGTTTTCATCAGCATATCACCTTGGCCAAGTAGCTTTTCGGCGCCAACTTGATCGAGAATCGTCCGGCTATCTACCTGCTGGCTCACCGTAAAGGCAATCCTGGCCGGCACATTCGCCTTAATCAGCCCGGTAATAACATTGACACTCGGTCGCTGCGTCGCCAGCACTAAATGGATACCAACGGCGCGGGCTTTTTGCGCCAAACGCACGATGAGTGCCTCAACGTCGCGAGACGCCGCCATCATAAGGTCAGCCAGCTCGTCGATAACGATCACCACGTACGGCATGGCGCCATCTTCGACTTCCTGCTGGTGGCCCTCTTCGTCCGCCACAGAAATTTTCTTGCCGGATTTTTTAATCTTTTGGTTATAGGTCTGGATATCGCGTAGCTTCTCGTCGGCCAGCAGACGGTAGCTGCGTTCCATTTCATTCACCGCCCACTTCAACGCACTAATGGTCTTCTCTGGTTCGGTGATGACAGGGGTCAGAAGATGTGGAATATCCTCGTACGGCGCCATTTCGACTTGCTTTGGGTCGACCAATATCAAGCGCATTTCGCTCGGGCTATTGCGGTACAAAAGGCTCGTCAGTAGCGTGTTTATCATGACAGATTTACCGCTACCAGTTTGCCCCGCGATGAGAAGGTGCGGCATTTTGTTAAGCTCACCTACCACGGCTTCACCGGAAATATCTTTTCCAATAGCAAATGACAGCGGCTGGTGCGAACTCTTCCACTGCTTCGACGTCAAAATACCGTGCAGACGGACATCGGCCGCCTTTTGGTTTGGCACCTCAATACCGACAGCGCGCTGGCCGGGAATCGGCGCCTCAATACGAAGCGACGGCGCGGCGAGATTGAGCGCGAGGTTGGTTTCGAGCGCTGAGATACGACCAAGCTTGACACCACTTGGCGGTTTTAAGGTGTACTGCGTCACCTTCGGGCCGATGTTGGCACCCTCCATCTCGACTTCGATGTTAAATTCAGAAAGTGTATCTCGAATTGTCTGAGCATTCTGCTGAATATCACCAGCGTTGGCGGGCGATTGTTTTTTCTCTAGTAGGTCAAGACTTGGCGCCTGCCAATTCGGATCGTTCACCGTCACTAGTGCAGCCTGCTCTTCGGCGGCTTTATCTGGTGGTGTTGCGCCCTTGAAGCTCGACAGCCGAGAAGATTTCTTGTCATTAACCGAATCAACCGTCGGCACACCGGCATTTAATTTAAGATCCGCCACTGGCGCGAGGTCCTTGCTCTCAGCAGCGGCGGCCTTTTTCATCACGCCAACATTGGCTTCTTCTTCGCTCATATCACGGCGGAACATATCCCAAATCTTGTTAATAACGGCCAGTGGCGACATTCTAAACATAAAGAGTGATGTCACGACGAGTAGCAAGATATAGACGAAAATACCAACGCCTTCAGTTACGAAGGCCGTCATGACATTATTCAGGCTTTCACCGACAAAGCCGCCAGAATTCCCACTCGTCGCGTCGATAGCCAGACCAAACAGCCCCGCCAGCCAACCGATGAACAGCACTGTCGCCAGTTTAAATAAAAACGGTATGCGGTTGTTCTCGGCTCGGAATATCTCGATGCCCACGTAGAGGAACAAAAACGGCAAAGCGTAGCTAGCGTAGCCAACTAAATTAAAGCTGACCTCGGCAATCCAGTCCAAAATTGGCCCGCCTGCCCCAAACCACGAAACAATCAATAGCCCGGCCAGCGCCATCAGAAAAACGGCACCAACTTGCGCCCAAAAACCAGCCGGCAGCACGTGCTGTGGTGCCTCTGGCTGCTTCTTCTTTCGTGAACGTGATTTTTTCTTTTTAGCCATACTTCTACC
>JAUIHN010000018.1 GCA_030432305.1 bacterium | reverse complement strand
GAGCTTGCCATTGGACCATCTCCAAGAGTAAGCAGGTGCGGCTTGTCATTTGAATCTACTGCTATATCAACTCTGTGACTAGAGGTGGACGTATCTACATTCCCGGAAGTTCCAAAAGTTTCTAGTACTGTATCTAGCGTGTTATATGCTAAATCTGCCGAGGTTCTATACACAATATGGAGAACATTACTACTATCTATCGCAATCGCAGCATACGTACATGCCGGGGAGTTAGCTGAGTCGATTTGAGACCAGGAAGATCCGTCGCCGGACTTCCATACTTCACACACCCCGCCATCAACAACTAAAGAGTATAGTGTCCCTGAGGAGCTCCGAACCACAGAGTTGCCATTACCTTCCGGTGCGCCTGGGTCACCCGCATCATCAATATTTACCGGTCCGCCGTCAGGAGTAGTGCCTCCGCTGTTGTCCTCAAACCACCTATACCCTGCCTGATTAAGTGGTGGTAGCGCGGTGGTTATTTCCGGGTAAACAGAGTACCCGTCTAAAGGAGTGCCGTCACTTTTGACTATTCGCAAGCAGTACGTTGTACCGGCTGGAGCACCGTTATCGACCAGTGCAAAGTCCCATAGACCATCTTGGCCAGAGTTAATCGCTGCCGCATCATTATAGAATGAATTAGATTCAATATAGTTTTGGTCTACCATTGTATGACCGGAGTGACCAGGGTCATTAATATTTGATGTTAGGGCGGCTCCATCTCCTGCGCTTGGGTTGTTTAGGTATCTTATAGCCTCTGGCCCGGCGGATCCACCAACGTTGGTATAGGAACTCGGCGTTCCGGCTGGATTTGCACATGTTCCACTGCCCTTTCCGGCAAACTGCAAGCCGAACGATTGGCCATGTACAGGTAGGGTATTGGTGGCAACATGTAGGCTAGCTCTGACTCGAAATGCTTGATTTCCGGATGTTAAGGTAGCACCAGTGTTCTGGGCTGCCAGTGCCGAACCAACATCAGTGGAGTCAGTATTGGCAAAGACTCGGTAAGCTGTCTGGGTAAAATTGATGTTTGGAGTGTATGTAACCGTAGCATGCACCCGGTAAATCCTGACGTCGTCATCTCGATTACTGGGATTGCCACCTCCGTTAACAACCCGGTCGATACGAACCTGAAGGTCGTCGTCTCCATCCCAGGAGCCGGTAAAGGTTTTCGTGTAGAGCGTACTTGTTGCGGTTAGGGTCTGGGACTGCTGCGTTTGAAATCCGCCATCTATCGAGATGTTTACATTTATACTGTCACAAGCGCTCTGACAGCCGCCATTTGAATGAGCCTGGATTCTAACATCAACCTGCGTGACGGCTCCGTCGGTGCCGGCGACTGAAGTCATAGTGAATTGCTCTTGTTCGGCCGAAGAGCTGTCTCCGCCTAGTCCTGTTGAGATATAATCTCCGGTGTCGAGCGCTACTTCGTCTAGTACACCATATCGACAACTGCCGTTACCATTTGTTTGACAGGTGGCAAACTGAGTACCGCCAGCTACATCGCCATCTGGTCGCGCAGAACCTATGGCAGCTGACGCAAAATTCACCTCAAGGACGAGAGGTGCCACGGTCGCAGCTACGAGAATAGCGAGCATGAAAATCGGGCGTAGCCTAATACCCGACGAAAGTAGCGGTTTTCTGGTTTTAAGACGCTTCATTTATCGACGCTAAAGCAAGCAGCTTCCTTCTGTCACACCCCCAAAGGTGTATTTTATGCTTATAAAAGTAGTATAGCGGTAATGCTAGTAAAAAACTACCTCCCTGACGCTGTTTGTCGATATATTAAGATGTACTGATGATATAATAAAGCCACCATTAATGAGGTATCGGAGGGTGCGATGCAAGAAGACACTAAGCAAACAGAGATCAAAGAGACCGTCAGCCAGGACGACGGCGTGACTGTGCAAAAACAAACCATCTCAAAGCAAACCAGCAGTATGTCGAGTATCGTGCTGACGCAGCGCATTGTCTGGTTTCTTGTTGGGCTTATCAACACACTGATCGGTCTACGATTCGTGTTGCTGCTTTTTGGCGCCAACCGCGATGTACCATTTACGGATTTCATTTACTCTATTAGTGAGCCATTTGTGGCGCCATTTGTCGGCATGTTCGGTGAGCCAGAGTATGGACGAGCGGTGCTGGAGCTTAGTAGCCTGTTCGCGATGCTTATCTATACACTAATTGGTATCGGTATTGTAAAGGCGCTGACATTGGCGCGGCCACAAGACGAAATTTAGAAGTGTTTTGTAACTACGAAAGTCCCGCATTTACAGCGGGGCTTTTTTGTGAGCGCAAACTGGTATACTGGGTGTATGGACAAGAAAGTTCTATATATCATATCAGCAGTGACAGTTATCATCGTGGTGGCGCTTGGCTATGCGTATTACATGAATATGCCAGAGACACCGGACGATAACGACGCCATTTCTACCCCGGCTTCACCTGACACTACGGATAATAAAGAAATAGAAAGCGAAGAACCTGCGCAGACTTCCGCTATACCCGGCGAATATCGTGATTACTCTGAAGAAGCCGTGCTGGCGACGTCTGGCGAGAAGCTGCTCTTCTTTCACGCACCGTGGTGCCCACAGTGTCGATCGGTTGAAACTAGTATCGAGCAAAATGGCCTGCCTGATGACGTGACGGTATTTAAGGTTGACTACGACACTAATCAAGATTTGCGCCAGCGCTACGGCGTGACAATCCAGACCACGTTTGTGCTGGTCGATGACTCTGGTAACAAAATCGATAGCTATGTCGCCTACGACGAGCCAAACTTCGCGTCGGTTGAGCGAGAACTGCTTCAGTGACGATAGAGCTCCTCATTCTTTCGTTTGTCGCTGGTATTTTGACGGTGCTGGCACCCTGCATTTTGCCGGTACTGCCGATTATTATTGGCGGTAGCTCGCTTGGCGCCGAAGAAGATAAAAAACTGTCCTTGAAGCAGCCGCTGACAATTATCGCCAGCTTAATTACCTCCATCATTATTTTTACGCTGCTACTGAAGTTCACAACCGCACTACTTGGCGTGCCGGCTGCGGTCTGGCAGATTATCGCCGGTGGTATCGTGCTACTATTTGGCATCAACCTGCTCTTCCCCGTTTTCTGGGAAAAGTTCATGATGAGCACCGGCCTACTAACAAGCACGAGTCGTCTGATGGGCGCCTCTGAAGGCAAGACTGGTGCCAAAAAAGATATCTTGCTCGGCGCGGCGCTCGCGCCGGTGTTCAATAGCTGTAGCCCGACGTACCTGTTGATTGTGGCTGTCATATTGCCATCATCATTTGCCAGCGGGCTTAGCTACCTGGTCGCCTACTCGCTCGGCCTCGGGCTGATTCTGCTACTTATTAGTATTTTTGGCCGCGCTCTGGTGCAAAAGCTCGGCTGGCTCAGTAACCCTCAGGGAGTGTTTCATAAAATTATCGGCGTGCTATTTATCATTGTCGGCTTGGTCGTTATCTTTGGTGTCGACAAGCAGATCCAGACGTACGTGCTTGACCAAGGCTGGTACGACCCTATTATGAAGCTCGAGCAATCCTTCGAGTCCCGTTAGTATGTAAAAGTGATATTTTTAACAACCGTTTTTCAGGCCTGCCTCAGCTTGGCTTTTTAGAATGTAACCATAAGGTAAAGAGGAGGGGCGTATGAAATATCGAGAACTTATAAAGGACGTGCAAAAGTATTCCGGGTTTTCCGATAGTGAATCAAAGGACGCGCTTGATGGCGCGGTGGCGGTGATAGCGGTGCATTTGACAGAGGGCGAGCGCAAAGATTTCGCTAGTCAGCTGCCTGCCGAGCTACGAGATATCGCGCTGGCTGTCTACCCTACCGAAATCACCAGCCATCAAGATTTGTTCGAGCAATTCACGCAGGTACAGGAAATCGATGAACCCAGGGCGAAAAAGCAGCTGCTTTCGGCGTGGAGAGCTCTAAAAGATACGCTTAGCTCCGGCCAGATTGAAGATATTGCGGTAAGTGCGGGTTTGTTTATATAGAAGTGGGAGTTCGAATCCCCGCCTCAGAATAGAAAAATGTCTTAGGTCAAAAGACCTGAGACATTTTTCTTGGCTGGGATGGAGGGATTCGAACCCCCGAATGCCAGGACCAAAACCTGGTGCCTTACCACTTGGCCACATCCCATCATGCCTTACTTTTTACGGTAAAACAGTAGTCATTGTACCATATCTGGCGTGGTATTTGCCACCAAGCGGTGGTCACCTTTTTGGAAGAAGTGACGGCCGACAAATTTGTGGAGTTCAGCAACCACAAAGAGCGTGACGAAGGCGATGACACTGGTGATGACGAGGTCGTTCATGGCAACTGGTGTAACGTGGAGGAGGTTGCCAAGCGGGCCAAAGAGTGCCAGAAGTTGTAAGCCGACCGCAATAGTCAGACCGATATAGAATGGAATGTTGATAACTTTGAGTCTCGAGAATGACGGCCGGTAGTCGCTTCTGGCGGCAAAAGCACTGGCCCACTGCATAACGACAAGCGCGTTGAAAGCGATGGTACGACCGTAGTCGTGGTCAAACTTATTGCTGAAGAAGACATATGAACCGAGTGCCACAGCAGCCATCACGGTCGCTACCAGGATGAGGCGCGACACCATGAATCGACTGAGGATTGAAGATTTTAAGGAACGAGGGCGCTCTTTCATGCTTGATTCTTTGCCCGGCTCGAGGCCGAGCGGGATAACCAGACAGGTATCGGTGACGAGGTTGACCCACAAAATTTGTACTGGCGCGAGTGGCACGGGCAGACCGGCAATGAGCGCTGAAATGGCCGTCAACACTTCGCCGGCGTTGGTGGCGAGCAGATAGTAAATCATGCGGCGGATATTGGCGGCCACGGTGCGACCTTCGTGCATAGCATCAATAACGCTTTTGAAGTTGTCGTCGAGCAGGATGATATCGCCAGCGTCTTTAGCGATATGTGAGCCGCTGCCCATGGCGATGCCGATGTCGGAATTGGAAAGCGCTGGCACGTCATTGACGCCGTCGCCGGTCATGGCTGTGATATGGCGTTTTTTGAGGATAGTTAAAATACGATACTTATTTTCAGGGATGACGCGAGAGAAAATTAGCGTGTTATTGACTGCCTCCTCGAGTTCCTCGTCATCCATGTGGTGCATGCGTCTGCTATCAAACACCTGGTCGCGACTCGTCACCATGCCAAGCTGGCGGCCAATATGAAAGGCGGTCTCGAAGTGGTCGCCGGTAATCATGCGCACAGATACTCCTGCCCCGAGCGCACTTTCGATGGCCTTTTTGGCTTCTGGTCTGAGTGCGTCTGCGATTGCTACGAAGCCGGCGAATTCCAGCTTGTCTTTGTCGGATAAATCGTGCAGTTTCTTGGGCGCGTTTTTTAGCTTTCTGTGTGCAATAGCGATAACGCGGTATCCCTCTGACGTCATGGCATGAAGCACTTTTTCGGCTTCCTCTTTCTCAGATTCGGTGATGTCCGAACGAGACAAAATCGCCTCGGGCGCGCCTTTTACGGCCAGGTCGTATTCGTTACCATGATGCCAAATATTGCCGCTCATCGCCACCGAGCTATCAAATGGGTACACCGTCATCGGTGCGCCTTTTGGACTGACCGCGCCTTGATCGGCAGCATAGCTGTTAAAGGCGACATCGAGTGGGTCGTAGGTTTTTTCCTGTCGGCGATTCACCGCTAGTGCCAGCGTGGTGGTTAGCTTACCTGAGCCCCACTTTGGCTCCCAGCTATCCTGCACTTTTAAAACGTTTTGCGTGAGCGTACCGGTTTTGTCGGTTGCGATGGTGGTAATAGAGCCAATCGTCTCGATGGCGGACATGCCGCGCACTAGTGCTTTCTTGCTGGCCATCCTACGCATTGCCAGCACCAGCACGACGGAAATTGCTACCGGCAGACTCTCAGGCACTGCGCTGACAGAGAGTGCGATAACAAACTGGATGGTCTCAGCCATGGATATGCCGCGGTAAATAGAGAGCGCAAAAGCCAGCGTGGCCAAAAAGAGTACAGCCACAATGACCTGCGAAACCAACTTGTCTATTTTTTTCTGAACAGGGCTCTTAACAGCAACGTGGCCAGCCAGACCCGCCAGCTTACCAAACTCGGTGTGATTACCCGTGGCAACTACTACAGCCATGGCTTCGCCCGAAACGATGAACGAACCCTGAAACAGCATGTTGGTGCGTTCATACACTTCTTTGCCTTCCGCAAGCGGATGGGTCTGCTTGGTGATTGGCTCTGATTCGCCGGTCAGCTGCGCCTCGTCCACCCGTAGGGAGGATTCCTTTATGACCCTGGCATCGGCCGGTACTTTTTCACCTTCATTTAATATGATAATATCGCCCGGCACCAGTTCGTTTGAGGCCACACTAGTGATTTTTTTACCGCGAACTACCTCGACAGTTTGTTTTCTGTATTCCTGAAGTGAACGCAAAATCCGTTCGGTCGAAAATCGCTGCACGTAGTAGATGATGGCATTAGTAGCCATGATGACACCGATAATCGAGGCGTCCAGATACGAATGCTCAATCAAGCTGACTATAACGGCTACTGCTAGTACCGCCATGAAGATGTTGGCAAATGGCGCGACTATTTTGCGCCAGAGCGGCTCGCCTTTGATTTTAATGACATTAAAGCCGTATTTCTTAAGGCGAGCATCAACTTCGGCGGCCGAAAGCCCATTTTCGGATGTCTCGAACTCTTTCAGGGTGTGTTCGATCGTTTTTGTGTAATAAAGCATTAGCGCTTATTATATCAAAAAAACAGTAGGCGTGAACCTGTTAAGGTCAACGCCTACGAGTCTGTAAAGACGGGCTTCAGGGGAAGGAGCAAGTCCCTCCTACTATTACGCGATACCAACAAGCCGCAACTGGCTGGTGCCAAGGCCGGCTGTCCATTGCACCATGTCCTGGAGTTGCTTGCCGAGCAGCTTCTGACCAAGCGGACTTTTAATCGAAATTCGGCCTTCACTCGGGTCGGCCTCGAGGCTGTCGACGAGCATGTAGCTGAACTTGCGGCCACTTGAATCTATCAGCTCAACCACAGAACCCATCATTACCTTCAGTGTATCTCGACGCCTCGGTAGCTGCTTGGCCCTATTGAGCGTTAGTTTCTTTTCGTTCAGTTCGGTCATAATTGAATCGATGACAGCGAGCGTCTCGACACGCTCGAGGCGCTCATCGTGGCCTTTTGATTTCTCTAAATTACGAAGATCATTCTGGGCGCCTGACAGGTCGTGCTCGAGTCGCTTAACTTGCCGCCTGAGCTCCTGCATGCCCTTTTTGCTGAGATAGATTGGTGAGGTGGTAGATGTTTCCATATATAGTTCCTCCTATGTCTCTTTCTTACTCGTACACTTCTATGGGAAGGTACTGAGGCAAGTATGGCAAATGAAACTGAGGAAATTCTTAAAAATCACCTATTCTTTGTTGTGCTTTTTGCTATTATTGCTTTCGACTGCTGGCGGTTGAATAAAGAGGCAGTGAAACAGTAAAGGTTGTTTTCTTGCCGGGCTGGCTGCTGGCGCTGAGGTCACCGTTATGCACCTCGACAATCTTTTTGGCAAGAGAGAGCCCTAGGCCATAGCCGGTTTTCTTTCCGCTAGTGCGCGATTCATCGCCTCGAAAAAACCTCTCAAAAATGTAAGGTAACTCTTCAGGATTAATTCCCTTGCCTGAATTGATAATCTCAAGTCGCGCCTTCTTGCCTTTTCGCTTTAGGTTGATCTCAACTTTGGACTTTTTAGGGCTGTATTTTAAGGCGTTGTCGAGAAGTAGTGTAACAAGCTCTTCTATGCTAACTTGATGCGCCGCGATATAGAGAGGCTTTTCTGGCGGTAGATAGGTGATGCGCTGTGTTTTTCGGTTGGCGTTTTCCGCTTGGCGCCGTACGATGTCATCGAACGCTACCCGTCTGGTGGTGAGTGCGCTATGCTCAAGACGCGAAAGCAGTAGTAGGCTCTGGGATATTTTAGAGAGCTTTTCGACCTCCTCGAGGTTACTTTCCAGGAGCTCGCGCATCTCCTGCTTTGATAATTTCGGGTCTCGCAGCGACACCTCGAGTTCAGTTTTCATGGCAGCAAGAGGTGTACGCAGCTCGTGGCTGGCATCGCTGGTGAAACGCGATTGAGCTTCGTGCGCTTGCTCGATCGGATGGAGCGTACGTCTGGCCATGAAGTAGCTGGCGATACCACCAAGTGCCAAAAGTAGCGCGTTCATATACACAAGGCTAGTAAAGAGGCTGGCCTGCGTTTGTCTGGCCTGGAGGGCGCGGTCGTAATCCAGCAAGATATCGGCAGCGGAATTACCCTGAAGTCGTCTTTCGACCGTCTCGAACCGAGCGTCGATTTCAGAAGAAACAACCTGATAAATGATGACACTAAAAATCAGCCCAATACCCATCAAAATGAGCAGGTACCAAACCGTTAGTTTCAGGGTAGCCGAATGAAACATGCCTTTCACGTCTCGTCGCCTTTTAGTGTGTAGCCAAAGCCACGAACAGTTTTAATGAGCGGTGTATCAAACGGCGCGTCGATTTTTGAACGCAGATATTTTATATACACTTCGACAGTATTCGGTAAGATATCAGAATCAAAATCCCACACGTGGGCGATGATGGCATCTTTTGAAAGTGGCCTGCCCTGGTTTCTGAGGAGGTACTCGAGCAAACTATATTCTTTACTAGTGAGCGAGATTTCTTTGCCGGCTCGGGTTACTTTGTATGAAACTGTGTCCAGCGTCAGGTCGCCTGCCTGTAGTGTAGTGCCCTGCTGCTCAACAGGTCGGCGAAGCAGTGCGCGTACTCGGGCCAACAGTTCCTCGAGTGCAAATGGCTTGACGAGGTAATCATCGGCACCAGCGTCAAGCCCCGAGGTGCGATCCTTGACACTGCCGAGCGCTGTCAGCAGCAGAGCCGGCGTATGGATACCGGCGGCGCGGGCGTCTTTTATAATAGCCATGCCGTCGCGCCCGCCCGGTAGTAGCCGATCGATTATCGCTAAGTCGTATGGTTCAGTGGTAAGCATGGCATAGCCGCTGTCGCTGTCGTGCACAATGTCGACAGCGTAACTTTCTTGCTCGAGAGCGCGACCGAGGGCTCTGGCAATCTTGCGCTCGTCCTCCACTAGTAGTATCCGCATAGTACTAGTGTAGCACTCATATCTGTACGGCTCACATATGAATGAGTGGTAACTCGTTTGCCTAAGGTGCTATAATGGCTGCAAGATGAAGACAAGAATTGAGATAGATACAAATACTTTCGTTCGTTTTTGGCTGGTGTTGATTGGATTTTCCCTAGCCTTTCTCGCTATTTACAGTGCGCGTACCGCCTTGATTCTTCTTATTGTGGCGTTCTTTTTTGCGTTAGCGCTCAATGCACCGGTGCATTATTTGGCCAGTCGACTGCCAGGAAAGAGCAGGATTACGGCCACAGCGGTGGCTTATGTAGCAATTATCGTGGCGCTGGCTGGTTTTTTGGCATTAGCTGTCCCGCCGGTTGTCGAGCAAACCGCTAAGTTTATCCAGACAATTCCGGAACTCAGCGCTATGACGGCAAATCAGTGGAGCGGACTTGGCTCGTTTATCGATCAATACAATCTACAGCCGCAAATCGACAAAGCAATCGTATCTTTGCAAGATACAGCTTCGACCTGGGCGGCTGACTTCGGTCGAAACATTATTTCTGGCGCTGGCTCAGTTGTTTCGTTTGCTATCTCAATGTTCTTCGTGTTGGTGCTGACCTTCCTGATGCTCGTCGAAGGTCCTTCGTGGCTGAAGCGCGGCTGGGGGCTGTATAGTAACCAGGAGCTTATGGAGCAACATCGTAAACTGGCCGGACAGATGTACCGCGTGGTAACAAGTTTCGTAACCGGCCAACTAACCGTCGCGGCGATTGGCGGTGCCTTCGCCGGTCTGGCAATTTTCATTCTTAGTTTTTTCTTTGATATCCCTGGTAGCTTGGCGCTACCAACATTTGCCTTTACTACCATTCTTTCGCTCATCCCAATGTTTGGCGCTACACTAGCCGGTGTTTTAATAACGCTACTCGTGGCCATTAGCAGCGCGCCTGCGGCAATCATCTACGTGATTTACTTCTTCATATACCAGCAAATTGAAAACAATTTTATCTCGCCGATTATTCAGTCGCGTCGCCTTGAGCTCTCGGCGCTCACAGTGCTGGTGGCCGTGACGGTTGGTTTTTACGTATTTGGTATCCTCGGAAGTCTTATCTCAATCCCAATCGCTGGTAGCGTCAAAGTGATACTCGAAGATTATCTGGAGCGCACCAGGCGTGAACAGTCTGAAAAAACCAGACCGCTAGCTAAACTTGTCAAAGCGGCTAAGAAAAAGTAGCTTTTACTTACTGTATGACCAAATACTGCCGCCTGCAGTGTCTCTTGCTTCAATCCCGCGCGCTAGTAGTTCGCCACGTAATCTATCCGATGTCTCGTAATCACCGCTCTGACGGGCATCTTGTCGCTTGTCCAGAAGCTGTCTTACCTCTTCACTGATGTCGGGCGTGGTGTTTTTGAGCTGTAGGCCAAGCATGTTGTCGATAGTGTGAATGAATGTATTCAGGCCCGGCTTTGAGACTTGGTCTAGCGGTAGATTCTCGAGTTTAGTGAAAAGAGCGTCGATGATGCGCAGCACCTCGACGGTGTTGAGGTCGTCATCGAGCGCCAAAATAATGTCTAAGAGGGCCGTTCTGATAGCATCATCGCTCACCACTTCTCCTTTAGCTTCCGTTTGCCAGCGTAGCGCTGCCACAGATCGCCAGTGCAGCATCCGGCTGGCAGCAGCTTTGGCGTTATCGAGGCTGAAATTCGTCGGCTTTCGGTAGTGTGACTGCAGCACCAAGAGGCGGAATACGAGCGGGTCAACGCCTTTTTCGATAAGGTCGCTTAAGGTGTAAAAATTACCGAGGCTCTTCGACATTTTCTTGCCCTCAACCAAAATATGTTCGTTATGCAAGAACATGCTCGAGTACACTGGGTTTTCTTCCCCGGCTGTGCTTTGGGCTATTTCGTTCTCGTGGTGCGGAAACGCCAGGTCGATACCGCCAGTATGGATGTCGAACGGCTGGTCGAGCGTCAGTTTACTCATAACAGAACATTCAATATGCCAGCCAGGTCGGCCGCTCATGTCGTGGCCGTCAAGCGTAAACTCCCACGACGGCTCACCGTCTTTCTTGGTCTTCCAGAGCGCAAAATCGTGGGCTGACTCTTTGTCGTATTCATCATTTTGAATGCGCTCACTGCCCGTGCTTTGCTCGGTAATTTCGACAAGCTGGCCGTATGTTTTGCCTGATTTTCGGTAGGCCTCGATAGAAAAATACACGCCGTCGTCCGCAATATAGGCAAAGCCATTACGGTGCAAATCAGTTATTAGCTGGCGCATGCCCTCTATCGTCCTGTCGTCAGCGGCTTTAATAAACGTCAAGGCCTCGGTATCATTGCCGACCAGTCGCATATCTTCTAGAAAAATGCGCCCGTACTCCTCAGTTAGTTTTTTTAGCGCCTCCATTGGTTCAAGCTCTGGATACTTCTCGCGGCTACGGCGAATTGTCTTGTCGTCGACATCGGTAAAATTCATAGCATGCGTGACGTCTAGCCCGTGCGCATCCACGGCGCGGCGCAAAATATCGGCAGCTATAAAAGCGCTCAAATTGCCGATATGGACATGATCGTACACTGTCGGCCCGCAGCTGTATATCGAGACACTTCCCTCGCGTAGAGGCGTCAGCTCCTCGGCTTTTTTTGTTAGCGTGTTATGAAGTCGCAGTGTCATTGTCGTATGCCTCTAGGGTTTTATCGGCTGTCTTGGTGAGCTCTGGTACGATTGTATCGTATTCTTCATACACCCTAAAACCAGCGGCGTATTTGTGCCCGCCACCGCCGAAGTAGCCGGCAAGTGTCTCTGCCACTGGCGTGCTGGCTCGAATCTTGCCAGTGATTTTGCCATCGGGATATGTCTTGATAGCCACGGCTACCTGGACGCCCTCGACGAACAGCATTTCCTCGAGCACTAAAACGCTTGGATTATACTGGTCGCTATAGCGCTGGATTTCCTCCCATGGAATGTGGATGAGTGCCAGGCGGCCGTCTAGCAAATATTCTATGCGGCAAATCAGCTCGCCTTTGTAGCTTAGAATCTCGGCCGATTTTTTCATGAA
Organism: bacterium; assembly: GCA_030432305.1. Taxonomy (GTDB): domain Bacteria; phylum Patescibacteriota; class Saccharimonadia; order Saccharimonadales; family Saccharimonadaceae; genus JAUIHN01. The sequence continues at coordinate 3,068 of JAUIHN010000018.1, read as the reverse complement.
TTGCTTGCGCCTGCCTTCGATGACAGCCGGCGAAGCGCCAAGCTCGACCAAATCCGCGGCCACGCGTAGCGTTTCAGGCGTAACGCTTTCGGTCGAAAGGCCAAGACTGTCGGATAAAATTGCCTCGAGTAGGTGTTCGGCGGCCGCAGGGTTTATTCCCCAATCGTTTTTATGCGCCAGACGATAAATCACTTCGCTGGTGGCAGCGGCCTCTTCTATGAGGGCGGTGTGACTAAAGCTCAGAGTTGGTTCGGTGGTATGGTGATCAATCACGAGCACCGGGTGCGTCTCCAGAAAGTGTCGCACCTCTGGTGCCTCGAGTACCTTCGAGAGCAGCACGTCGGCGCTGGTGTCGACAATGATTGCCACATCCGCCTTGGTATCGAGCGTATTCTCTACCCTGTCCCAACCTTGTATGTAGCGGAGGTACTTCGGGATTTCGACCGGTGCGTAGAGCGATACTTCCTTGCCCATGTCCGCTAGTATTTCCTCGAGCGCCAACGAACTGGCCACGCTATCGCCATCGGGGTTCTCGGCCTGAACGACGACAATCTTCGTCGCGTTTTGAATCATATCTGCTGGCGTACTCATACTTGCCTCCTGCCTTCAAGCGCGTGGGTAAGTGTTATCTGATCGGCGTATTCGAGGTCGATGCCGACCGGAATGCCACGAGCGAGTCGAGTTACTTTGGTGTCCGGAGCTGCCTCGTGAATCTGTTTTTCCAAAAAGACCGCCGTCGATTCGCCTTCTACGCTGGCGTTTGTGGCGATAATCACTTCTTCCGCCTCATCTTTTTCGATACGCTCCAAAAGCTCCTTAATGTGCAGTTGCTCTGGACCAACACTATCAATTGGCGACAGCGCTCCGCCCAGTACATGGTAGGTGCCCTTGTACTGTGTGGTTCGTTCGAGCGGTACGATGTCGAGCGGGTTTTCGACTACGGCAATCTGGCGACGATCTCTAGAAGTGTCGCTGTACAGCGGCGAGATGTCCTCGCCGGTATCGATAAGTGCAAATGTGACCGGGCAGGTTTTGACGCTATCATGTAGTGTATCAATAGCTACGGCTAGTTTGTGGGCGCTTTGCTTGTTTGCTTTTAATAAAAAATAAGCATAGCGCTCAGCTGTGCGAGCGCCGACTCCGGGTAGATGCCCTAGCTCGTCGATTGCTCGAAGTAGAGCCGAAGGAAGCAAAGAACTCATGAGCTTTTAGTGCCCTTTTACAGGCCGAGATTTCCTAGGCCGCCCATAAGCGGTTTCATTTTTTCAGCGGCGATTTTTTGTGCTTCGGCCAGACCATCGCGAATGGCAATCTCGATCCAGTGTTCGAGCTCAGAAATGTTATCGAGATCTACCATTTCAGGATTTATGGTTACTTTCTTAATTTTTAGCTCACCTGTCACCTGTACGACGACAGCACCGTCGCCCGCTTCTACTTCAATAATTTCGCTCGCCAGCTGCTTCTGCGCCTTACGAATCTGGTTTAACATCTTTATTTGGTCAAGTGCCATGATTAACTCTCTCCTCTACCTACAATTTACTCGTATTAATTATACGCTATTCCTGATTAGAATTATAGAGGTACAGTCGGTCTGATTCGCTACTTTTGCCATTGGTGATAATCTTGGACGGTACCTTCTGGTCTATATCTCGCTCGTAAAATGCCGCTCTTGTTACAATAAACGTTCCATCGTCTGGCACTGGCTGGTCGGATGCAATGACGGCTACGCTGTCATTACGATCGGCAACTGCTCTATAGAACGCCAGTTCAGGAGCTGCCACGAGGAGTGTATCGGGCGGCGTGCCTTCTTCACTCCGTAACTCATTTGACAAAAGCTTTAAGTCATTTGTATATTCACTTGCCACCGGTGGGCTATAGCGATACGTATAAAAATAGCGTTCGGCGCCACTTAAAGCCATGCCGGCGACCAATAATGTTACAGGGAGCAACCCGGCAATTCTGGCGTAGGGATTGCGCGGAAATAGGCTATACCATCGATACAACAGCTCATCAAGACCTGCGGCGATAAGAAGCATAACAGGTACGAACGTAATAGCTGTTTTGCTCGGATTTAGTATGACAATAGGGGTAAGCAGGAGTAGCCAGCTGGTAATCGTGTAACTTCTGGCAGTGTGTCTGGTGGTAAAAAGATGCAGGCCGCCAAGGAGCATCAAAAGTAGTGCCGGGAGTGTGTAGACCGGCTGGGCTGCGTCCTCGGCGTTCGGCATTAAAAAGCCAAGATGAGCTTCGAAAAGCACTATGATATTTTCGCCAAGATCTGGCCACGCTTCTGGTATCCCAAGCAGCGTCCGGCCGACCTTGGGCTCGAGACCGATTGCGGCCGCCAGCGGTGCAAGTAACACTAGGCCGACCACCCCTGCTACAAGTAGCCGGCGTCGCGGCAGTCGCCCGACGATATACCGAAGGTGTGGGTGTAAAATGGTGGCGCTGACGAGCGCAACGATAATGTAAACGCTAAGAGGCGTATAGAGGCTTAGCGCCAAGACAGCGACGAGCAATATTTCCCAGATGCCACGGCGCTTCTCGCCGTGACGAGAGACACTGAGTGCTAACAGCAGTAGCCAGGTCGGCAAAAAAATATACATAATGGTCGGCGTGCCATCCTGTGACGTAAAAATAAACTGGCTGGTGGTGATGACAATAAGCGCTGAAATAACCGCCACATTGGTGTGAAACCAATGCCTGAGGAGCAGTATAATTCCGACGAGCGATAACAATCCGAGAATCAGCGACGGCAGCTTAATACTGAGCGTCGTTATGCCTAGTAGCGCGAAGCTGCCATATTGCAGCAATGCGTACGGCAGATCAATGACCGCTTGCGGATCGAACTCCGTGAAGGATAATCCATTACTCCTCACTGTCGATGCCATTTCTTCGCTGCTTATGCCGCCCGGCACGAACAGCACCGCCGCGACAAGTAGTGTGGCGACGAGCAGGCCGACAAGCACATAGCCAATGCTATAGCGCCATTGGTATAAAACGTATTCAGTGATATGCCTCGGCATAGATAACCTCCATTGTACTACGAAGCGAGCCCCCGTGCGAAC
>JAUIHN010000017.1 GCA_030432305.1 bacterium | reverse complement strand
CCGGCTCGTTCGTACCGTTGGTTGTAAGTAAATTTGGCGCTGACCCAGCGGTGGCTTCGGGGCCACTTATTACCACGATTTGTGATGTTATTAGTATGGCGATATACTTCGGCCTGGCCACCGTACTGATTGGGGTTTTACTGTAGTCTCCGACTAGTTTATAGTGGTACATAATGAAGGCGGTCAGAGTTTCTATCCAGGATGAGCAGACCCTTGTTTTGCAAGAAGACGGCAAGAGGGGTGATGTTGTCGATCTATCGAGTCTGCACGAGACGGATATCGACCAGTCCACTATAAAGAGTGTGGTTGCGTCGATTAAAAAAGATGCCTTTGACGCTGAGGTTGAAAAGGTTCGCGCGGCCGTGGAGCGCGAAAAAGCTCTTGAAGCTAAGGTCAAAGAGCAGGAGCTTCTTGATAAACTCAGTGCGCTCGAACACGAAAAAGACGCGGCCACCAAGCTGGCCGAAGCCAATACAAGAAATAGTTCACAGGCAGATATCGCCAGGCGTGACGCCGAGATTGCAGAGCTTCGCTCCAAGCTGGACGCTACCTCGACAGAAAAGAGGCTTGCTGTCACCGAAGCCGTCGCTAAAATAGAGCGAGAGCTCGATAAACTTTCCGGCGAACTGAAGTCAAAAGATGCCGAAAAGAAGCTACTGGAATCATCGCTGCGAGACAAGTACGAAACGCAGTTAAAAGATAGGGAAGATACTATCGAGCGCCTGAAAGACATGAAGGCCAAGCTGTCGGTAAAATTAGTCGGTGAGAACTTAGAGCAGCATTGCCACAACGAGTTTAATTCTGTGCGCTCAGGTCAATTTCCGTACGCGTACTTTGATAAAGATAACGCTGCGGTCGAGGGCACAAAAGGTGACTTTATTTACCGCGACTACGACTCGGCTGGCGGCACGGAAATCATCAGTATTATGTTCGAAATGAAAGACGAACAGGACACGTCTGAGAATAAACGGACGGTAGAAAGCCATTTGAAAAAGCTTGATGCCGACAGGACAAAAAAGAAGTGTGAGTACGCCGTGCTCGTGACACTACTTGAGGCCGACAATGAGCTATACAATCGCGGAATTGTCGATGTTTCGTATAAATACGACAAGATGTTCGTGGTGCGGCCGCAGTTTTTCCTGCCGCTTATTTCGCTTTTAAAAGGTGCGAGCCTGAAATCACTGGAAGCCAAAAAGCAACTCGAGGCACTGCAGACACAAAATGTCGACATCACGAATTTTGAAAAGAACATGGAAGATTTTCAGCAGTCGTTTGGCCGTAATTATGAACTAGCCGGGCGGAAATTTGGCGAAGCTATCGAAGGGATTGATAAAACCATCAAACAGCTAGAGAAGACCAAGCAGTCGCTGCTGTCTAGCGAGAACAACTTGCGGCTGGCCAATGACAAGGCGCAGGATCTTTCTATCAAAAAGCTGACGCGCGGTAATCCGACTATGCAGGCGAAATTTGAGGAGCTACAACGTGGAGACTAAGAATATTGTTCTGGCGGTGGCTGGCGTGCTCGTCGTCGCATTTTTTATCGCGCTGATTGCATACAACCTGGACGACTCCGTTTCGGAAACTGAGGACAGTTCTCTCATGAATGATTTGGGGATGCACGAAGCTTATCCGGAGTTGCCGGAGGATAATCAATTCATCGAAGAATCAGGCGACGAGATAGTTTCACGATTTTCCAGTGGCAGCGGCGTAATTTTCCTTGGATTCAAAGAATGCCCATGGTGCCAAAGAACCGCGCCGCTCATAAACCAAGCAGCCGAAAGTGAAGACGTGCCGATATACTATCTCGACATACGTCAGGAGCGAGAAAATGAGTCTCTGGCGTACCAAGAAATTGTTAGGATACTTTCGCCGCACTTGCCAAAAGACGAGGAAGGGGGAGTGCGAATTAGCACGCCAGACATCAGTATCGTAAAGGATGGCGAGATACTCTGGCGGTACGAGCTCGATGCCGTTACAGAAGCAGAACAGACACCAGAGACCTATTGGACAGAGGAGCGCGAAGAGCGAGCTATCACGCAATTTAAAGAGGAGATGAATGCGTTACAGTAGGCCGCGTCTTGATTCCGTCACGATGTAGTCGAGTGGTATATCGTGGCTTTGTGTGGCGAACTCAACTAAGCCGTCGTCTAGACCGACGCCTATTTTCACCGCTTGGGGCTGCGTGGCTAAAAACTTGTCGTACCAACCGCCGCCATGGCCGAGGCGATACCCCGCGCTATTCCAGCCGTAGAGAGGTACAAATATACAGTCATACGACTCGTCAGGGAATGCTCCGTTGCTACTTCGGGGTGCGACGTCAAAGCTAACCTCTGGGAAATCCTGCTGGAGCAGCGATATATCAATTTCGCCCAGATGCTGTATGGGTGTATACATGAGCGCATGACGAACGATTTTCTTCTGTAGTAAAGCCGTAAGCACACCAACTACATTGGCATATACTGCGCTTTGAGACGCGCTTTTTTCTTCGGCAGTACGCTGCAGCAGCTTCTCGTGCAAGTATTCGCGTGCCTGCGCCTTCGTATACTTAGTCATCGTTCTTTGCGGAGTTCTCGAGCGAATCAAGCGCACTTTGTGCCTCGTCTGTTGAAATAGTTGCTTGGTTAATGCCATCGTCAGCGTAGTAGCTCTCGGCTGGATTCTCACCGCTCATTTTCGGGAACGCCGCCCACTCTTTCGCCAGGTTCTCGGCAAACTCCTCGCGAGTAAGCTGATTATTGACATACGCTAGTGACCCGCGTCGCTCGATAAGCGCGATAGCCAGCCTGTCCTGTAGCGCTTCGTTAAACACCGCCTCGTGACTAATATGGAGCTCGCTCGTAATATCGATCAAGGTGGGCTGAATTATCTGATATTTGCCGACAGCGCTACTGATGCTACCCTGGCTAACATACTCGCTTTGCCAGCGTAAAACTTCCGCGATCGTCATGTCGGTAAAGCGAACCGAGGTATTGCCAGGGCTGCCAAAGTAGGCATTGTAATTGCCGCCACTTTCGCCTTTAGCGATGGTAGTCAGGAGCGGCTTGTACGCCGCGGCATCCAGGGTTTTACCATCACCAAAGCTCGCCGTCGTCATACCAACCAGTATGACGACACAGGCAGCAATAAGCCAGTTTTCTGGCCTGCTAAGACGTTTTTTATATCGCGCGAAACTTCGTTTCAGTGCTCGAATATTCATATCTGTAATGCTTTATTCCATTATACATCCCGAAAAGAAAGAGTTGCGCAGTTGAAATGCATGTGCTATAACTAGTGCACGATGAACAAACGCATCCAATCAGCTTCAGCCTATTGGTTTACCGACAGAGATTCTGGCGGTTTGTTCCGTATTTTTAAGTAAATACAACTCTCGACTCTAACAATTTGAAACTATCGATCAGACCGCCAGGAGGCGGTTTTTTAAGTTTATAAATTTTAGGAGGATAATATGAAAACGATTGAATCAAATCGGCTCCTTGACGAGCCGATAGAACTGAGAGCGACAGACTCACTGGATTTCGGTAGCGGAAGAGATATGCCGTTTACAAGTGATAGGCTTATCGTGCTATCACCTGAGCATGAAGCTGATATAGAGGCAGAGGTAATGGCCGGGCTTATGGTCTTTGGAGCCATGGAACAGACTTTGGTCATGCAGCGATCTGGACTTCCGACTGCGGTAGCACGAATCGACGCCACAATCGATCCTGAGACAAATCGAATACACAGTTACGAAGTTGAGGATCGACCCGGAGGAATGGGTGTACTACATGAAATGGGTAAAGAAGTCGCCGGAGTAACGCTAGGAGAGAGCATCAAAGGACATTTCGAGGAAACATTCGGGCGATTGCCTGTAGTGAAGCGCCATAGTGAAACTCTAGGAAATGATGATGGATTTGTACTCCCTGTTGAAATGTTCACCGACACCAAGCTAAAGACTCGTCCCGATCAGCCAATCTTAGTACGAGCAAACCGCAAGAAAATGGAGTCGCATCCTCGGTTAGCGGATGTGACTGCGCTATCCGTTGCGCCCATCCTTGAGGAAGGAAAACGGCAATACCGCCTAAGAACAGGGCACGCCGAGCTCGTTACGAGTCCCAGCTTACTCCCAGAGGACGATTCTATCGTCCTAAAAGGCTTGCAAGGGACTCAATGCGACAGTGTACTCGTAAAGTTGAGTAAAGCCGACGCTAAAGTACATGGTAATCGTGATACTGGGACACTTACAAAAGCACGTTCGATGGTCGAAGAAAACGGAGCTGTTCTCATGGAACGTTTCGTTCCGGGCATATCCGTTAATATGACAGGTGCACAGAAAATGGGGAGCATGATCCTACGAGTGTTCTGCTCAGTGAATCAAGACGGCGCTCGTGTTATCGGAGGCGCATTCCTTGCTCGTCCTGGACATTTAGTACATGGAGCACGCGACGCTGTGTCAGGCTTAGTATTACCCAATAGGGAGGCGGCGTAGTATGAAACAAGAGCTTGCGGATACGCTCACAAAGCTTATAGCATTTCACCCTGTGACATCGAGTCAAGAAAGCGTCAAACAGCTGCTCGACCTTTGTGCCAAGGATCTAGCGATTGAGGATACTCAGATTATAGAAAACAATGGCGTTCACACGCTTATTACCAGAACCCAGCCGACCCTCAAGCCTCGGCTTATGCTGGCAGCGCACGTAGATGTAGTACCTTCTAGTAAAGAGATGCAAAAAGCTCGCGTTATAGGATCAAAAATGATCGGAAGAGGAGCGAAGGATATGCTGTTCGCAGTTGCTGGCTACATTTGGCTGGTTAATGAACTGCGAGACCAGCTTCCGGATCTCGATATCGCTATAGTCCTAAACGGCGACGAAGAAGTCGGTGGAGGCAACTCTATCCCTCACTTGTTAGATTTAGGTTGGCGACCGGAGGCCGTATGGCTTCCGGATGCCGGTGATACTATTGGCGAGTTAATGACACGAGCAAAAGGCGTGCATAACTTTAGCATCACCGTTCATGGCAAAGCACATCACGGCTCGAAACCATGGGAAGGGGGCAACGCAGCGCATAAACTACTTAAGCTTCTAGGTGAGATAGATAACGTTTTTGGTAAGTCTTCACCAGAGTGCTCAACGTGCGTCGTCACCTGCTTAAAAGCAGGCGAGGCCGAAAACCAAGGACCAGCCACAGCAACGGCACGATTAGATATTCGATACACCGACGATGAGTCACTTAGCAGAATTAAAGATTGGCTCGAAGATGCTTGTCAGCGCTTTGATGCCGAAATCTCAGGGCTGCTGCACGCGCCTGCGCATATTGTTGACGTACAGTCAGCGCATGTGAAAAAGTACATCAAAATTTGCGAGAAAGCAACAGGTAAGAGCGTTCAATTCATTACAGCGAGCGGTGCATCAGATGGCCGCTACTTCGGAGAGCTAAATATTCCGGTCATCATGGCTTCGCCACTCGGCGGTGGCCTCCATAGCGAAGATGAATGGATCGATCTTGATGCTTTAGCGGAATACTGTCATGTTATGAAGAAATATGTACTAAAAACTGCTAGAATAAGATAAGCAAGGAGCATTGATGACCAAACCGACAATTCTTACTGGGATACGTGCGAATAGTGACTTAACCATCGGCAATTACTTTGGTGCGATGTTGCCGATGATTGATATGGCGAAAAGTAGGTCTGACGAGTGTCAGGTAAATCTGTTCATCCCGGATCTCCATAGCTTTACTACACCGATTGACCACACCAAGCTTTACGAGCAGATTATTCATAACGCCCGGGTGTTTGCAGCGGCTGGTTTACCGCTTGATAATGACAATATTCATATCTATCGCCAGAGCTACATCACGGCACATAGTGAGCTGACGTGGATTTTGGACTGCTTTACTGGCTTTGGCGAGATGGGGCGCATGACGCAGTTTAAAGATAAGTCTAGCTCTGTCGGTGACGATAGGACGAGTGTCGGACTGTTTAATTATCCCGTTTTAATGGCGGCGGATATTCTGCTCTATAACGCCAGCTACGTGCCGGTCGGCGATGACCAGACCCAGCATCTTGAGTTTACGCGTGATATTGCTGAGCGTATGAATGCGCGTTTTGGCGAATTGTTTACTGTGCCGGAGTCGGTACCGAAGCAGCACGAGTTTTTCGGAAAAGACCAAGGTCTTCGCATCAAAGACCTGGCTAATCCGAATAAAAAGATGAGCAAGTCTGATGATAGCGGCAAGGGCGTCATCTTTCTTGGCGACACTCCAGGTGAAGCGGTCAAGAAAATCATGAGCGCCACCACTGACGACAAGGCCGAGATTCATTTCGACCCGGCCAATCAACCTGGTATCTCCAATCTTCTCCAGATTTTGGCACTGTTGCGCGGGCAGCAACTCGAAGAAACAACAGGAGAATTTGAAGGTGAATCGCGTTACGGTGATTTCAAAAAGGTCGTGGCCGACGAAGTCGAGCGATTTTTGACAGACTTTCAAGCACAACTTACCGCAACAGACGATGCGGTTATATTGAAGAAACTAGGCACGTCCGAACAAGCTATGAACGAAATCGCCAACGAAACACTACTTCGAGTCCAGCGAGCCGTCGGGCTGCGACCAAAGGCAGAGTAGTGGTAAAGGTTACCACCGGCGACATAAAGGCCTTGTTACGTCAGTTTCATATTGCTGGCGCCGAGGCTAGCGAGCAGCATATTGATCAGCTGCGGACGACAAACCCTACGCCGGTGAGTACCCTGCATTCTTTTCGATTCAACAAGCGACGCTACTGCTTACTCTTTGACGAAACTGCCGATGATGATAGCAAACGGATCGAAGAAATGATGCAAAGTGTTCTAGATACCGACGACGGTTCACTCATTGAAAACCCCGAAGAATCATTTCTGACATACGGCGCTCCATTTAAGGGCAAGACTGTGTATCTTTACTTGGCTCAAGCCGATAAGAAACGACTCGATAGGGCTCTCAGCGAGACTCACCCGGAGCACTCAAGAAGCACCTGGCAAAAGTACATAAAGGCAGGCCGGGTTCAGGTGAACTCTGAAGTAGTCACATCGCCAAAGCACGAAGTTTCTAGTAGCGATGCGCTAGCAATCGATCTGCCCAACGCGCCCGATTACAGTCATGAGCAGCTGCCGATTATCCATGTCGACGACAATGTTATCGTCGTAAGCAAACCCGTGGGCGTGCTAACGCATAGTAAAGGCGCGATGAATGATGAATTTACAGTGGCTGAATTTTTCCGACGCTACACCTCTGTTGGGCTCGATACGAATCGCCCCGGCATCGTGCATCGGCTTGACCGTGACACCAGCGGTGTTCTCATCGGCGCACGCACCGAAGACGCTGCGAGGTTGCTTGCCCGGCAGTTCGCAGAACGCAGAACCAAAAAGACATATGTGGCCGTAGTGTCTGGTCACTTGAAGCAAAAGGAGGCGACTATCGAAGTACCGATCGATCGCAACCCTTCGGCGCCAAGCACATTTCGAGCCGACAAAAATGGACGAATGGCAGTGACGCACTATAATGTGTTGGCGGAAAGTGACACCGAAAGTCTTGTCGAGCTTCGGCCTGTAACCGGTCGTACACATCAGCTGCGTGTCCACATGGCGTACCTGGGAGCTCCCATAAAAGGAGATCGCGTGTATGGACGAGAGGCCGATCGACTCTATTTACATGCTCATAAGTTAGAAATCACGATTCCAGAAGGCGACAGGAGAGTTTTTGAGGCACCGATGCCCGAAGAGTTTGTAAAATCATTTAAAGAAGCGTTATGATCGACGTTATTTTTAACTCTCGAACAAAAGATAAGATGGCTCCGCTTGAGAAGACTCTACCGCACGCGCTATTACTAACAGGCGAACGTGGCGTTGGCCTTCCTACGGCAGCGCGCTTCCTTGCTAAAGATAGTGTCGCTGCTGTTGTGAAGCCGACAAACACTGACGGTGAAGTCGATAGCGAGTCAGGCTCGATATCGGTAGCAACGATTCGTGGCCTGTACGAGCAGAGCCGGGCTAAAAAATCATTGCGCCAGGTTTTCATACTCGACGGCGCGCATCGCATGAGTCTCGGTGCCCAGACGGCATTTTTAAAACTACTCGAAGAGCCGGGCGAGTACACGCATTTTATACTGACTTCTCACTCGCCACAGCTGCTGTTGCCGACGATTCGCTCGAGAGCCCAAACGCTCATTATTGAACCTATCTCAAAGCAGCAGACCGATGCGCTGCTTGATTCACGCGGCATAACTGAGCCTAAAAAACGCCAGCAACTGCACTATCTCGCAGGAGGGCGCCCGGCAGAAATTATGCGGCTTATCGATGACGAGGCGTATTTTAAAGAGCAGGCTGAGCTGATGGTGGCTACTCGAACCTTCCTGTCCGGGTCGCTATACGAAAAATTATGTACAGTTCACGCATATCAGAAAAGTAAATCGGATAGCTTGCGACTTATTGACAGTGCGCTGATGGTGACGAGGCGCAACCTCAACGTTAATCCGCAACCAGACACGGTCAAGCGGCTTGACGCGCTTCTCGCCATAAGAGAAAATATCGACTCCAACTGTAGTGCCAGGCTGCAATTAACGGCGTTCGTGTTACAATAATCTATATATGTTAGCTATTTTTGTTCTGGCAGCACTCGGAATTTGGGCGCTCTTCAGCCAGCAAAATACAGATGTAACGAGTCGCGACTTACCAAAGAGTTTGTCTGGTAAGCTTGACCAGTTGTGGGAAATTGCACAGCAGTCAATTCGGGAACGTAAATTCCTTCGTGCAGAAAAAGCCCTGCTCACGATTCTTCGTGTTGATGAACGAAACGCCACTGCGTATAACCGACTTGGCATATTGTACGCACAGCAAAAAGCCTACGAAGATGCTATAGAATGCTTTGAAATTGCCCAGAGTCTCGAGCCAAGTGCCAGTAGTTTGCACAATGTTGGCTTGATATATTTTGAAACTGGCAACAGTGAAAAGGCGGCATTAGCATTTGAACAAGCGCTTGAAATGGAAGATGGACTGGCCGCTCGCTATATTGCCTACGCCAAAGTGCTCGAGAAGCTTGGTCGTCATAAAAAGATGATTGAATCACTCGAAAAGGCTGTTGAGCTCGAACCCGTGCCGCAAACTCTAAATATTCTGGCTGACGCCTACGAACACAATGAACAAGCTGACCTTGCCGCTGGTTTACGCGACAAAGCCGCTAAGATGAATTCGCAGCACAACTCGCAACCGACACGCGTAGCGCGCCCTGCCCGTCGTGTAGTTATGTAGCAAAAACTAAAACCCCTCGCTACTACACGAGAGGTTCACGCACTGTTTTGGAGCCACGACCGGGATTTGAACCCGGGACCTCTTCCTTCGCTTACACCTCTATTTATGATTAAGTATTCTATAAGAGGGCTAGACTGTATCTTGAGCATATTACCTTATCCGTAACTTAGCCCCCCTTGTCAGTCGTTCGGGCGTACTGGACGCCACGGTCTTGTCCCAATACCAGGATATTAACCGTTATTCGGGTTCAATGATCAATTTCTCAATCACGGGGCGGGGAACATTAGCGTCCCACCATGGAAGCGCTCTACCAACTGAGCTATCGCGGCAAGTTGCACCTCAGTAAGTTTAACAGATACAGACTAAATTTAAAAGACGCAAAGATGCTATGCTATAAGTATGAAGAGCTGCCTATCCTGTAAGATTGAACTTAAAAAGTATCAAAAGAAGTACTGTTCAAACAAGTGCCAGAAGGATTACGAATACGAAGCGTATATTGCAAATTGGCTAGCCGGAAGCCTGTCAGGCTCAAGAGGCATAGAGACGAAAAACTATTCTAGACATGTGATGCGTTATTTAAGAGAGAAGTACGGCGAGAAATGCCAGCTTTGCGATTGGAATGAGGTCCATCCATCTACGGGCAGATGCCCTCTTGAGCTTGACCACATAGATGGAGATGCAGAAAACAATAACATCCACAATCTTCGTTTGCTCTGCCCGAATTGCCATTCGCTTACTCCTACCTATAAAAACCTAAACTTCGGCAAAGGTAGACTTTGGCGAAAAGAAAAATATGTTAGAATAGTATAGTTGCCGCTTTAGCTCAGCTGGTCAGAGCAACACTTTTGTAAAGTGAAGGTCCTCGGTTCGAATCCGAGAAGCGGCTCCATTTTTATTGTTACCCTGCTGAGGTAGTGAAGTGGTCAAACACGATTGACTGTAAATCAATTGGCTCCGCCTTCGTAGGTTCGAATCCTACCCTCAGCACCAAGTTAAAACCCTGCTATATAGCAGGGTTTTAACTTGGATCTTGTTCGTAAGCTTCGAGCCGTCCTTTTGCAGAGCAAAGGAGGTTCGGCGTAGTGAAGTGAAGAAAAATTAGCTCGCTCACTTTTCGAGCGAGCGAAGGAGCGAACAATGCGAGCAATATCCTACCCCTCAGCACCATATAAAGTGTCGGCTTCGTGGCCGGCTTTTATATGATAAGCATAACGCACCATGCTACACTAAACGAGATGAACGTGAGAGAAATCAGAAAAGACGTAGCAGAACTATTGAACAAAGACGATGGTCATGGGTTTGACCATGTACTGAGGGTTGGCAGATTGGCACTACGTTTCGCAGAAAAGGAAGGCGCAAACACCGAGGTTGTCGAGCTGGCAACGCTTCTGCACGATGTAGACGATTACAAGCTGTTTGGCGAAGATTCCGCGCACAGCCTACCAAATGCAACCACGCTGCTTGAAAAATACAACACCCTTCCAGAGGTAAAAGAACAGGTGCTTGGCATTATTGCAACCATGGGATATAACAAATATCTTGACGGTATTCGTCCCGGCACACTTGAAGGCAGGGTCGTGAGTGACGCTGACATGTGTGACGCAATCGGCGCAGAGGGAATCCTCAGAACACATGCCTATGCGCTGTCAAAAGGCAACATGTTCTTTAACCCCGACCTACCGCCCGAACGCGCAATCAAGAATGCCGCAAGCTACAGGGCAGGTAGTAGCGGCCATAGCGTGCAACACTTTTTCGACAAGCTTCTTATCATCCCATCAATTATGATGACAGCCGCCGGCCAAGAGGAGGCCCAGAAGCGCGAGAAAATTATGGTTGATTTTCTTGAAGAGTTATTCAGGGAACAGAGCGCGGATGAGTGGCAAGAAAAACTATTAAGTCATAGAATGCGCGCAAGGTAATCTAGCCTTGCTTTTTTCATAGAAACGTATATAAACAATTGATTTATATACGTTTTTGTGGTACTATAGCTCCATGATTGGTTCGGATGAGTTTAATTTGCGTGGCTCACAGCCCGCTCGAGATAGTGTAGGCGATATTAGCGACACGGACTTTATTGAAACGTTTATCGCGACCAGAGGCGGCACCCGCAGCGAAGTTGGTTTTTTGATAGACATCGTATGCCCGCAGCCACCATCAAAACGCCGTCATCTTTCATCAACCAAGAACCAAACTTCATCGCGAAAGAGCGGAGCAAATAGAACTGAGAGGAGGAGATAGTATGCTTGTTTCACAGCTTCATGAAATTACGAATATTGACTCGGAAATCGTAGAGCTGCACGAAAAGCTCGAGACACTCTACAAAATGCGTGCTGACATTACGAGCGCCAAAGGCAGTGCTGCCAGTACCTTGTCGAACAGCATGGACGACATTAATCTTGACGATATCGACCTCAGTTTGTAACAACATCGACGTCTTGCTAACTGATAGAGTTTTTGTTATAATCAACCCCTGAAAGTCGCGATTTATCGCATGATAAGCAACAATTTTAAGGAAGCTACATGGCAAAGAAAAGTACAAAGCGTAAACTGGTTGGTTTGGTGAGCAGTCTTAGTAATCACCGTACGTACTATACGACCAAAAATACACAAAATACAACCGATAGGATTGAGCTAAAAAAGTATGATCCTATCGCTCGTAAGCATGCGGTGTACACGGAAACCAAGAAAAGCCTTGGTCGTAACGAAGTGAAGCCTCGCAAGGGCTAAGTTTTTAAAACCTTTAATGAGCTCCCAGACGGGAGCTTATTTACTGTATGGTATCGAGTAGCGTTGCGATGTACTCAGCGTGACTCCATGTCAGTGGTGCTACCGACATGAATTCACCAGTGTTTGGGTCAATCTGCTCGGGCAAGATTCCGCTGGTTTCGGTCCTGTCTTTTACCCAGTCGAGTACAGCCGCCACCCTGTCAGGTTGACCCACCAAGTGATAGTACTGCGCGAGCCACAGAGACGTGATTATCCACCAGTTGCCCTGAATGGACGGGTCGTTTCTATGGTAGTAATCGTTTTCGTAGCGTGGAATGCCGGAGCTATGCAGTGGGAAAAGCTCGTACATAAAAACACCAAAGAGGCTGGAACTATCGATGGTGTCATCATATGTGATGTCGTCACCGCTAACAAGAACACCTTTACGGAATGCTTGCCGCTGCTCGCTATATAAATACTTCTTTGCAGCGCGCTGAATATCGTCAGCTGCAGCTCGCCAGCGCACAGAATTTTCTTTATCCTCATAAGCCTCAGCCATATCTGCCGCTGCCAGTAATGCCGCATGTGTGACTGCCGTCGTGTAGGTAGTGGTTAGGTAAACCTCTTCCCATAAATCATAGCTCGGCTTTGGCAGTCCCGTCGTTTCGTCGACATAGTCGCACAGAAAGTCTGCCATCGGCTGCACCATAGACTCATAAAAATCGTCAAGCAGCTTTTTGTCTTGCTTTTGCATGTAATACTGAGCAAATACAAATAACGTGCCCGCTGTTTCGTCTTCTTGGATTGGCGGACCCGCTATGTCGCCATGGACATACGGATGCCAGCTGCTACCTAGCGCGCCGTCGGCACGATATTTGTGCATCAGATATCCGCCGGGGTGCAGGCCATTTCGTATAAATTCAAAATAGTTCTGCGGCTCTTCTTTGTACCCCATGCGAATCAACGGCCAGAGAATATAAGCACCATCGCGTGGCCAGCAGTAGGCATAGGCATCGCGAGAATAATTGAGCATCGTCGTATCAGTACTTGCCATGGTCGCGCCGCGTTTATCTATCTGAGACTTTAGTATCAGTACACTCTTTAAGAACGTCTCTCGGTAGGCTGGGTCTAATTTTTCGCTGGCGTGTTTAGCCGGAGCGAGCCATTCCTTCCAGTCGCTACTCGTCTCTTTCAGGCGGCTTGGTACGCCAACTTCACCAATGCTTTTGTGCACTGATAACGCGTCGCGAAGTGAAGTGCCGGCTGCTATCCAGTACTGCACTTCCACTGAAGCATTCGCGGGCAACTCCATCCTAAATCGCAGTGTTGAATCCACCCGTCCGTGCTCTACGTCACAGCTGCTGAGCTCGCCGTCTTCAGCATCACGAAACGTGCCTTCACGTCCTTCGATACCAAAAAGACCGAGGGTGTATTGATCAAACGGCTGGTCATCAATCTTACCTGACACCACAAATGCTCGCTCGCCTCGATAATGTAAAATTGCGTCGCTATCTGGCAGATACTGAGCTGTATCTGTGTTGCTACGTCCATCACCAATCGCAAAGGCCTGATGCATAAAAAGTCTGACATCGCGCGTGGTATCACGAAGATTCTTAATACTAACGTGGCGCATAAAGGCGCAAATGTCTGAGTCAACAGCGTCACTAAAATGCAGCGCGACTCCAAGCTGTTCATTACTCGCATCAATGACACCAATGAGCGTTTCGGGCTGATAGTCGAACGAGATATTCCAGTCAGGGCTATCGAGCCAGCTAAACTCGCCGTCCGCCCACACTCCAACACGATGCCGAGTGTTCGGACCGGACGAGTGGTTTTCCAGACCGACGTAGGGAAAATAAAAATCGTGCACGAAGCCATTACGATTAATGCCGACATGTAGCTCGCCGTTACTCAGCACTATCGGTCTAGACATGGACGCCTCCGTAATCGTGGTATGCCATGACCCGATAGCGCACATCGCGCACCGCATTCATGAAGTAGAGGAAGGCCTCGTACGGCGAATCGTAGGGGCTAAAGTAGGCATGTACGTCGCCATCGTGCGACCATTTCGTACACATATAATACGCCAGATCCGAGGCCTGGAGCCGCCGCCAATCAGCAATAAGTGCTTCATCGCCACTTCGCAAGACATCTTCTTCTAGCGCATAGAGATACGTGAGCGCCTCCTGCTGCATACTATTGCCAAGCCAGGCGCTCAGGTCACGCTCACTATCTGCCCACGTGACGGTACTCGGCATGCTGATTTCACCGAGCGGTTGCTCCACTTCCAGCGCTTCGCTGACAGTGTAAAATGTATTGTTTTGATTCGATAGCCACGTGCCGACAAATTGCTCGAAGAAATCGAAAATACCGGTATCAGCCCATTGGTGCTCGCCAAATGTTTCGTAGTCCATAAAGAGATTGACCATCGAGCCACCACCCATCAAGGCAGCGTGCATCCAATCACTGTAAGTATCAGCGCTAAGTGGCCACTCTTTCCATTCTCTGTTACTGAAACGAAACGCGATGTCATCACTCAGTTGGTAATTTTTGAGAAGCAAACCTATATTCTGAGTGCCAGCTGGTCGGTAGACATAGTTCGGACTTCGCCAGCCCAATACCTCATCCCAACCTTCAGCTAAAATTCCTTTAAAACCGTACTCTTCAGCCCACTTAGCCAACTCGTCGTTGTAGGCCAGCTCAGTATTGCGAAACACCGATGGCTCAACGCCAAATACTCCACGGATTTTATGACGATGTGCCTGGACTTGCTGCTCGAATTCTTTGCGGCTATAGAAAAAGGCGAGGGAATGGTGATAGGTTTCAGACACTATCTCAACTCTGCCAGTAGCGACAAGTCGCTGAAAACTTTCTAGTACATCCGGCGCCCACTGTTCGGCCTGCTCTATGAATGTGCCGGTGATACTAAGCGATAGCTTGAAGTCCGGATGCTCAGACAATAATTTCTCAAGCAGCGCATTCATCGGCCGATACGATTTATCAGCGACTCGCTGCATCACGTACTCATTGTTTCTCTCGGTCGCCGCATCAGTCTCGGCGAAATAGTCATGGCGTTCGGCGGTATCAAAAATACTGTACTTGCGCACACGCCATGGCTGGTGGACATGCAGGTAGAGCGTTATGCCTCGTCGCTCACTCACAGGGCGGCTCCTTCGAGGTGGGCCTGCTTACCAAGACACATATCTTTATAGACACCCAGGCAACGCTCGGCTACCGACTGCCACGAAATGCGCGCATAGTCCTTCTTAGCGTTTT
>JAUIHN010000016.1 GCA_030432305.1 bacterium | reverse complement strand
GTTGGCGTTGTGATTATTTTCCTTCACAGCCCTACTATGGGTGGCATCGTATTAGCGCTCCTTGTTTTGCTTCTTACCCAAGTACGACTCTCTATAAAGCTCCGCACACCGCTTCGTATGGCTAGAAAAGATATGGTAGCAGAGCTAAATGGAGCGTCAGCTGATGTCATCAGCAATAATCTCATCGTTAAAACGTTTGCGCATGAAGCATACGAACAATCATCAATCGCCAGAATGACAAATAAATACCGCAAGATTTATCAAAAAGATTTTCGATGGATGTCTATCGAAGGATCAGGTAGGCTTCTCGTCATGGCAACTGTTCAAATAATCGCTATAGCCGTTATGGGCAACTTGCTGTTTACTGGCGCCTTAGAGCTTGGTGTGGCCGTATTTATTGTTGCGTACCTTCAAAGAGTGGCTTCGCAAATATTTAGCCTTGGTGAATTAGTGAACGGCTACGACAAGATCTTCCTACAGACCACGCCGATGACCGAAATACTCACATCACCAAATATAATTGTTGACTCAAACAAAGCCAAAAAACTCAATGTTCGAGCAGGTGCGATTTCTCTCACAGAGCTCTCCTATCATTACCCTGATAGTGATGATCTGGTGCTCCACAACCTGAATCTTGCTATTCCTGCTGGACAAAAAGTTGGTATAGTTGGCCGATCTGGATCTGGCAAGACGACGCTCACAAAACTGCTGCTGCGCTTTGATAACGTCTCAGACGGCATCTTCATGATTGACGGCCAGAATGTGCAGACTGTATCCCAGCAAAGTCTCCGCCAAGCCATCGCCTACGTTTCTCAAGAACCCCTGCTATTCCACCGTTCACTCAGAGAAAATATTGCTTACGGCAAGTTAGATGCAACCGATACGGAAATCTTAAGGGCGGCAGGCCAAGCACATGCGCTTGAATTTATCGAAAAGCTGCCACACGGCCTAGATACCATTGTCGGCGAGCGCGGCGTTAAGTTGTCTGGCGGACAGCGGCAGCGCATCGCTATCGCCCGAGCAATTCTAAAAGATGCGCCGATTCTCGTGCTCGACGAGGCGACTTCAGCGCTTGATAGCGAAAGCGAAAAGCTCATTCAGGCCAGCCTCGAAGAACTCATGAAAGGCAGGACGAGCATCGTCATCGCCCACCGCCTCTCCACCATCGCCAAGCTCGACCGTATCATCGTGCTCGATAAAGGAAAGGTTATCGAAGATGGCTCACACACCGAACTGCTAAAAAAGAAAGGCACCTACGCCTCGCTATGGAGTCACCAGAGCGGCGGATTCATCGAGCAATAAAATAACGCCTCGCTATGGAGGCGTTATTTACCGCAGTGTACGGCTATTCTTTCTTTGAGTCTTCTTTGGCTTCGCCGCCTTCAGATTCGCCCTCTTCAGCCTCGCCAGATTCTTCGGCCTCACCATGCTCTGATGCAACTTCGCTTTCGTCTTCAGCATCGCCGCCAGCGGCATCGTTGGCCGCCTGTAGAGCCGCTGGCTCGTAGACGTTCACGATTGTCAGACCGAAGTTTTGGTCGACATCAGCGTATTCGACACCGCTTGGCAACGTAATATCCGCCAGCGTCAATTTGTCCTCAGTTGTCTCGAGACCAAGGATAGAAACTTCAAGTGCGTCCGGCAAATCAGATGGCTTAGCCTTGATTTCAATTTCTTCAACCGCCTGCAATACCACCAAGCCAGCCTTCTCTGCCGGGCTCTCACCTTCGCCTGTCAGGTGAATCGGCACATCGGCATGCACGGCTTCGTTCGCCTTAACCGCGTGAAATGATACGTGGCGAATGCGCGATTTCGCTGGATCGCGGTCGATGTCTTTTATCATCGTAATCTTCTTTTTGCCATCAATCGTGGCATACACCGGTGCGTGTCTGCCGGCTTCACGCACAGCTTTTTCCATCACATTATATTCGGCTTGCACCATGATAGGCTCAAACCCGTGACCATAGACGATACCCGGCACAGTGCCTTGTTTGCGAAGCTTCGCAGCCTTTTTGCCCTGCTCAGTACGCACATCAAGCTTCAAGTTAACTTTATCTCCCATGTCTCTCCTCCTTAGGATACCTTTACGGAAATATGTTGTAGTTATCATTATATCATAAAATGGCACCCTGAAAAAGAATATGCTTGCATAATATAAATATATATGTTATGATAAAATCATGAACATACAAAACAAACAAACGATTAACGGTCGCGAAGATACACTCGAGGACATTGCGACAAAAATAGATAGCCAATTACAGGACTTTACCAACGATTTCCGGAACGGTCTCTCCCTCATTAGTAAGTACAGTAACGCCGTAACGGTCTTTGGGTCGGCTCGTTTTGGCGAAGAGCATCCAGAATACAGTAAAGCCCGCGAGCTTGGTGGCTTGCTCGCCAAATACGGTCACCCTGTCATTACCGGCGGTAGTCGTGGCATCATGGAAGCAGCCAACCGCGGCGCCTATGAAAACGGCGGCGAATCAGTCGGGCTTAACATCCACCTGCCTAAAGAACAATCGGCCAATGGCTACACAACAGACTCAATGAGTTTTCGCTACTTTGCTCCACGTAAAGTTATGCTCGCCTATAGCTCTGGCGTCTTCGCTGTTTTCCCGGGCGGATTTGGTACGCTCGACGAACTATTTGAAATCATCACGCTGGTGCAAACCGGCAAAATGCCCCCTGTCTCTATAGTGCTCGTCGGCGAAGAGTTCTGGAAACCGCTCGATAGTTACATCCGCTATTATTTCGAGAGTGAAATGAAAACCATCAGCCCGGGGGATACAGAACTCTACTATATTACCGACGATTTAAGCGACGTCGTCACCATCGCCAACCAAGCACGCGAGCGCTCAATCACTGAGGTCTTCGAAGCCGCCTCCGACCACATTGGTGCCACGCCTTCGGCTTAGTCCCCGCCGTAACAACGAAGCGTATCGACCCCATTCCAGCTCCAGTTCCAGTTTGCATCAGTACCGGAGTAATTACTCATGCAGTACCTTGGGTCTTGGCCAACTTCATATGCATTGGAAAAGTACCTACCGTCGTTACTGCCACCATCTCCATCTAGATAGACCATGAAGCCATATGACTGATTGTTATTTGATGGCGTCGATGTGTAATAGTAAATGTAATCAGTACCAGTTGTCGCTTCGGACAACTCTTCGGGTTCAATATCCATATACGGCGCTAGAGCGTTCGTCAGAGTTAACATACGATCACAGTGGCCCAGTCTTCTGTTTGAGATCCGCAGCCAGTTTCTAGGCCGCTCCCGTCGTTAATCGCAGGATACTGGCCATTGTCAATTCTGTAAATTTCCAAAGCCTTGGCTATGTTATTAACCATACTTATGCGGCCGCTGTCTCTCGCCCTACCCTGAATACCTGTATAAGCGACCGTGCTGATGGCCGCCAAGATTGCTATCACCACGATGACGATAAGAAGTTCAACAGTCGTAAAGCCGTCTACAAACTTCTTCATATGCCATCTATGATAGCACCAGTACTTTAACGAGCAAAGAATTACAAAAGCGGTTTCAGGTACTTTCCGGTAAATGATTGCTTGTTCTTTGTAATTGCCTCGGGTGTGCCTTCGGCTACGATTTTCCACCAAGCCGTCTCAGACCACATCGGCGCTAAGCTTTTGCAATTTGCTTGTGCTCGCATTCAAATGATATTTCTGCATAATCAATACCATGTCGGAAAATTACGATATACTACAGGCGGATAGAGACCCTGAAAGCTACCGCCAACTTGCCAGTCTACTCGGGATAATCGCCACACATCATAATGGCGTACTGCTTGATTCAGGCACTCTGACGCGTTGGGGTGATATCATGGCACTAACACGAGAAGTGGACGACTACGTTGATATACACAATCCAAGTATTGGCGCTCTTCGACACAAACTAACGACGTTCTCCGACTTCAATGGCTCTTACGGCAGCTTAGCACCAAGTGAGGAAACTACCGAAATTCGTGAACGTTTACTATTCTCGGCCGAAAGAGCAGTTTTATCGGGCAAGGAAGTCGCCGCCGCAACTACTTGCGATATGTATGTCTCGTATCGTGCCGATGAGGCTCATGCTACAGCAGAATTTTTTGCCGACAGTGCTAGCGAGACAGTTCGCTCGCAGGAAAATTTTTCAATAGACTTTATGAATCTATTGCGAAGCATGGGAGCGGCCGCCTGCCTTCTAGACAGTGCTCATGACTTGCCCAAAGATTACAATGAAGGCCTCACACTGCTCCACCCCACATTCAAAAATCGTGCTCGCCTGTTGTCGGCATCCTTTGACTACGCTCAAAAAACCCTACCCGTACTGAAACACCCGCGGGTTCACCGCGAAATGCTTAAGGCTGCAAACAATTTTTTAGGAAGACGAATGCCGAGATTGGAGCAACTTACAAAAGCTGTTTTAGGTACTCCCCGGTAAACGATTTGGTATCTTTAGCAATCGCCTCGGGCGTACCTTCAGCCACGATTTGTCCGCCGCCCAGACCACCCTCTGGGCCCATGTCGATGATATGGTCGGCGGATTTTATGACGTCAAGATTGTGCTCGATAATCACCATGGTGTTACCACCTTCGACAAGTTGGTGCAAAATTCCCATCAGTCGTTTGACATCCGCGCTGTGCAGACCGGTGGTTGGCTCGTCGAGAATGTAGAGGGTTTTGCCAGTCGAGCGGCGACTAAGCTCGGTGGCAAGCTTAATGCGCTGGGCTTCACCGCCGCTGAATGTCGTGGCCGGTTGGCCAAGGCGAATGTAGCCGAGGCCGACTTCATTTAATGTCGTCAGTTTATTGGCAACTGCCGGCACGTTTTCAAAAAACTGCGCCGCTTCTTTAACTGTCATCTCCAGTACGTCACTGATGGTTTTGCCTTTGTATTTAATTTCCAGTGCTTCGCGATTGTAGCGCTTGCCGTGACAGACATCGCAAGTTACGTAGACGTCCGGCAAAAAGTGCATTTCAATTTTTATCACGCCGTCACCCTGGCAGTTTTCGCAACGCCCGCCTTTGACATTGAAACTAAACCGCCCGGCCTTGTAGCCGCGGACGTTGGCCTCGGGCGTACCAGCAAAAAGTTCGCGAATCGGCGTAAAGACGCCAGTGTAAGTAGCCGGGTTACTGCGCGGCGTACGGCCAATTGGCGACTGGTCGATGATAATAGCCTTGTCGAGTTGGTTGATGCCTTCGATAGCATCGTGCTTGCCGGGTACGGTATGTGCACGGTGCAGGCGTGCCGAGAGTTCTTTGGCCAAAATGTCATTGACCAACGTTGATTTACCGCTGCCTGAAACGCCACTCACGACGGTCAATAGGCCAAGCGGAATCGTCACATCGATATCTTTTAAGTTATTTTCCTTGGCACCGCGAATACGTAGCTCGCGGTCTTTGGTGCGCGTTCGGCGCTTTTTTGGCACATCAATTTTTTCTTTGCCAGCCAAATAACGACCTGTAATGCTGTCGCTACTTTTCGCCACTTCATCTGGCGTGCCCGCCGCCACGACTTGTCCACCAGCGTTGCCAGCACCAGGACCGATATCGAGGAGATAGTCTGCCTGGCGAATCGTGTCTTCGTCGTGCTCGACGACAAGCACAGTGTTGCCAAGATCGCGTAGGCGCTGCAACGTGGAAATCAGCCGATCGTTATCGCGCTGGTGCAGGCCAATCGACGGCTCGTCAAGCACATAAAGCACACCTTGAAGACCGGAGCCAATCTGTGTGGCCAGACGAATACGTTGCGCCTCACCGCCACTTAGAGTATTGGCAGCACGAGCAAGCTCGAGGTAATTAAGACCGACGTTATTCATAAAAGAAAGACGATCAGTAATTTCCTTAATAATCTGTCTTGCTATGAATAGTTCGTTTTCCGTCAGCTTTAAGTTCTTAAAAGTATCAAGTGCCGCGTCAACCGCCAGATTCGTGACATCCCGGATGCTCAGGCCGTGAATCGTGACAGCTAGCACAACTGGCTTCAGGCGCGCACCATGGCAAGCATGACATTCGCGCTCGCGCATGAAGCGCTCGATATCTTTACGCATAAACTCACTGTCGGTTTCTTTATGGCGACGCTCGAGGTTCGGAATAACGCCTTCGTGAGTTGAATCATACGTACGGCCGGCAGCAATAGACACGCGATACTTTTGATTACCAGTACCGTATAAAACCTTGTCAATTGCATCCTGTGATAAACCTTTCACTGGCGTATGGAGGCTAAAGCCGTGCGCGTCAGCAACTTCCGATAGACGCTTCATGTACCACGCATCGCTGTTGACGCGGTTGTACGGGCGAATGGCGCCTTCGGCAATAGTGAGATTCGGGCTCAGTACTAATTCTGGATCGACTTCAAGCCGACTGCCAAGGCCGGTACATACCGGACAGGCACCTTGCGGAGCGTTGAAACTAAAAAGTCGTGGCTCGAGCTCCGGGATTGGCTCCGCCGGATGGTCGAGACAGGCGTAGCGCTGACTCAGTACCGTCACTTCATCGGTCTCCGCATTCAAAAGTTCTACCACACCGCCAGCGATATCGAGCGCTTGCTCGACCGACTGCGATACTCGACCAGCCATATCTGGCTTCATGGCGATGCGGTCTACAATGATTTCGATATTATGCTTGTTGTTTTTGTTTAGCTCTGGAAATTCGTCGAGCGCATACACGATACCGTCGACGCGCGCTCGGGCAAAGCCGAGACGACGATACTGCTCAGGAATGTGCGCAAATTCGCCTTTTTTGTCTTTGACGATGGGCGCTAGAATCATCAGGCGAGTGCCTTCGGGTGTTTTTAAAACTTCGTCGACAATAGCTTGCGGCGTTCGCCTACTGACTTCTTTGCCGCATATTGGACAATGCGGCACGCCGATGCGAGCGTAAAGAAGACGCAAGTAATCGTAAATTTCAGTCACCGTGGCAACTGTCGAGCGTGGGTTACGGCTAGTAGATTTTTGATCAATCGAAATTGCCGGACTAAGGCCATCGATACTATCGACATCGGGCTTGTCTATGATGCCCAGGAACTGCCGCGCGTAGCTAGAAAGACTTTCAACATAGCGGCGCTGACCTTCGGCGTAAATCGTATCGAATGCCAATGACGATTTGCCACTGCCGCTGAGACCGGTGATAACAACGAGTTTATTGCGCGGTATATCTACCGTAACGTCTTTTAGATTGTGCTCCCGTGCTCCGACAACATGAATAGAATCAGGCATAACAACTTAGTATAACACTTTATTTCAGGTTACGTCGAGTCGCGGAGAGCTCTGGCGCTCCTATCCTTGAGCCATTAAACAAGCACGCTAACATTCTTGAGATTCCTGAGGTTTACCTCAAGATTCTCAAGAATGTTACGATGGCGATAGGATAGGAGCGCCAGAGTTCCTACAACTCTTCCGGAACCACGCTCTCAGCCCACAACTGCAATTCCTGTAACAAAAATTGGCTTGATTCGTCACTCGCTGTGGTCGCTAATCGTTGTAGCGATTTCATAAATCCGGGCAGTTGCTTTTTGATTCTTTCCGCCCGCCAGGCTTCCCATGAAGCCGCTTCACTTTCGCTCAAAGTATCAGGAAAACTACGAGCTTTGTAGTGAAGCAAGAGTGGCGCCAAGCGTTCGTCGTCAAATTCAGGATGAAAATCAGCGAGTTCGTCCGGCGAGGCATTACGTACAGCCTCGACACGAATTTTATCTTTGCCGTCCACGAAACCATCGTACAGCTGCGCCTCAGCGTCTGGCAGTTTTTTAAACTCCGACCTGCCCTCGAAAAGCGTGCGAATATTTTCGGCGAACTGCGGAGCCGCCAGTAGCGCGGCTTTATGTCGCTCGATTGTCGCCTTGTCCAGGTGAATCCGCTTCCAGCCATCTCCCTGCTCCAAAACGCCAAGCGGCGCCACTGCCGGTGCACGGTTGTACTGCATTTCTTTGACAGGAAGCTTCTTGAAGCCTTCTTTTTTGCGGTCTTCGTAGCTGGCGAACAAAAGCGCAGCTAGTTCTTTTTGGTTCATCTCAACAAAAGGCGCTGGGTCATAGCGAAGATCGTACACCACAATGTTATTATTGCGACCCTGCGTAAGTGGGAATGCTACGGTTGTCTTCTCGTGCTCGGAATCGTATCGTCCACTAGTATAGACAAACGGCTCTTTGTCATCAATATTCACTCGTTTTAAAACTTCTTTCTTATCGCGAAGTTTTAATAGGTAATCAAATAATTGCGGCTGCTTTTCTTTGATAAGTTTCGCCACCGCGATAGTCGCCAGCACGTCGCTCAGCGCATCGTGCGCTTTGAAGTGATCGACACCGTTTAGCTTGGTCAGTAGCTCCAAGCGGTTGGTAGCTTTGCCGTCTTTATCGACCGGCCACTTGATACCGTCCGGCCTCAGCGCCCGCGTCATGCGAACGACATCGAGTATGTCCCAGCGCGAGCGACCGTCTTTCCAGCTCCACTCGTATGGGTCATGGAAATTTCGCCAGAGTAGCATGCGGGTAAACTCATCATCAAAGCGAATACTATTAAAACCAACCGCAATCGTATCTTCTAGAAATATTTCTTCGTACAGCAGCTTGGCGAACTCGGCCTCGGTGTAGCCATCGGCCACGGTTTGCTGCGGCGAAATACCAGTCACCATGGTGGCGTCGGGGCTCGGTAGAGTGTCGTCGCTGAGCTTAACTAAAATATTATACGGCTCACCGATTGGCTTGAAATCCATGTCGGTGCGCTGCCCAGCAAACTGCATAATTCTATCTTCGCGCGCACTCAAACCACTGGTTTCGAGGTCATAGAAGAAGAAACTAAAAGCCATACTGCCTACGGCTTAACTACTATGTTTGTGTCTTCAGTGCTACCATTCCAATGTGTTTTATCTATCGTTATCTCATAATACTGACAATCCGGCCCGGACGAGCACGCTGTACTGCCCGAACCATCGGTGTAGGCGGCGTAGACAATTTCAGCTTCGGAGAAATCAGCGATAAGCGTGCCGCCGGCATTAACATTACTCAGGTAGGTCTCAACAGCGGTTTTATTAAGAGGGTAACGATTGTTATCGGTGTAGTGCTCGCCAAGCTTCAGCTTCACCTGCTGGGCGGTTGCGTCGTACGCGCTTTTTATGGAATCATTGCGCACGCCGTTATAGGATACTACTGTAATTGTCGCCAAAATTGCAATCACTGCAATAACTATCATAAGTTCAACAAGAGTAAAGCCTTCATGAATTTTCTTCTTCAGTATCTTCATATAGTTCTTATGATACACAGGCTCGTCTTTCTCCACAAGCAGCTCATTCGTCTACTTTAGTTAAATCGCTGAAAGTAGTCGACGACGTGATAGTTTCCAGTTCCAGACGACACAGGAATACCAAATGTCGGATCAGTGACGGTAATTTCAAAATCTCCACTGGAGCTGCAATCTCCAAAGCCCTGTGCCGCCACGGCGGCAATCCAGAGCTGGCCAGACGTGCAATTCGGCGCGAACATACTATAGTACGCATAGAATGTCATACCACTAAAGTCTTTAGTAATATTCGTACTCCCGAGTCGAAACCCTGCGTGCGACAATGACGTAGCCGATGCCATCGCCTCCGCATTTGATAAACACGTGGACACCGAACTAGAAGGGACTGTATCACTGTCCGAACAACTTGTATTGGACGAATTAAAGTTAATCACATGAGCAAGATTGTCGGATGAATTCGCCGTGAAGGAGAAGTAATCTGGATCTTGAAGATAAAACTGACGATTCATAATAATTGTAATATTTTCCGAAAGACTATCGGCTACAGTAAACTCAACCGTCTTCTCCCAAGCCGTACTGCCGGTAATACTACCCTCTACATAAGCATCGCCATTGAAGACGACTACGCATTCGCCTTCGTCAAGCTCAGGAAGGCTCGATAGATTAATATTTCCCGTTATTGTTGCCTCGGCCGGCACATTAAATGTCTTGCCATGGTTCTCCGTCACCCAGGGGCTTGAATTATCCTCTTCCCAGCACCCTCCCTCACTTGTAATATCACTCGCACTAATCGTTGGCCCCGATAGGCCGCTCACAAAACTCGCCTTGTCGTAAAGTGGCATCGATATTTCCGGTAGCGTACAGCTCATATTTAAATCATTAAAATAATAGCTTTTGTCCGGCTGCCCTGGGGCACAGATATCAGCATTTATCCGGCCCGCTCCACTGTGGACTATCGGATCCTGTCCTGTGCAATGCTGCGGCCAATCGCTGCTTGAACCGCAACCAATATTGTAAACATATAGTGCACCGTCGACGTTAAGATTACCTGATCCGCTTTTATAGAGCCTACCAAGAACACTCATGCGTGAGGTATCAACGTTTCCGGAACCACCAGAGGTGAAACCGCCATTACCAATCAAAATTCCACCCAGTAAATGCTCGCCACCCCCGCCCTCGAGGGCGTCCAGCAACGCCTGCACACTGTACTCTACTGGCTGCGGGTCGCCACTATAACGATGAATGTAGGCCGTCAACTGTACGGTTTTTTTGTTGCCAGTGCCGCTGGTTATACTATCAACTTCACACGAAGCAATACCCCCATTGTCCGCTGTCTGATCGTAGAGCGTTGTAACGGCTGGAGAAAAACCAGTAAAATCCGGATCGTCGTCGAGTTCACTTGCCACCACGCTAACGCAGGCTCTCGCCATATACGAAGCGTTCTTCCGATATGTATCGTCTTTGGTGAATTTGTGCGTCGCACCCGCCACCGACAGCGCAATCAACCCGACCGACATTAAGCCAAAGACAAGGATTACAGTATAGACAATTAAATAACCGGGTTGGTTTTTATAGGCAATCATATACGCATATAAGCCATAGTTTAGAGCTTTCTATAGTACATAGTATACTATATTCAGTAAGCCACAAGCATTACCAGAGGTTATAGATGCAGGACGCCAGCACCAAAGAAACATACGCTCGAAGAACCGACACAGGATTTACGATAGTTGAGCTTGTCATTGCTATGCTGGTGGCAACTATCATTTTAGTAAGTGTTGTCGGATTTATTATCGCGATAACCAATCAGCATGTCACCACCTCTATTCGAAGCAACTTAACAAACAGCCTGACGACCGGCGGCAATCGCATCTCGCAAGATATACGCTCTTCCATTAATGTGCTCAGTCAAAACGCCATCACAGATGCGGCCGCCCCGGCCACACCGGGCTATTGGCAGAGTCAGGCCTCGCAGCTTGTGCTGGCTACTACCGCACGCCGAACAAACGGTGAATCGCTTGACGGCACATACCCGGGATACACCGATAATGTCGTCTACTACCTTCGTAATGGCTCGTTGTACAGACGTCTTCTCGCCTACGACGACGGTATGGGCAACAACCGTTACACCACCATCACCTGCACACCAGAAGCGGGTGGCGGTTGCGACGAAGACACGCAGATACTTGATAATGTCTCTACGCTCAGTATCACCTATTACGAAGCAGACGGCTCGGTGGCTTCCCAGGCCGACCAGGTACGGAGTATGACCGTATCCGTTGAGCTCTCAGTACAGCAATCCGGCACCACCATATCGGCGAGTAGCGAGTTTACGAGCAGTCTTTTTTAGCAAAACCCAGCCTATGTTTCCGGGTCAGCGTACGCCGTCATGAAAACTTCTTTTTCTTGGGTGCCAATCGTGTATGTGACGGTCACATCGATTTGCTTGCTGTCTGGCGCCAGTGCCGCCGTTGCTATCACCATTTCACCGGTACTACCGGCGGGTAAATTGTCGAGGCTAGAATCACTGGAGAAATTCGTCGTTCCATCGGAGAGCTCATCATACGGTGTCGCTAACATCTCCTCAATTTTCGTACTGGCTGCTCTGTTCGCCTCACTCAGGTAATAGGCGTCGCGCTGAGCGTACTGGGCGGTAATCGCTATCGAAACAAGCGACGTAATCGCTATCGACAGGATAACAACAGCCACCAAAATCTCAACTATCGTAAAGCCGCTACTGGTTGTGCTTCGCTGTTTCAATTTAGTACCCCTGGCAGTGTTTCTGTGGTTAGTATACTGAAAAAGCACAGACACAATCAAGCGTCGTCACGTAATGTCAGAGAATGGCCGCCAATATGTACCACGCTATCGCCCTCGGCTCCTCGGCGGGTAAGCTCGTGGGTGATGCCCATTTTGGCCATGATATTGCGGAGGCGACTGACCCCTTCTGGATTATCGAAGTCAGTTCTTCTGGCAAATCGTTCAATCTTTTCGCCCGAAACCGTAAAACCATCGTCAGTTTTCGTCACCGTCCAGCTTTCCGAAAGCTGCTTGTCGCTAAGTCGGATAACGGGTAGTTCCTGCGCGTCTTCTTCTGTTTCTGCAGGTCGCGACTCCGCTTCGCGGACTATTTCGACCTGCTGCTTGGCAGCTCGTAGCACTTCCGTGATTCCCTGGTGCGCTGTGGCTGAAATCGCAAATACTGGCACACTACTATCGACAATTTCACCTAGTGTTGCCATTTGCATGCTAATCATCTCTTCGTCGAGCCCTTCGGCCTTAGTCAAGACAACAATCTCTGGCCGCGCAGCCAGCTCTGGACTATGGCTCTCCAGCTCTTTTCGGATAATGTGGTAGCTCCCGGCGATATCGTCGGAATAGCTATCGATCAGATGCAGCAGCACCGCGGTGCGCTCGATGTGCCTTAGGAAGTCGTGGCCGAGACCCTTGCCTTCGCTGGCACCCTCTATCAGGCCCGGGATGTCAGCAATGAGCAAGCTATCGCCGTCGACATCAGCCACGCCAAGTTTTGGCGTCAGCGTCGTAAAGGCGTAATCCGCAATTTCCGGGCGGGCATTACTCACCACAGAAAGAAACGTCGACTTGCCAGCATTCGGGAAACCAACCAGCCCAATATCGGCTAGGAGCTTTAACTCCAGCTCAGCCTCAAATGTATCGCCCGGTTCACCCTTTTCGGCGATTTTCGGAGCTTGCCGTACAGAAGATTTAAAATGAGCGTTACCAAAACCACCTTCGCCACCATGCGCCACGACTGCGCGTTGGCCAGGCGTGGCAAGATCAGCGATAATTTCACTATCTTTCCAGACAATCGTACCGACAGGTACTTTCACTAGCAAATCCTCGCCTGATTTTCCGCGGCGCTTAGCCTTGCTGCCATTTTTACCAGGCTCAGCTTTCAGCTCTGGGTTGAATCGAAAGTCCGCCAGCGTGTTGGTGTCTTCAGAGGCCACGAAAATAACATCGCCACCCTTGCCGCCATCGCCGCCATCGGGGCCGCCTTT
This sequence comes from bacterium, assembly GCA_030432305.1. Lineage (GTDB taxonomy): Bacteria > Patescibacteriota > Saccharimonadia > Saccharimonadales > Saccharimonadaceae > JAUIHN01. Next base: position 2,400 of record JAUIHN010000016.1, on the reverse strand, counting down.
ATCGACATAAATCTCATGACGAAAACTAACGACGCCATCGCCGCCCTTGCCAGCCACAACCAAAACCTTCGCAGTATCAACAAACATAGTTAGTAACTAGTATATCAGTAGTTAGTCGTTAGTACTAAGCAGTGTGAGCTCTCGTCTGAGGCATTAATTAACCACGGGAGCTAGATGTCCACTACTGAGATGGAGTACAAGGCACAAACGAGAAAAGTGAGCGAGCTGTACTCAAAAGGTACTGCTCGTGAGCGTCGCAGTTTGTAACGCAGTAATCCGCTCAGTAGTTGGCATCTAATGTATATAGCTTGAGACGGCGGAGGCAGGAATCGTCCTACGGTTCACAATATTAAAGCCGCCGTACGCGCCGTTGTTCATTTCAGAAATCGTTACCGTTCCATCACCATTAACACTCTCGACGATACCGACATGGCCGTAGTAACCAACCCACGGGTCGCTATAGGCATTCCAGTGGGCGACCGCACCGGCAGCAGGCGTGTTGTTTACTGTGTAGCCAGAAGCCCGGGCATTGGCTGCCCATGTCGCGGCATTACCCCAGAAGCTACCAATCGGTCGGCCAATCGCTGCACGGCGATCATAGACATAGTACGTACAGTTACCGTAAGCATACCTATTGCCAACCGAACCACCGCGATAGCCACCAACAACGTAGCCAGAGCCGCCACTGTAAGTAGGTGTTGTCACAACTGGCTGTGGCGCTACGTAGCCAGGGCGCTCGGTCTCCGGCAAATCACCGTCGGGGATAACGATTTTCTGGCCAGCAGTGAGACCGGCCTCGAGGTCGTTATAAAGCACAATGCGCTGTTCATTAGCGCCGTATTTCTTGGCTATCGATTTAGCGGTGTCACCACGCTCTACAGTATAGATGACGCCGTTAATCTGCGGTATTTGAAGCGTCTTACCAGGCTCAAGCAAGTCTGATGTTAAATTGTTCGCCCACTTTATTGTGCTGGCTGAAACACCAAACTGAGCAGACAATTTATCAACAGTATCGCCCGACACGGTTGTGTACGAACGAATTTCGCGGCTCCCGGCTGATGGCTGAATAATCTGTGGTTTAGCAATCACATTATTCTCAGCCTGGGCCAGTGAGCTTTCTACAGCAAGAGACAATGAAAGGTTGGCCACGTTAGGAGCAATCGGCAACTCAGCGCGCTCAGCGATACCAGCGGCAACGCGAGTTGCTATCAACTGATCAACTGAAGGCGCAGAAGCTTCGCTCGTTTCTGGCGTGAGGGTCTGAGGAGTTACAGCGTTCGCGACGCTATCTGTTGGCCCAGGCTTTGGTGGTTCATAGCCGACAGCAACGATAGTAATTATGAACAGAAAGGCACCAATGTACGTTGCTAGCGTAGTTGATTTCAACTGACGATGCGTCTTCTTGGCGTACTGGCCTTGATAACCAAATGCTTGCTGTTTCAATTTATTAGCTCTAGATATTCTAAAAGCCGCGATTGAAGTGCGAATTTTCGTTCTCCTGACCCTGTATTACTACAAGGGCACTACCATACTATGCTCTCTCTTTATAAGAGAAGGATACATATCGACCGTTTGTTAGTAATACTAAAATGTTCGGTATCCTTTTTGGAGCAGTACTTCTGGCAGGCGCTTTACGTACCTGTTCGCCTTCTGCTCTCTGATTAACAGACTATAGAATCGTGACAGGCACGCAAGGTGCTAGGAAGTATTGTAGCAATGCTTGCAATGTATGTCAATTCATTTTTTAAAATGATTACTAGAGGCCAAAGCATAATTTTTGGCAGTAATTTCGCACATTCTCTTGGTGTTCGGCGTAAGTATGCGCAAAATAATTAGTACCGTCATCACCACTAACAAAGTACAGATAGTCACCTTCGGCAGGGTTTGCCACAGCAGAGAGCGCCGAGAAGCCCGGCATAGCAATTGGCCCAGGTGGCAACCCGGTGAATTTGCGGGTGTTGTACGGCGAGTCACTATTTGGATCGGCCACCACGCCTTCTTTTTTGGCACCATACTCAAACGTTGCGTCCGCCCCCAAAGACATGCCTAGTTCGAGCCTGTCTAAGAAAATCTGCGCCACCTGCCTCTGATCGACCTCACTACTGACTTCACGCTGGATAATGGAAGCAAGGATAATACCCTCGTGTACTGTCAGCCCCTGGGCATCAAAACTATCAATCAAATCGTTCGCCTCGATGACTTTGTAGTACTGATCAAACGCCGCTACGAGCACCTGCTCAACACTGGCGCTGCTCGCGAAACTATAGGTTTCGCCGTAAATGTACCCCTCGAGGTCGGTGCCATCAGGGCGTGATTCGAGGAGCGGGTGATCGTACTCGCGCGTAAAGGCAGTCTCGATTTCATCGTCCTCATACCCAACATTCAAAAGAGCGGATTTTA
>JAUIHN010000063.1 GCA_030432305.1 bacterium | reverse complement strand
TAATGCCCCTTACGCTTCCTTACGCTTCGGCTTTTTCGCCACAAAATCCAGTAGCTTCGATAAGAAAGAGAGGACTGTGATGTGCGCTAAGAAGAAACTCGACCCAATCGACATCGCTGCCGAGCAGCGCGCCCGCGAGCAGGCCGAAGTAGAAGAGGCGTTTCTTCGCGGTATGACGACGCTGCGCGATCTCATCGCACCGAGCAGTATCGAAATTCACTCCAGTTATTTCCGCCTGGGCACCAAGTACGGCCGCACGCTTTATATTTACGGCTATCCGCGGCAGATTTACACCGGCTGGCTGAGCCCACTCATTAATATCGACGAAGTGCTCGATATCAGCATGTACGTCTACCCGGTTGAAAGCCAGGTGGTGCTCAATAACCTTCGTAAGAAAGTAACTCAACTCGAGGCGTCGATGTCAATTAATACAGAAAAGGGGCGTACCCGTGACCCCGGCCTCGAAGCTGCCTTGCAGGACGCTGAGGAGCTGCGCGACCAGTTGCAGGTTGGCGCCGAGCGCTTTTTCCGCTACGGTCTGTATGTGACGTTTTATGGCGACAGCCTCGACGAGCTTAGTTTTGTGCAGCACAAAATCGAGACTATTTTCGGTCAGCAGCTGATTTTTAGTAAGGTCGCCTCTAGTCAACAAGAGCAGGGGCTCAATAGCACCATCCCGCAGATGGCCGACCAGTTGCAAATTCGCCGCAACATGAACACGGGTGCCATCTCGACTAGCTTTCCGTTTACCAGCGCCGACCTCACTCAGGAAAAGGGTGTACTCTATGGCATTAATATGCATAATAACGGCCTGGTTATCTTTGATCGTTTCTCTCTGGAAAACGCCAACATGGTGGTCTTCGCCAAGTCTGGTGCCGGTAAATCCTTCACTGTGAAGCTTGAGGCGCTGCGTTCGATGATGGTGGGATCGGACGTCATAATCATCGACCCGGAAAATGAGTACCAAAAACTCTGCGACGCTGTGGGCGGCAGTTATGTGCGTCTTAGCCTGAATGCCGACACGCGCATTAATCCATTCGACCTGCCGCAGGTTATCGACACCGAGGAGGCCGACGATGCCTTGCGCGCCAATCTTGTCACGCTCCACGGTCTGCTTCGCCTGATGCTCGGCGGTACGCAAGTAACCGCTGCGGGTCAGGTGATGGCGGCGCTAACTCCAGCCGAAGAAGCCGACCTTGACCAAGCACTTATCGATACCTACGCCCGCGCTGGTATCACCAGCGATCCGCTAACGCATCGCTCGACGCCGCCAACCATCAGCGACCTATATGACACCTTGCTGCACCTCGGTGGCACCGGCCCGGCTCTGGCGCAGCGACTCAGGAAGTACACTAGCGGTACATTTGCCGGCATTTTTTCGCAGCAATCAAATATCGATATCAATAGCCATATGGTGGTGTTTAATATCCGCGACCTCGAGGATGACCTACGGCCGGTGGCAATGTATATTATCCTGAGTCACATCTGGAATATCACCAGAACCGATCAGCGTAAGCGCATGCTCATCGTTGACGAGGCGTGGCAACTCATGAAATATGATGACTCGGCTAATTTTCTGTTTAGCCTCGCCAAAAGAGCCCGAAAATATTCGCTTGGCCTCACCACTATCACCCAGGACGTCGAGGACTTCATGGGCAGCAAGATGGGTCGCGCCATCGTGGCCAACTCGTCGATGCAACTGCTCCTGAAGCAATCGTCGAGCGCAGTGGATGTCCTTAGTGACGTCTTTAAACTGACAGAAGAAGAGCGTAAGCGCCTAGCTAATTTCCCGGTCGGCCAAGGATTATTTTTCGCCGGACAAAATCACGTGCATATTCAGATTATTGCTTCGCCAACAGAGACCGGGCTTGTCAGCACCGGCGCAGCCGCGCGAGATCAGCAACAAGCCCAGGCCACGGCACAACCAACCCCGGGAGGGTTTTAAGGTAAGGTAGGTAGCATATGGCTCTTAGGACTCCAGACGCACCCGAAAAAGATAGAAACAGAATTGACGAGGGTTACGACTTCAACCCACAGGATTCTCAGGGACAGCCTACCGGTATATACAAAAGAGGCCAGGATAGGCTTGCTGAAGCTGAACGCAGATACAACGAAAACCAAGAAGCCGCAAAAAAAACCGGCGACTCTGTAAAAGACAAAGAAGAGCAAGGTGGTGGCGCCAATTACGATAATAAAGTTACGGCCGGCAAACAATCGTCACAAAAAACCAGCCTCCGCAGTAGAGTCCTTGGCCTTGTCACTGGTTCAAAAAAGAAAAGTGCTACTGGAGTAATTATTATTTTTGTCCTACTACTCCTATTTGGCGGCGCGGGCTTTTTTGGCGCCTCGCTGGCTCCGATTGCGTGGGTTTCGAATATTACTCTTGACTTGAATGATCCACTAAGCGCAATGGAAAATCGCGGAAGAATCTTTAAAGCAACAAAAATACGCCCTGGAAACGCTACATCCCTAGGTTGCGGCCAGTTCGGCTCCAAGCTCCCGATAAAGTGTAAGTATGTCACCGTGTCAGATAAAATGGTCGAACGATACAAAGGTGTTGGCATTGAAGTTACAGGAAAAACCGGCTTTGGAAATAGAATAAAACCGACCGAGTTTACATTTCAAGGCCAGAAATATAATGCTGCCGATTTTATGGCAGAAACAAGAAACCCAAATAGCGACCTCACAAAAGCATACAACGAAGCTAATAGAATGAAGTTCCTTGGCCTTAGCGGCCCGAATTTTGTCAACAAAGCTCTTGGAAGATGGAACCTGAGCAAGCGAAAACCTCAACTTCAGGGCGATGTAGATGAACGCCTAAACCAACTGTCGAATCGAACGGGTGGGGGCTCAATCAATGAAAACCTCCGATTTGTAGATGCTGT
>JAUIHN010000062.1 GCA_030432305.1 bacterium | reverse complement strand
TTCTATTGGGATAGTTATTTCATTATGCTTGGTTTGGCTGCTGACGAAAAGTGGGACTTAATTGAAGGTATGGTCAAAAACTGCGCCCATATGATTCGTAAATTTGGTTTTATTCCGACAGCCAATCGCACCTACTTTTTAAGCCGCTCGCAGCCACCGACATTTGCTTTGATGGTGAAATTGCTCGCCTCGCACAAGGGCAGAGGGCGCACCTATGTAGAGTATCTGCCATACATGCTCATGGAGTATCACTTCTGGACCAAGCACAAGCGCTCGCTTTCAAAAGTGCCGCACAAGGCGTTTTCCCGGGTGGTTGAAATGCCTGACGGGCGAATTATGAATCGTTACTACGACAACAAAACCACGCCTCGGCCGGAGTCGCTCCATGAAGACACCGAGACGCTTTCCGGCATCGAGCGCGACCCACAGCAGCTCTTTCTCGATCTTCGGGCTGGCGCGGAATCAGGCTGGGATTTTAGTTCTCGATGGTTTGAAGATCCGCACGATATTCGCACTGTTCATACTACCGACTTCGTGCCGGTTGATTTAAATAGCCTTTTGTATCAACTGGAAGTTACCATTGCTGAAGCCTACAGGCTCGTGCTGCAACCGCTATTAGCCAGGCGGTTTCACAAATTGGCCGAGCAGCGTCAGGAATCAATTCGCAAGTATTGTTGGCATAAGAGCGAGAAATTCTTTGTCGATTACAATGCCCGCACCAAAAAGGTAAGTTCACGGCTCACTTTGGCGGCAGCGTTTCCGCTTTTCGCCAAAGTCGCCACACCGAAGCAGGCCATGGACGTAGCGAATCGTCTGGAAAAAGATTTTCTTTCTACGGGCGGTCTCGTGACGACACTTCATGTTACCGGCCAGCAATGGGACGCGCCAAATGGCTGGGCACCGCTGCAGTGGATTGCGATAGAGGGTCTTCGAAATTATGGATACTACGAGCTGGCGAATACCATCAAACAGCGCTGGCTGGAAACGAATGAAACTGTCTTTAAAGAAAGCGGAAAATTTGTCGAAAAATACGATGTCACGAGCGGCAAAAAAGGCGGCGGAGGTGGCGAGTATCCACTGCAAGATGGCTTTGGCTGGACGAATGGCGTCTATGCGGCGCTTGTGAATGAAGACGAGCCACGTGCTAGTAGTTATTAAAGATACCACGCCGCTCTAAGCGTTTTTTTATCGCCAATATCGCAGCCACCGTCCAGGCTTGCACTTCCTGAGGCGGCTGCTCAATTTTATTAATCCGCTGGTGTGTTTCGTCCCACACATTAATCGTGCGGGTGTTGATACTGGCTCGCTCAGAAAAATCACCACGTACATACTCTGGGAAAATGCGTGTTTCGTCGATTACTTCCAAGATACGTCGGTCGAGATCGTCGGCATCCTCCGTATAGCCATGACGACGTAGTCCTTTGGCGATATGGTGGGTATCCCATAGCCACACGCTACCGTTATGGTAAGCGCCCGGACGGAAACGAACTTCATCACTTGCCAGTGTGCGTACGCCACTGACACACAGCAGCTCGGGTGAAAGTATCTGACGTACCACGGCTTGGCGACGCTCGGTGATGTATGGGTCGGCTCCTTCGAGTAGGCGCGAATTAAGCGCGTGGCCCATGTTTGAGGTACGAACTTTTAATTGGCGCAAGTTTCCGAGTTCATCGCGATCAGTGCCTAGCACGAAGTAGCCGCCTTTTTCATCAGTCCAGAATTCGTGTAAAATCGCGGTTCGTAGTTTTTCGGCATGCTCGCGGAGCATCGAAGAGGTATCGTCTTGCTGGAGATGGTTTTCATAGATGATTGCCGCGTCAAGCAGCGCATCATATGCAGTTGTTTGAACCTCTATCGAGGCGATGCCGGCATTGTGGTTTGCGAGACTGCCGTCGCTGTGATGGTAGGCGTCGGGCGAATCTTTCCAGACTTGATTCTCGATTCCTTTGGGCAGCACAGATTTATACTCCAAGATACCTTCTGGGTTGCTTTCGAGCCGCATGATAATCCAGTCAACCGCACTACCCATAGCGTCGGCTATTGTACATTGTCTGCCGTCTCTTGCGGTGTATGTTTCAAACAGAAACTGGGTGTTTTCATTCGACACATTACAGTACGCGGCGAGTGTGCGAATAAATTCTGGCGTAGCATCGACCGAACCGTAATATGGCCAACCCCAGCCAAGTTCTGTCGATAGTTCAATAGCAAGCGGGTCGTCTTGGTCGCGAGCTTCATGAACGATTCGACCTGGCTCCTCTTCGCGTGAGGTGTTGTACTCCGTCCCCTGAAGTGTAGCGAGCATCAAGGTGGTGATACGAGCCAATTCTGGGTAGCTAGGAATTAAATCGATAGCAACTCGCAGAGAGTCGCGACCAAACACAACCTCATACAAGCGAAGATGAGAGGGCGCCGAGTTTACCTCTTCGATATCAAACGAAAGCGAGGCGACGCTCGGGCGACTGCGGCCAATCTCTTCTTCAAGCTGGGCTCCAGTGAGACGCAGAATTTGCTGCAAACTCGAAGGCACGCGGCCAAAACTGCGCGGCTCGTGGTGAATGACGTTTAATAGTCTTTCGCCTGGCAGTAACTTGATGTCATCTGGCAGAACGCTTGTTATTTCATCATGGTCGGAAGGCCTCATATCTCTAGTATAGACAACTTTGCGCTATAACTGTACCCCTGTATCAAGTGCCGAGCAAGTATTCCATTCAGGCTGGTCGTGGTGTAGTAAAAAGCACGCACGGATCAAATGTGGTAGGTAGAAAAAACGAAATCTATAAGAAGGAGTGATACCTGATGTCCAAACTTCGTGTCGCTATTGTTGCACCACCGTGGTTGGCGATGCCCATCAAAGGCTATGGTGGGATTGAGCTGGTACTTGAAGGGCTCGCAAAATCACTGAAAA
>JAUIHN010000015.1 GCA_030432305.1 bacterium | reverse complement strand
GGGGACGAACTCGAAGAGTTTTTATGCTAGTCCTGCAGAGGCGCCAGCGGCTAATCAATCAATCCAGCGATGCCTTAAAGACGGTGCACTTTTTGAAACGACCCCGAGAAATAACTCGCTAGAGATGCTTATCTATGAAGACCTTGGGCCGACACCGGGTGCTGGTATCGAGTGCGTGGAGCCGCCGGTTGTGAATTATTGTGAAGGCGTGGTGATCTCAGAGATTGCCGCCAACCACGGCGAGCAGTTTATTGAGTTGTATAATTCTGGCAGTGAACCGATTCTGCTAGATGGCTGTGGGGTGCAGACGAATCGTGGCTCCGCGACCTATACTTTTTCTGAAGATACCGAGCTTGGTGCCGGACACTACGTTGTAGTGCCTATATCTGACACGACCTTAACACTGACAAAGACGACATCTGGCACAGTGTACCTGTTGTCGTCAGATGGTGTAAACGAGGTTGATAGCGTAGAATACCATGACCTTTCTAAAGACACGAGCTGGGCATTTGTTGACGACGAGTGGGTACAAACGTACAGCGTCACGCCAGGAGCGGGGAATGTATACATGCAGTATCTGCCGTGCGACGAAGGGTATCTGCGTAACCTTGAGACTGGACGGTGTAATAAGATTGTCGAGCCAGAAGTGTTGACAGATTGCGGAGAGGGGAGGGAGCGTAACCCCGCAACAGGGCGCTGTCGAAACATCCCAGGGCTAAGGCAGTTGACACCGTGCCGCGAGGGCCAGTACCGCAGCGAAGAAACAAACCGTTGTCGGTCAATTGCTGCCGCGGCGAGAATTCTAAAACCATGCGCCGATGACCAATTCCGAAACCCAGTCACCAACCGCTGCAAGAAGATCGCCAGCGCCGAAGACGTTGCCCTGGCTGACTGCGGCGAGGGGCGTGAGCGCAACCCAGCAACCAACCGCTGTCGCAATGTGCTCGGCGTAAGCACGCTTGGAGACACTATGCCGTTTCCGGTCGAGGAAATCGAAAGCACACAGCGCTTCGCTGGCTGGTGGACAGTGGCTGTTATTAGCGTCCTCGGTGTTGGGTACGGCCTCTGGGAATGGCGAGTTGAGCTACGAGGAGCGCTACGTAGGGCAGTGCAGTTTGTGGCGCGCTCGAAATAACGTACACTAAAGGGAATGAGAATTATTGGCATCGACCCTGGCACCGGCATTTTGGGATTTGGGGTAATTGACGCCGGAAAAAGGAAGACGAAACTCGTGACGGCCGGGGTAGTGAAGACCCCTGCTCATACTCCCCTGCCCGAGCGTCTAAGCGAAATTTACAACAGTTTAAACGAAATAATTTCTGAAACCGATCCGCAGATGATGGCTATCGAAAAGTTGTTTTTTGCACAAAATGTCACAACCGCCATGAGCGTCGCGCATGCGCGTGGCGTGGCGATGCTAACTGGTCAGCAGGCAGGCATGACAATAGAGGAATACACTCCCCTACAGATAAAACAAACCATGGTCGGCTATGGTCGCGCTAGCAAGCAGCAGGTACAGGAGATGGTGCGCTTGCAGCTTGGGCTTAAGGACGTTCCGAAGCCAGACGATTGCGCCGATGCGCTGGCGGTGGCGATTATGGCGGCGTACGTGGCGAAATACGCCTAAACTGAGGCTCGCCTTTCAAAATATGAGATAATATACGTATGGTCCGACAAGGAAAGTACACAAAACGGCCCTCACGGTTGACGCGGCTGAAGCGTAAGATGGGTCGTAAAATACGCTGGTTTCGAAAACTGTCTCTGAAAAAGAAGGCGCTGATTGTCGCCGTGCCGATGATTGCCTTTTTGGTTATCACGCCGTTTGTCACCTACGCCTACTACGCCAAAGACATTGCCGACCGTGAACGCCTGATGAACCGCAATAACACCGGCGTGGTGCTGCTCGATAGCGACGGCGAAGCGTTTTACAACAGCGGTAAGGCTGGCAGCCGGGAAATCGTGCCGCTTGAAGATATCAGTCAGGATACTATTAACGCGCTGATTGCTGCCGAGGATAAAGATTTCTATGACCACGAAGGGTTCTCTATTACCGGTATCATCCGGGCGTTTTACGGTAACTTACTGAACCGCGAGATTACCAGCGGTGGTTCGACTATCACCCAGCAGCTCGTCAAGAATACGCTACTGACCGAACGACAGACCTTCATGCGTAAGTATCAGGAGCTGGCGATTTCTGTGGCGGTAGAAAATCGCTACAGCAAGGACGAAATTCTGGAGATGTACCTAAATTCAATCTTCTTCGGGGGAAGTGTTTTTGGGATTAATGAAGCGGCGGAATTTTATTTTGATACTGATCCGGCCAATCTCGATCTGGCGCAGAGCACTATGCTGGTCGGTATCCTGCCAGCGCCAAATGCCTATTCCCCTACTCTCGGCAACGCGCAGTTTGCGAAGGAGCGGCAGCGCATCGTGCTCGACCGGATGGTAAACAATGAATATATAAGTGCCGACGAAGCCGATCAAGTGTACGCCAAGAAGCTTGCCTACGCTGAACCTGCCGAGGAGGAAATCAGCATCGCGCCACATTTCGTGCAGATGGTGCTTGATGATCTCTACGAAGAATACGGCGAGGAAGTGGTGACGCGTTCCGGCTATCAGGTGCGCACCACGCTGGACAGTGATTTGCAGCACACATTGCAGCAAAATATTACGGGTCACATGAGTTTTATTCAGGCCAATGGCGGCACGAACGCGGCCGGCGTGGCGATTGACCCGACAAGCGGCAGTGTATTGGCGTTGGTGGGGAGTGCAGACTGGACAAATGAGGAGTGGGGTAAGGTGAATCTTGTGACGAGCGCCCGCCAGCCCGGCTCGAGCTTTAAGCCGATTTATTATAGTGCTGCGCTTGACCAAGGCGTGATTACACCGGCGACCATACTGCACGACGTTCCTACTGATTTTGGAAATTACCAGCCGCAAAACGCCGATAGGAGTTTTCGAGGAGACATCACGGTTCGGAATGCACTGAGCCAATCACTTAATATTCCAAGTGTCGAGGTGATGCAGGAGTTTGGTGTATCGTCGGCCATCGAAGGCGCCAAGAAACTTGGCATTACGACGATAAATGAGGATAGGCAGTACGGTTTGTCGTTGGCGCTCGGCTCGGCGGAGGTGCCGCTGCTGGAAATGACCAATGCCTACGCGGCGTTTGCCAACGAAGGGCAGCTCTACGAAGCTGTTTTGGTCGAAGAGATAAATGACAAATTTAACACATCGGTCTACCGGGCGCCGCGAGCTGTCACGACCCCGGCGCTTAGCCCCGAGGGTGCCTACTTGATATCCAGCATTCTTTCGGACGCTAACGCCCGTGCACCTATCTTCGGCGGTTCGCTGACTGTGCCTGGCCGTACGGCGGCTGTGAAGACCGGCACAACCGACGAGCAGCGAGATGCCTGGACAATCGGTTATACACCGCAGCTGGCGCTGGGTATCTGGGTAGGCAACAACGACAATACGCCGATGCTTAATGGCGGCTCCGGCATGGCCGGGCCGATTTGGGTGAATACAATGAGCCAGGGACTGGCGGGGGTCAGCGACACACCGTTTACGATTCCGGCGGGCATCGTGCAGCGCGCAGTTTGTTTTGGCCGAGAGGCATTGGCGAGCCGGGGTGGATACGGTACATTTAGCGAGTATTTCAAAAGCAGTGCCCTGCCAGCCGAGACCTGCACGCCGATAGAAGAGCCAGAGCCCGAGCCGGAAGAAAATGAGGAGCCTGAAGAGCCAGAAGAGGAAACCGAAAATGGGGGCGAGAGCGAGGACCCCTCCCCTCCTGATGATGAAGACAATGAAAACGGAGGCGAAGGTGAAGGAGGATTATTGCCATGATTGCGCATGTGTCTGGAGTCGTAGCAGAAAAATTCGGCTCGTCTGTCATTGTTGACGTGCACGGCGTGGGCTATGAAATTGCAGTGCCACTTGGCGATTACGAACAGGCGGTATTGCACGAGCAAGTAAAATTTTACACCTACCACCATGTGCGTGAGCAGGCCGAAGAACTTTTTGGTTTTGGTTCCCTGGCAGCGAAAAAACTGTTTGAACTACTCATCACCGTACAGAGTGTTGGTCCAAAGGCAGCGCTCGCAATACTGAGTCTTGGTACGGCCGAGCAAGTCCGAAACGCCATCGCCAACAGCGATGCAGCGTACGTCACAAAAGCTTCTGGTGTCGGCAAAAAGACAGCCGAGCGCGTGGTTGTCGATCTTGCCGACAAAGTAGGTTTGCCTACACATTACCAGCAAACCGAAGCAGCGCAAACAGAGCTCAACACCAACGACGAAGCGCTTGAGGCGCTGATGGCGCTTGGATATTCACTGGCTGATGCCACCAAGGCACTTGAAGGCGTCGACGCTAAGCTTCCAACTTCTCAGCGTGTGACGGAGGCACTGAAGGGATAACTATGGCGATTGAGCGGATTGTAGACACTGGAATTCATGACGATAATGATGACGAGCAAGTTATTGAGGTCACCCTTCGGCCGCAGCGGTTCGATGAGTACACCGGACAGGAGCGCATAAAAAAGAACTTGAGCCTGGCGATTGAAGCTGCGAGTAAACGCGACGAACCGATTGATCACGTGCTGCTCTATGGTCCACCTGGCCTTGGTAAGACAACGCTTGCCATGGTGATTGCTAATGAAATGGGACGCAATATTCGTATCACGGCAGGGCCGGCAATCGAACGCGCCGGCGATTTGGCGAGTATTCTGACGAATCTGCAAGATGGCGACGTGCTGTTTATCGATGAGATTCACCGCCTGAGCCGCGCTGTCGAGGAAGTGCTCTATAGCGCGATGGAAGATTTCAAGCTGGATATTGTCATTGGCAAAGGCCCGGCGGCGCGTTCAATTCGGCTTGATTTGCCGAAATTTACAGTGATTGGCGCCACGACGCGGACCGGTGCTTTGGCCGCACCACTTAGAGATCGCTTTGGTCATATTCACCGGCTGGAATTTTATACGCCGGCCGAGATCGAGCAGATTATCACGAGGGCGGCGGCAATTCTGGAGAGTAAGATAGAACCGAGCGCCGCGCACGACCTTTCGACCAGGGCTCGCCTGACGCCGCGTATTGCCAATCGCCTGCTCAAGCGCGTTCGTGACTATGCCGATGTTAACGGCGACGGCATTATCGATACGGTCATTACGACTAAGGCGCTGGAGATGTTGGAAATCGACGAGCTCGGTCTTGACCCGGCCGATCGCCAGCTGCTTCACAGTGTGGTTGAAAACTACGGTGATAGCCCGGTGGGGCTTAACACAATCGCCGCGCTGACTGGCGACGAAGCTACGACAATTGAAGATTTCTACGAGCCGTACCTGATGCAACTTGGATTCATCGAGCGGACGCCACGGGGGCGCCGCGTCACGAACAAGGCCTATCGTCATCTTGGGCTCGGCTCGGAAGGGTGATAAAATAAGAACATGAAAAACGAGCAGACGGAAGCGAACCAGCCAGCCGCCTACGACTCCGAAGGCCGACCGCTGTACTACAAAGATTCTCCCGAGCAGGAGGAAGAGTATGAGCCGACATCTCACGTTACAGCCAAGCCCGAAGAGTATGATGGACATAACTTTGACCCGAGACTTCGGGCGCAATATGCCAACGAGCCGAAACTCGTACACGCCAAGCGCGAGGTTGAACCTCAAGCTCGTGAAATTAGCGATAAACTCAAGCGCAAGCACGAGGAGTCAATGCGCGCCTACCCACAACTCAACTTGAGCGAAGGCGAGTGCGTGATTTTACGGATTAGCCGCCACCCTATTGGCCTCTTCATCCCGTGCTTTTTCACCGGTTTTGGCATCATGATTATGCTGACATTTATGTTGCTCGTGCCAGACATTTACTCTACGTTTGACGAGTCGTCGCTATCCGGCGGGTATGTGCCCTCACCAGGGCTAATTATTAGCATCCTGCTGCTGGTCACGCTCTTTATCGCTTTCTTGGGCGGCTCGTCGATATGGGTGTATTTGAAGAATCAGTTCTTCTTGACGAATGAGTCGATTATCCAGGAAATCCAACTGAGCCTGTTTTCTCATCATGAACAAACCGTCAGTCTTGGCAGTATTGAAGACGCCAGTTTCCGGCGTCAGGGAATCTTGCAGCATATGTTTAATTATGGAACTATGCGGCTTAGTACCGAAGGCGAGGAAACGACCTATCGATTTGCGTTTGTCGAGAATCCGAAAGAACAGGTTGCGATTGTTAATAACGCGGTGGAGTCGTTTAAAAACGGCCGGCCGGTCGGCGACGACTAGTTGCGGTTTGTCTTAGTGTAGTCGGCTTCTTTTTCAAGACGGCCGGTGAGTTTGTAGGCTTGGCAGACGTCGTCTCTACAGTCAATCGCGTCGTAACGGTAATCAGCGCCGGTTTCCCCAATCTTCATGCCTTCGGGGTCAATGAAGAGCTCGGCGTCCATCGCCGTCAGGTTCATTTCGTCAATCATGCTGGGATAATGGCCGTTTTGTTTATAGAACACTTCCTCTAGATTGTAGTACATCGCATTGATGGCTGTCTTGCGGTCTTCGTCCTGCTGCGAGGCCACGATGTTTCCTCGCTGGTACAACAGCACGGCGGTTGCAGCAGCGAGGAAAACAACGATGACCAGTAGCTCAACAATAGTGAGACGAGGTAGTTTTTTCATTCTTTACAAGTATAACATTAGTGGTAAAAGTGGTATACTAGGTACAGTGAAAGTGAGGGGAAAATGAGCAAGAAAACAGAGGCGACAGACAAAGCTGCGGCGAGTGACGGTAAATCAAAAGCTCTTGGTCTAGCGATGGACCAAATCACTAAGCAGTTTGGCGACGGGGCAATTATGAAGCTTGGCGAAGCCAAAAAGGTAGACGTTGCCCTGCTACCGAGTGGTGCGCTGAGCCTGGATATCGCGCTTGGTGGTGGTTATCCAAAAGGGCGAATTATTGAAATCTATGGTCCGGAGAGTTCTGGTAAGACTACCCTGACCCTGCACGCTATCGCTGAGATTCAGCGCCAAGGCGGTACGGCGGCATTTGTCGATGCCGAGCACGCACTTGACCCGGCGTATGCCAGGCGAGTTGGCGTGGACACCGACAACCTGTTGGTGGCGCAGCCAGATAACGGCGAGCAAGCACTGGAAATCGTCGAGACATTGGTGCGCTCCAGCGCAGTTGATCTCGTGGTAGTCGACAGCGTGGCGGCACTTGTACCGCAGGCTGAAATCGACGGCGATATGGGCGACAGCCACATGGGTCTACAGGCTCGACTGATGAGCCAGGCGCTCCGTAAGCTGACGGGTATTATCAGCAAAAGCAAGACGACGGTGATATTCATCAACCAAATCCGTATGAAGATTGGTGTTATGTTTGGCAATCCTGAAACCACGACTGGTGGTAACGCGCTGAAATTTTATGCTTCGGTACGTATGGACATTCGTCGTACTGGCCAGATAAAAGTTGGCGACGATATCATTGGTAACCGGACAAAGGTGAAGATTGTAAAGAACAAAATTGCGCCGCCATTTAGGATCGCCGAGTTTGATATTATGTATAACGAAGGCATTTCGCGGACAGGCGACGTGCTCGATCTCGCGACGCAGCACGGTGTTGTTGGCAAGTCGGGCGCGTGGTTTGACTACAAGGACGGCAAAATCGGCCAAGGCCGCGAAGCCACCAAGATATATCTGAAAGAAAACCCGAAAGTACTCGATGAAATAGAGAAAAAAGTCCGCGAAGAGGTGGCAAAGAAAGAAGCGTAGCTTCATGCAGGAGCAGATTTGGCATGTTGATGAAAACGACAATCCAATAGGCTCGATTGGGCGCGATGATTCGCGTAAACAAGGCGCTAGGTATCGCATCGTTCGAGTTTCTGTCGAGGACGAGGACGGAGCTATCTTATTGCAAAAACGGTCTGAGAATAAAAAATCTTACCCTGGCTGCTGGGACACCTCCGCTGGTGGCAATATTGCCTATGGCGAATCGTACGAAGCAGCCGCTCGGCGGGAGCTCCTAGAAGAAACGGGTATCGCGAGCAACGATCTTGAAGAAGTTGCCTATTTTTATGGCGAGGTGGTCGACCCAAAAGGCGCCAAGATGAATCGATTTACGAAAGTATATCGAGTCACCCTACCGAAGACGACTCAGCTCACTCCGCAATCAGAAGAGGTTGCTGAATTGATCTGGATAAACCAGGAGGATCTTAGTAAGATTATTGCCGACGGTTTGATTACGGATGGGTTGAAACAGACGTATGAAAAGTACTACGAGGGCAAGTATGACTAAACGAGCTATTATCTTGCACGGTATGCCCTCGGAGGAAGAGTATCGCGACTACGGCCATGATAGTCCGAGTAATGCTCATTGGCTACCTTGGCTCCAGCGCGAGTTGTGTGCCCGTGGTATTCTAGCACAGACCCCTGAGTTGCCAGCGTCGTACGACCCAAACTATGGACAATGGAAGGTTGAGTTTGAGCGCCAGGTAGTAGACGAAAATACGATTCTAGTTGGTCACAGCTGTGGAGCCGGTTTTTTGGTGCGCTGGCTCAGTGAGTCGAACCAAAAAGTGGAGAGGCTTGTGTTGGTAGCGCCGTGGCTAGACGTAGAACGCGAAAACGGCGATTTATTTGATTTCTTAATTGATGTGGAGCTCGCGGAAAAGACCAAGAAAGGTGTCGATATTCTCTACTCTACGAACGATGGAACTTCGATACAGGCAACCCTTGCTTTGCTAAAGAAAAAATTGCCAAACGTTCGCTATCATAAGTTTATTGACCACGGACACTTCTGTTTGGGGGATATGGGGACTCGTGAATTCCCAGAGCTACTGGATATTTGCCTATCGAAAGGAGTTGAGTAATGAAGCGCGCACTCTTCTTGCATGGCACCGGTGGAAGTCCAAACGACCATTGGTGGCCGTGGCTGAAGCAGCGGTTTGAAGAGAGTGGCTACGAAGTGTGGGCGCCGTTGTTGCCGGACAATCATCGGCCTAGCGCTGAAAAGTACTGGGAGTTTTTGCATTCCGGAGACTGGGAATTCGCCGACAATGTACTTGTGGGTCATTCATCTGGCGCGACTAGTGTCCTGAACTTACTTGCTCGGCCAGAGTTCCCGAAAGTAAAAGCAGCAGTGTTGGTCGGCGCGTTTTTGAACGAGGACTTGACAAGCCAATCACCTGACTTCAAAGACCCTCGCCAGTTTGCTGAGCTCTTCCCGCCTGACGGTTTTGATTGGAGATTAATCAGGCAGAAAGCTGAGAGATTTTACTTTGTCCATGGGAGCGATGACCCATACTGTTCATATGACAATGCTGCGAACGCCGCAGAGAAACTTAAAGGCGTATTAATTGCCATAATTGCCGTACCTGATGGAGGTCATTTATCCGTGGACTCTGGCATTGTCGAGTTGCCATTATTAAGTGATGCGTTACGAAAGGACGGTGTAGTATGAAGAAAGTTGTCGTGGCCTCAAGAAATCCAGTTAAGCTTGCTGCCACTGAGGTGGCATTTCGGACAGTGTTCCCAGGCCAGAATTTTGAGTTTATTTCGGAGGAGGTTTTATCAGGCGTTGCTGATCAGCCAATGTCTGACGAAGAAACGCAACAAGGTGTCTGGAATCGAGCACAGAATGCGCAAAAAAGATTTCCTGACGCAGAATACTGGGTAGGTCTGGAGGGTGGCGTCGATGCAAAGGATAACCAATTAGAGGCGTTTGCGTGGATGGAGGTGACATCAAAGGATGGGCTTCAGGGCTCAGCGAGAACGGCTTCTTTCGTCTTACCTCCTAAGATTGCCGAGCTGATTAAGGGGGGTATGGAGCTTGGGACAGCAGACGACATCGTGTTTAGTAAGACTAACTCAAAGCAGCAAAACGGAGCGGTTGGTATACTAACGGATAATGCTGTGACTCGAAAAACCTACTATGAGCATGCGTTGGTACTGGCATTGATTCCACATAAGAATCCTGATCTTTATATATGAAGATTACGAGCATCTCAGCTCAAGCCAAAAATCCCGACCGTGTGAATGTGTCGGTCGATGGCAAATATCGGTTTTCGCTGGATATTTCGCAGGTGGTTGATCTAGGGGTTAAAGTAGGTAAGGAATATAGCGAGGCGGAGCTGGTGGAGTTCGAGACGGAGAGCCAGTTTGGTAAGCTCTACGGCCAGGCGCTGGAATACTGTCTGATGCGGCCGCATAGCTCGCGAGAAGTGCGTGACTATCTGTGGCGTAAAACGAGAACGACAAAATACAAGAACAGAAAGGGCGAGCTAAAGGAGCGCGAAGGCGTTAGCCAGGGGGTAGCCGATAGAATATTCAACCGGTTGGTTGAACGTAGTTATGTTAACGACGAACAGTTTGCGCGTTGGTGGATAGAAAACCGAAACGTGCGAAAAGGCACTTCCCTGCGCAAGCTTGAGGCTGAGCTTCGTGCCAAAGGTGTCGATCCAAAAATTATCCAGGCCGAGCTGCAAAATTCTTCGCGAGATGAAAGGAGCGAGCTGCAAAAAGTACTCGACAAAAAAAGAAACCGCTACGACGATACGCAAAAGCTGAAACAGTACCTGATGAGGCAAGGGTTCTCCTACGAGGCGATAAACGCGGCGCTGGCCGGTGAAGATTAGTCGCTCGTCGCAGTTGAGCTGTGCTCCGAAGCTGGCTTGCTTCGAAACGGATTCACATATGACGAGCGAACCGACTGGATGATAGGCTCGGGGATTTCTGCTTCGGATTGGACGATGATGGCGTCGTTATTTATCTCCGTTATCTGGCTGCGGTGAATCAAAAGCTCGGTGTCGTTTAAACTCTTTAGTAGGGGTCGCTTGATGCTTAATTGATACACCAAGAAGTCCGTGGTGTTGACGGTGTAGCCGTTTACCTTGCCAAGTTTGTGGCCTTTGACGTCGATTACAGGCATGCCGACAAGCACGAAATGTAGGTTATAAAGTTCGCCTAGTTTTATGACGTCATCGATGCCAACAAACTCGTCGCTGGAGTCGACAATCAGGCCGATGTCGCTGATTTCTCTGACATCGGCAATCCTGAGGAGTGATGGCTGTGTGCTCAGTAGCGGACCTTGCAATTCGTAGGCGTGAACTTTGAGATTGGCAGGGTCGATAATGGCGTGCTTAGTACGGGCGAGTTCACTGCCGGTTTGTAGGCCGAGCACCGGAGTATCGAGTAACCTATCGCCAGTGATTAACATGTCCTTTAGTATACCATTTGGCTCGGTACGGGGCTATCAAAATGGTTACGCTATTCAATGAACGGATTGATTCTCCCCCTGGAAAGGTCGAGTGGATCGCTCGACTCGTCGGATGTTTTGAGCTGCTTGATGCGGTCGATGGTTGCTTGGTCGAAATTTGAAGAAACGTTGCCTTCTGGCGATACGTTTTCACCGCTCGCCTTGTTAACAACGCCATAGAGCAGCAAGATAGCTACTGACAAGATGAGGGCGACAACAACAATGAATAGCACTAAGTGGTACCGCTTTATTATGGAGATGAATGGTTTTTTCGTTGTCTGCGGTTCTTTCATAATGTTACTGTAGGTACACCTCGAGATTTAAAACATCAATGGTAACATTTTCACTTTGATTCTTTGTCATGGTCACTCTGCTGACTTTTAGTTTGGTGAGATTCTGTTCGATATAGTGAAGGAAGTTTAATAAATCGCGGTAGTTGAGCGGGCTTTCCAGTGTGATATCGACAGTGGCGGTTTGCAGGCTGGCGCTGCTTGTAGGAGCTGTGTTGGCACCCTCAAGGCTACTGCTGGCAGGTGTAGATGCGCTACTGGCTGGGTTTGTAAAGCTAATGTTAGTGATGGCGAGATTGGCACGATTGGCATAGACTGTCAAATCATTGACGAGTCGGTCTTGGTAGGCGTAATTCTGGCTGTCGGCTGTTACCTGGGAGGCTGTAAAGACGAGTTCTTTTTTTTCTTCCAGCTCTGTTTTGAGTGACTCGAGCCGTTGTATAGTTGTTTCGCTTTCTCTAGCGCTGGCTACTTGTTCGCCTGTTTCGGTTGCTGTGCCGCTGAGCTGGCTATAGCCAAGGTAAAAGAGTGCACTACCAAGAATTATCGTCAGCGAAAGGGCGCCTAAGAGAATATAACGTAGTCTCGTGGCCGTAATGTTCTGGGGAATAGTTACCGTCATTGGGCGGCGTCCTTTCGGATTGTTACTGAGAGCGTAGCGTTAAGCGGATAGGCGCCAGAGCGACTATCACTAATGGTCTGGATGCTGACGTTCGAGAAAATGGTCGAGGCTTGCAGGGAGTCTTTTAGTCGAAGCACGGTTTCATAGTTGACGGCATTGGCGGCTAATGTCGTGGGACTGCCAAAAGATTCTGAGTCAAGACTGAGGGTATCGAGTACCACGCCTCGAGGCAGAACATTTGCTATTTCAAGGATAACTTTCGTGTACGTCACGTCGCTATCAAGAATTTGTTTTGCGTGCGACAGATCTTGTCTGAAGGCGTCCGCCTCCGTCTCAACAGTGCCGAAGTTACCTGCTCTAGCAATATTTTCTGTCACGGTATCTTCTGCGGCTGCCTTAGTACTGGCTAGATATATATAGACAACACCCATAGCCAGCAATAAAAATCCAAGTGCGGCGAGCAGCATAATGTTGTAGCGAAGTAGCAAACGATTCTGGCGAGCAGCGTTGGTTTGAGCCTTTGTCTCCGGTGGTAAAAGATTTATCATTGCCAGGCTTCCTCTATTTTCGCGCTGGCGAGCCCGGCTACGGTGATGTAGCGTGGGCGGAATTGCTTATGCGGTTGCGGCAATGTGCCAAAATTCAGATGCTGCCACGGGCTGGCTGTTCTGGCCGCCATGACGAGTTCATTCGTGAAGTAATCGCCAATGCCAGGAACGTTACTGCCGCTGCCAACTACGAGCACCTGCTCTATCTTGCGGCTTTCGGTGATACGTTCAGAGTAGTAGCGTATGACTTTTCGAACTTCAGCGGTAATTCTTTCCAGGCTTGGCGTGAGAGCTCTCACTATTTGCGCCTGGCGCGGGCCGGCGTTGATACCATTTAGTACCTTCAGTTGGTGAGCATTCTCCAGCGTAACATTGAGTTTCTTGGCGATATCAAGCGTAAAGGTATTACCGCCAATACCAAGACCGCCACTGACGCGAATAGCGCTTTCGTCCAGTACGGCGATGTCTGTACTGGCTGGGCCAATGTCAACGATGAGAGTCGAGAGGTGACCTTCTTCGGTTGCCTCGAGCAGCCTAGCAACGGCATTAATACCGGGCTCTATTACGATTGGGTCAAGTTCGGCCTTGGAGACAGCCGCCAGTACATTGTCAACTAGCGTTTTAGGCACCGCTGCCATGACAGCGGTGAGCTGTTCTTTATTTCTTTCGATGATTTCGTAGTCGACGTAGAGTGACGAAAGTGGAATCGGAATGTACTGGTCCACTTCTACCTCAACAGCGTCGGCCAGATTTTTCTCGGCTTTAGTTGGCAGGTTGAAGGTTCTGGAAAAACTGCGGTTTGACGGAATACCAATGACGGCCTGGGTACTGGGGAGTGTGCCGACAATCTTGTCGGTAAACAGACTTCGAAGGTTATCGCCAAGATATTCGTCGCCACTCTCAAGAGATTGCTGGATTTTAAGCGGGTCAAGGTCAACCGATCCATAGCCGGTAACCAGCCATTTTTGGGTATCAATAGCCATAACCTTGATACCGGTCTGACTGATATCAAGGCCTATAACTGGCTTATCTTTATGAAACAATTTTGTCATGATGCCCACTCAAGAGTATTCTCTAACAGTATAGCATGAGCAGTATGCTTTTTACGTACGAACTTACCCTTTAATGTTCTGAGATAGGCTAGCGATTGGACCCATGACGCTGGCTGCGATAAGACCGACCATACTACCCATGACAAGAATCATCATCGGCTCGATAATTGAACTGATACCTTCAATGGCAACGTCTACCTCCTCTTCGTAAAAGTCAGCTACTTTGACAAGTACTGTGTCAGTCTGGCCAGTCTCTTCGCCAACTGCTAACATCTGACTGACGATGGCTGGGAATAATGGATTTTTCTCGACAATGGAGGAAAGCGGTACGCCATTTTTCACTTCTTCGGCTGCGGCGATGAGAGCTTCTTCGTACACGACATTACCAACAGCGTGGGCAGTAACGTTGAGAGCCTCAAGCACGGCTACGCCGGCACCTATTAGGGCAGAGAATGTTCTGGCAAAGCGGGCGATGGCTATTTTTTGTACTAACGTCTTGACACCGGGCGCACGTAGGAGGAATTTATGGAATTGTCGCTTCCCTTTTGGTGTTCGTATGAAGCGCAAAAACAGCACGATGCCGCCGACGAATGCGGGGATAACTATAAACCAAAAGTTAATCAGAAAGGCGCTGATGCCGAGCATCGCCTGGGTGAGCGGGGGAAGCTCAGCATCTTCACCGCCAAGGTCTTTTAAAATATTGCCGATTTGCGGGATGACGAAAAGCATCAATCCAAAAAAGGCAATGATAGTGATGCCGACGAGTACCATCGGGTAGGTCATGGCGATTTTGATTTTTTTGCGGATGGTGGCATTTTTCTCTTGCTGCATGGCGAGGCGTTTTAAAATATCATCCAAAATACCGGCTGCTTCGCCTGCCCTGACCATGTTGACATACACATCGTCAAACACGGCCGGGTGTTTGGCGAGAGCGTCGCCAATACTGGCGCCATTTTCGACATCCTGGATGACGGCAGCCAACGTTTTCTTTAGTGCCGGGCTTTCGGCGTGTTGCTCGAGTGAGGTACGCCAGCACCAACCATGGCGCTAAGCTCCCTGGTGAAGATAACCAGATCGTTCATTTTGACTTTTTTAGACATCAAGCCAACTTTAGGCGCTTTGACGTGAGCGCTACCAGATCCTTCCTTGATACTAAGCGGCCTTAGGCCTTGCTTGCTAAGAGCGGCAGTTACTGCTGCCTTGTCGGCTGTCTCGAGCGTGCCTTTTATGATGTCGCTTTTAGAATTGGTAGCTGTGTAAGTAAAAAGTGGCATACCCTATGTTACTCCTTTGTGACTCGCATAACTTCTTCTAGAGATGTGTCGCCGCGCAGCATTTTAATAAGGCCATCGGACTGCATAGTGACCATCTTTTCCTCGATGGCTTGATCTTGAATTTGCTGGCTAGTGGCACCAGCCATGATGAGCTTCTGAATAGCTGCTGTGTTGCCGAGCACTTCGTAGATACCAATACGGCCTTTGTAGCCGGTGTGATTACATTCTTCGCAACCACCTTCGGCAGAGGCTTTCCAGATAGTTTTTACTTTATCTGGCTCGGTGCTTATCGGTATGTCCTTTCCAACACCTTGGTCGGCGGCTTGTTTTTCGAGCGTGTGTATAATCGAGAAACCTTCTTTTTCATCAAGGTGGAACATAGAGAGTAGCGTCTTTACTTCTTCTTTGGTTGGTTCGTGACTTTCGCGACAGGTATTACAAAGACGCCTCACCAAGCGTTGACCGACAACAGCTTTTACATTGCTGGCAATCAAAAATGGTTCAATGCCCATATCTAGTAGACGGGGCAGTGTAGTGGCGGCGTTGTTGGTGTGGAGCGTGCTAAAAACCAAGTGTCCGGTCAGGGCTGCCTGCACGCCAAGGTTGGCGGTCTCGCCGTCACGGATCTCACCAACCATGATAATATTTGGGTCTTGGCGTAGCAGCGCGCGCAGGCCGGAAGCGAATGACATACCGGCTTTGACGTTGGTTTGAACTTGGTTGACACCCTGAATTTTGTACTCAACCGGATCTTCAATTGTCGAAATGTTGACATCAGGCGTATTGAGCTCGGTCAGGACGCTAAACAAGCTCGTTGACTTACCAGAGCCAGTTGGGCCGGTCACCAGTATCATGCCGTTCGGCTCGCGCATAGCATCGGTAATGACTTCGAGCGAGTGCCCCCAGTATCCCAGCTGCTCAAGCTTAACTGCTTGATTTGACTCGTCGAGAATACGCATCACCACTTTTTCACCGTCGGTAATTGGTAGGGTGCTTACACGGAGTGCGTACTGTTTGCCAGCCACGGTGACCTTGAAGCGGCCGTCTTGTGGGACACGGTGTTCGTCGATTTTGAGGTTTGACAAAATCTTGATGCGGCTAATCAGCGAGTTCAACACGTTAATCGGCAGACGGTT
>JAUIHN010000061.1 GCA_030432305.1 bacterium | reverse complement strand
CCCGTTGCATTATGGTCTGCTATTTGAGCGATTCTTGAATCCTGATCGTATCAGCATGCCGGATATCGACATCGACATTCAAGACACCAGACGCGACGAAGTGATTGCATACTGCGCCGAAAAATATGGCGAAAGTAGGGTTGCCAATATCGTGACCTTTGGTCGTATGGCAGCACGAGCCGCCGTGCGTGATGTCGCCAGGGTGCTACAGGTACCGTATGCTGAGAGCGACCGCCTGGCTAAACTCATTCCGCCGCCGGTGCAGGGCAGGCACGTGCCGCTCAAAAAGAGCGTGGTAGAGGACGCAGATTTAAAAAAAGAGTACGAATCAAATCCGACCGCGAAAGAAGTCTTTGACTACGCGATGCGCCTTGAGGGCACGATTCGTTCGCATGGCGTGCACGCGGCTGGTGTGGTCATCGCGCCTGATGATATCGTGAATTATGTCCCGCTTGAAATGGCGCAAAAAGGTGTGGTTTCCACGCAGTATCCGATGAATCCGGTCGAAGAGCTGGGTCTACTTAAGATGGACTTTCTAGGTCTTTCTAACCTCACTATCATCAATAACGCCCTTCGAATTATTCGAAAAGTCTATAAAGACGACATTGATCTTTCAAAGTTGCCACTCGATGATACCAAAACATACGAGCTGTTTCAGCGCGGCGATACCACCGGTGTATTTCAGCTGGAGTCTGCCGGCATGAAGCGCTACTTACGCGAGCTGAAACCAAGCGTGTTCGATGATATTATCGCTATGGTGGCGCTCTATCGCCCGGGACCGATGCAGTTTATCGATAGTTTTATCAAGAGAAAGCACGGCGAAGAAGATATATCATACCTTCACCCAAAGATGGAAGCCGCACTCTCTAGTACCTACGGTATCCTGGTGTATCAAGAGCAGTTTATGCAGATTTCAAAAGATTTGGCAGGATTCTCCGGTGGTCAGGCCGATACGCTTCGAAAAGCGGTTGGTAAGAAAATCATGGAGATGATGAAGAAGGTCAAACCGGAGTTTATTGAAGGCGCCATCAAGCATTCTGGTGCTGATCGAAAAGATATGGAGCTGTTCTGGGCGCAGCTGGAAGAGTTTGCGAACTACTGTTTTAACAAGTCGCACGCGGCTTGCTATGGGTTGATTGCGTACTGGACGGCATACCTGAAGGCACATTATCCGGATGCATTTATGGCGGCGCTGATGACGAGCGACCACGATGACATCGAGCGGCTGGCGATTGAGATTAGTGAGTGTAAGCACATGGGCATAAAGGTGCTTTCGCCTGATGTCAATGAGTCATTCGGCGAGTTCGCTGTCGTGCCCAGACAAAGCTCAATTCGCTTTGGCATGACTGCGGTCAAGGGTGTTGGTGCGGGTGCTGCCGAAGAGATTATACGGGCGCGCGAAGAAGGCAGGTTTAAGAGCGTCGAGGATTTTGCTGAGCGTGTCAGTACCAGTAAAGTTAACAAAAGAGTTTGGGAGTCACTTATAAAAGCTGGCGGTTTTGATGCGCTGGGTGATCGCTCAGATCTCCTCTTTAACCTTGAAAATCTGCTGGCGTTTGCCTCGAAAATCCAAAAGGAGGCTCTCAGCGGACAGGCCAATTTGTTTGGCGACTTAGCGGGAGATGCTTCGGTGCAGCCGAGCGTGGCGCTGCAGGCGGCACCGACAAAATACACCGAGAAAGAGCAACTGACGTGGGAGCGTGAGTTGCTTGGGCTCTATGTCAGTGCACATCCGCTTGATAACTACGACAGCTACTTTGAAGAGCAAACCGTGGCGCTTTCGAAGGTAAAGCCCGAAAACGACGGCTCGAAAATTACTGTCGGAGGGCTGATAAGTTCCGTGAGAACAATTGTGACAAAATCTGGCTCCAAGATGGCGTTTGTTCGACTGGAGGACAAGACGGACGAGACGGAACTAATCGTCTTCCCGAATTTGTTCGAGCAAGTCGGAGCTAAACTGGTGCAAGACGCAGTCGTGAAAGTTTCGGGCAGAGTCAACGCGCGCGACCGCGACGGTAATCTGACGAGTGATGCCAAAGTAAACGCCGAGGAAGTCGCGCTGGTGACCGACCAGGAGCTACGCGAATATGAATCGACCGGCCGCAAGATGGAGGCGCCAAAGGCCAGGGCAAATGTAAAGGCCACGAGGGTAAGTGCTAAGAAATCGTACCCAGCTAAGCCTTCAGAATCAAGCACTGGGGTCTTGCCGGAACTACGAGTAGCACCAGTCAAGCAGGACGAGCCCGTGAAAAAGCTCTTCGTGCACATCAAAGACCCCGATGACCACACCTCGCTCCTAAGGCTCAAAGAAGTTTGTGCTGAGTATGCGGGTGAGAACGATATTGTGCTGGTACTTGGAGAAGACAAGAAATCCGCCCTGCGGCTGCCATTTAAAGTAGATGGCAGCGATGAGCTCATCGGCACGCTCGTACGTGAGATGGGCGAGGATTGCGTGGTGCTCAAATAAACTACTTACTCAGCTCGTAGAGTGCAATTCCGGCAGCAACCGAGACGTTGAACGATTCCTTTTGGCCTTTCATGGGGATTTCGAGGATAGTTTCACATTTCTCCAGCAGTTGTGGTTCGATACCGTGAACCTCTTCGCCAAGAAGTAGGACAAAATCTCTCTTTGGCTGGTAGTTTTTGAGCGGGATAGACCGTTCGCTTTGTTCGAGCGCGACAATTGGTAACGAATTTGTCTTTAGAAAATCATCGATATTCTCGAAATAGTGAAATGAAATGAAAGTCTCTGCGCCGAGGGCAGTTTTATGGATTTGCTTGGTGATTTTTTCGGCTATGTGCGGCAGACGAGTGTCGTCGACCAGTTTTGGGTACGGCGTGTAGCCGCTAAGGATAATTTCTTTCACGCCGAAACCTTCGGCAGTGCGAAAAATAGAACCGACGTTATGGGTCGAGCGAATATTATGCAAAAGAAGTGTAGTTTCAGCCATAACTTAAGTATACCAGCGGAGC
>JAUIHN010000014.1 GCA_030432305.1 bacterium | reverse complement strand
CCCTGGGGCGATTTCGTCACGTAGCTGCTTGATGGTTGGTACGAGCTCGAAATGGGCTGGCACTTTACTCATTTCTTTTCTGGTGCGCAGATGAATCGTGAGATTGGCTATATCCTGCCTTAAAAGATGCGTGAGCCAATCACGCCATTCATCTGTACTGCTAAACCCAAGCCGGGTTTTGACACTGACTGGTAAGCCACCTGTCTTGGCGGCGGCGATTAATTCAGCAGCCAGTTCTGGTTGGCGAATAAGAGCGCTACATGTGCCATTTTTAACAACGGTTTTGTCTGGGCACCCCATATTTATATCAATCCCAGCAAACCTGCTCAGGGTCTGACCCTGAGCAGGTTTGCTGGGATTGCTGGGTTTGCCCTGGGCAAGGCTGGTGGCCATGTGGGCGAAGTGGTCTGGATTGTTGCCCCAAATCTGAGCGACGATAGGCTGTTCGTCCGGCGTGAATGTCAGCCGGCCGCGGGTACTATGCTCCCCTGCCTCGCTGCAGTAACTGGCGGCGTTGGTAAATTCAGTAAAGTACACATCTGGCGCCGCCGCGGCTGCCACGACATGACGAAACACCACATCAGTTACCGCTTCCATCGGGGCAAGTGCAAAGAATGGTCGTGGTAAGTTATCCCAAAAATTAGTCATAACGTTGCTTCTTATTGTCTCACAGGACTATAAAAGGAGAAAACCCGCCCCTCGCGGCGACGATGTCGCGTTGAGGGAGCGGGCGGAGGGGTGGCGAGAGAGGTTATTTCGCTTGGCGAACAAGTTCGTCAACGAGACGTCCGAGTTCCGGAATGTTCCGGCCTTTGGACTCCATCTCTCGCAAGATGGAATTGTCTCGACTGAGCTGACCCTTGCGAGCCAGCTCCTGCAGGTACGCGAGCTTGCCTGCATACTGCGACCGCCAGTCTGGCACTCGCAATCACCTCCTAGCGCCAGCAGATTTTTCGCTCCGAAGGGCGAAAGTGCTGATCCCCGGGTCATGATGCCCGGACAAGGCTCGGATAAGGTGCCGCCCCTACCAAAAATGCTCGAGATCCCGGAAGGATACCTCACGAGCATATTTATAATATCATTTTATGTTGACCTCGTCAATGTTTCCCAGGAATGAAAAACGGGTGAGGCTTCGAGGCTGGCTAGGACCTCGAAGCTCACCGCGCGTTTGGTACGCAGGGGGGATACGGCTGTCTCTTCGGGCTGGAAGAGTTTGTCTTCAGCTCTATATCCCCGGGCGCACCGGACTGCTCGACTGGCGCTGGATTGGGTAAAGATCCCGGAGGGAAAAATGAGGATCTCTACCTGAGCCAGGAGCGTTTGTCTGGTTGTATGGCCGAAGAGAGGAGAGTCTCTCCTCTCTTCGGCCAAAGTACGGGCAAAAACGCCCATCCGGCGTACGGCTTCGTTGACGTACGCCGGCGCCGTAGATACGGCACCTCCTTTCGGCCGGCAATGAAGCCAACGGTCACCCCTGCCGAGCCCTCGAGCAAAGGTGATTGGTATCATTTATACATACTATATCAAAAACGTCAATAAAAGAGAGTGGCGAAGCCGAGATCCGTGGATGGATTCTCAAGCCTCGCCGTGGATACATGGAGAACGGGGATGCTCTCTCCCGAGGGCTCCTGTGAGCGCACTAAGCGCGCTCGCGAGTACGGGGGTGTACTCTGCCTTGCGGGAAACAAGGGGGATGAGCCATAGGACTCGGTTCGGCGTGGCCGACATGCACCACAACCTTTCTGACCTTGCGGCTCGAAAGGTATACTATTATTATATACTCTTTACTCTATATAGTCAACATATGCTAAACACGTAATCGAAGGAGGGGCTACTCAACTACTCGATTAATGAGAACGTCTTCAAACGCAATAATTCCCTTGTAATTCGGCTCGTAGCCACTGACATCTGGCATGTCGAGTTTTGTAATATGGCGGTAGACTGCCTGGATTAGTTTCTTTAATCGCTCGCGCTCCTCATTAGTAAATGAAGCTTCAAGCTGCACGATATCGCTACTTCGCGTGGGTTCGACAAATTGGATAGTGCAATTCTCTACCGCGTATCTCGAAAAGTCGCGCGAACCCTCTATGAGGAGGTCGTAAAACAAGAGCTGGGTGCGGTAGCGGTGCAGTTTTATCTTCTCAAAATCACTCTTTCCCTGCCAACTACGCGTTGCTTTGCCGGTTTTGTAGTCGGTGATGCGGAGCGTTTTGTCACTATCGTTGAGTTCAATAACGTCGAGAATGCCGGTAAGCTGCGCATCGCCAACGGCTACACCCTGTCCGCTAAAGTTTAGCTCGGTCTTTTGGGTAGCTAGGAAACGAGCCTGGCCGCTTGCGAGGTATGCACCCAGTGCCAGACTCCCGCGCTGTAAAAAATGCTCGAATTCATCGGGCGGCAAATACTGTTCTTTTAGGGCATTTTCAAAATCTTTTAAAATATCTTCGTGCGGTCGTTGTTCGCCGGTGGCGACGGTGTGAGCGTGGGCGCGCTGCAGGGCGGTATGAATAGCGCTACCATACGCGCCAGCTGGCGATGGTGCCTGTGGAAACTTCAGCAGGTCGCTGACGATAAAACTCTCTGGCCCACCACGAGTGAGGTCGAGAAAATTGCTAAGATGTGTGGCGTTGAGCTTGTAGTTTTCGAGCCGCGGAGCCAACAGGTCGCGCATCGAAGACGACAACGGACGGATAACCGGCTGGTACCAGGCGAGCTCGACCGCCTCCTTCTTAGTCTCTTCGGTATGTGTAAATTCTGGTCGTTCTACTTCCCAGCCCTT
Source organism: bacterium (assembly GCA_030432305.1). Taxonomy (GTDB): domain Bacteria; phylum Patescibacteriota; class Saccharimonadia; order Saccharimonadales; family Saccharimonadaceae; genus JAUIHN01. The sequence goes on along the minus strand of JAUIHN010000014.1, from coordinate 13,594 downwards.
TCCACTCAAGAAGCTCGCCACCAGCTGATCTTTGCCGACATCATTATTTGTGCTGTATGTGATCGTGAGGCTCTTGCGCGCGCGAGTCATGGCGACATAAAACAACCGCAGGCGATCATCGATACGCTCGCCCGGCGGCTGCAATGGCAGATTTTCGGGGTAGCTGATCATCCGACTTCTACTTCTGGCCTTTTCGCCCCACGCCGAATCAACAGCGCCAACTATAAATACTGTATCGAATTCCAGACCTTTGGATTTATGGGCGGTCATGAGAGTGACGGCGTCGTCAACCCGCTGAGAGGCTGGCTGAATACTTGTGATAGTGCCACCCGATTCGCGCTGGAGCCGAAGAAACTCCAAAAATGTGCGCAGTGTCGGCATCGCTTCAGGATAGTATTCGCGCAGTCTTGCTCGTAGAGCAATGAGGCCGTTCAGGTGTGCCAGGTACGCCGCCGCGTCGCCTTCAAGCTCGGCTTCAGAGAAATAGTACTCATAGAGCGGTGAGGTGTACGAAGATGGTTCGGCTGCAGCATCTGGCGTGCCAATGATTCGGTCACACATGCGCTCTAGCGGCACGTGCGCCACTGCCTGAGATTGCTCGATGAGCCACTGGTGAATTGGTGCCAATTCTGGAAAGTCCGGCATGAGCTCGAGCCAGGATTTTCGCTCATTTCCTGCCTTCACGCTGAGCTGCCATAGCGTGAGCGGTGCGATACCAAAACTTGGATGAGCTAAAAGTTCTGGTAGCATACCGTTGGCTTTGTCGAGGCGGCCATCGAGCAGTGCGATGAGGAGTCTCGCGATGTATTCAAGCTGCTGAATGCCTGCCAGCTCAAGCACGTTATCGCGGCGCTCGTAATTAACCTTGATGCCCGCCGCACCGAAGTATGGTAGCAGGTCGATGAGCTCGTGATGACGTCTGGCGAGTACGGCAATGTGGCTGGCGGGCGTACCGCTATCAAGCAGTTTTTTGATAGTCTCTACCACATAATGGCGCTCATCAGCCGAGGTTGGCAGTTCGATAAGTCGTGTCTTGGCCGCGTCTTGAGGCTGTGGCTGCTTGGCTACTAGTTCTTTATTGATGTCTGGCAGAAGCCGTTCGAGACGTTCGTCGCCAAGGGTAATTACGCTTCTGGAGCGAGATAAAATATCGGCGGTTGAGCGGTAGTTATCGGTCAGCACAATTCGTGGAGCGTCCGGAAAGGCTTCGATAAAACTGTGAATGTTACCGACGGTTGCACCTTGAAAGCCATAAATCGCTTGATCGTCGTCGCCCACCACCATGATATTTGGCTGGCCTTCATTGACATCGTTATTGATGAGGCTGAAGAGAATTCGCATCTGTGCGAGGTTGGTGTCCTGAAATTCATCGACCATGATGTAGAGGTATTTTTCTTGCAGATTGAATCGAAGTTCCGGCATGAGCTCGAGAGCGTGGACGGTATTTGCTATCATGTCATCAAAATCAAACAGCCCGGCTTCTTGCATGCGTGCTACGAACTGGTCGTAAACACTACTGAGTGCGCGCAGTTTTACTTGGCGTTCGCTGGCTTTTAAAATAAACTCGCCTTTTTCGTTTTTCTTGAGCCAAGCGTTACGCCACGCGGTGATAGGTTTGGTCGAGTTGCTTGCATCTGCCTCCGCAAGCGCGACTTCGAGGCTACCAGCCAAGACTTCGGCGAGCGGTGAGATGCCGGTGACGCCGACCGGCTGCTCGAGCGATTTTATTCTGGCTGGAATATCGCCGAGTGCATCGGCGGTTGATTTTTTGATGCCAGCCGAAAATACTGGCACCAGTAGTTTTTCGGCTGCTTCGAGCACTTCGTTGTTCGCGTCGAGAATGCTGAGCAACTCGCCGCCAGTCAGACCGCTCGATTTGATCTCGGAGATAACAGAAAGCGCGTCGGCGAGGTGCGTGAATGAGCCATTCATTTGACTGGCTAAAATATTGCCCGGTTCAAGCTCCTTAAAAATTGATTGTAAAATTTCGTAGCTATGTAGCTCATCGGCTGGGCGAAACGTGGCGCCGTTATAAAAAAACTTGCGATTGTGATTGATAACTTCGGTGCTAAAGCTGTGGAATGTATGTATGGCGACTTTATAGGCAGCCGGGCCGATAATTTCGCTGAGGCGTTTACGCATAGCCGCTACACCACTGTCGGTATACGTCAGACAAAGAATATTTTCTGGTAGCGTGTCGGTACGCTGCAAAATCGCTGCTACGCGCATACTGAGCAGCTCTGTCTTGCCTGTGCCCGGACCAGCAATGACCATTAGCGGCCCATCAATGTGGTCGACTGCCTGGCGCTGAGCCTCATTCAGCGCCTTATAGCGAGTTTCGAATTCCATATCTATAGTATATCGCAAGAGCAAATGCGAAGCACGAGGCGTAAGCTGAGCCCCTCCTTGCAATTAATGCTACAATGTGTACAGACATGAAAGACGAAATCTACGACGACATTGCGATCGAGCGGCTTGCCCGGGAGCGTTTTGGGGCGGATTTCGAGATTGGCCAGGTGATTGTGCGTGGTGTGCCAGTTAGTCGCACGGCTGACGCTACGGTGTTTTTGACCAAGAAAAAACAGCTCTACGTCTATATCTCGGCGCGCTCAAAGCTGCTGCTTGGCGATATCAGTAAGCTGGTGTCCCGTATGGGGCTCAAAGCGGAATTATATTTGCCGCCTGTCGGTAATCCTGATTATTTCAATGTCGTCGGCCGCGAAAAATTCCAACAAGTCTTTCCGGGTCGCAGCTATATTCAGGACGACGAGCTACGATTTTATAAAACCCTGGCACCATATAATCCTGCGCTGGTGTTAATCCACGAGGTCAAAAACGGCGAGATATTCCAATACGATAGCGATGCACGTGGCGGCTGGCGCTTAGCGGCTCGTTTCGCCTACCGACGGATCAAGACGAGCTAAAATACGTCGTCTCTTCGGCTTTCAATGACGACAGTGCCGCCTGATGATTCTTCGACGTAGCGAAGCGTAAATTGTTCGCAGCCGCCCGTGGCACTACTCTGGCAGTTGGCGTTGTTTGTTACACTATAGCCTTCATAAGCAATGTAATCATTACTCGGGCTGGCGCCGGATTGGATACCGTTTGTCTCGCTATCAGGCATGTCGGGCATAAGCAGGCTTTCTTCTGGGATACCTAGCTTTGCGGCTATTGCTGCGCCGGTGTTGGCTGGTTGGCTGTTGGCGAGGCTGATGACGGACGGATAGGCTCCGTTCTTCTCGTAATATTTCTCGAGCGCTTCGCTAATAATCGTGGCGTTGCTGCTACGAGTCACGTCGCGTGAATCTACCTGAACCTGGCGATAGCCAGCTAGCATAATCCCAGAAAGTATCACAATAACAGCGATAGCAATTAGTAGTTCAACGATAGTAAAACCGCTTTTGTTTTTCATCTCTCCCCCAGTGTACTACACGAGCGGCCTAAGAATCGAGCGGTTCGAGTACGACGAGGTGCTCGATGTGTGGTGTGCGCGGGAAAAAGTTGTAGCCTTTGGCGAACCTGATCTCATATTTTGGAGACAAAAGTGCGACGTCCCTGGCCTGAGTGACGGGGTTGCAACTGAGGTAGATGATGCGCGGCGGCGAGGCCTCGAGGAGTTTTTCTACTACCTTGGCATGTAGTCCGGCGCGCGGCGGGTCGACGATGATAATTTTGTCGCTGGTTATGTATTCGAGCGCCTGTTCGCTGGCGGCCAGCACTGGCGTGGCCTTTAGTTTGAGCTCGTCGATGTTTCGTTTCATTTCGCGCACGGCGTGCTCATTGAGCTCCACGAGCGTTACGTTCGGCCCGCCGATAGTGAGGCCGATTGAGCCGACGCCGGAGTAGAGGTCGAGCACCTTCCTGATTGTCTTGTGGCTTTCACCGCTCCCGTCGTCACCAATTCTTTCAGAATTGCCACGTAGGTCGCTACTCGCGGGTCCTGCCGCCGAGTCCGCCCCTGTCTCTCGAAAATCAAAGATTTCTCTCAAGACGGGTGCTGCCCCGCTCGACGTCACCCGCTCATTGCCTATCTCATGGGTAGCGAGCGGCTTGTCCACCCACTGCTTCATATCCTTCAAAGCTTGCTCGTATACCGGTAAATTTACCTGAAAAAATCCTTCCGTCGCATAACGAAACGGCACGCCGAGTACGCGGTCGGTCAGTACTGTGTTGCCGGTGCTGGCAAGTCGCTCGGTGATGACGCTGGCCGGGCTTTTCGTGTTGCTGTAAATAATTTCTCCGCCCTGGGCTGGGAGGTCAGCACGTATGAGAGAATCGGCAAATTCGCACGGCGTGTCTTTTACGTACAGCTGCCATACACAGTTTTTGTCGGCATCGCAGCGAATCAGGAGGGTTTTTAGCTGACGCGCTGAGACACTGAGCGTGCGTAAATGATCACGCACGGCGCGGGCAAGTTGCACTATTTCTGGCGGCAATAGCGAGCTGCCTTCTACGACAATCTTGCCTTTCGAGCCGCGGCGAAAAAATGCAAGCTCGAGCGTATCTTGGCCGTCAACTGTGTCGCCGTACCAGCTAAATTCCACTTTGTTGCGGTAGTGAAATTCACGGTTGTCGGTGTATATCTCAGCCAATTCAGGCAGCGCCGCGCTATGCATAGTAAACGCTTCTTGGATAAGCTGCGCTTTGTAGCGTTGCTCGGCTTCAAAGTTCATAATTTGCCATGGGCTGGTCGATAGGTAGCTCTCGGGGTCACGTGGCGTGATGCGCTCCGGGCTTGGCTCGAGCACTTCCACGACTACCCCCTCTGCGAAGCTCGATTTCTTTTTGGTCAGCTGTACTTTCACCTTTTCACCGGGCAACCCGCCCCAGCAGAATAGCTTGCGACCGTCAGGCAATGTGCCGAGCGCCTGGCCACCGCCAACGATTTTATCAAGTCGTAGTAGGACAATTTCTCGCTTTTTCACTTACCTATCTCGCCGCCTATTGTATTTTGGTTTGTGCTTGTTCCAGCCGAATCTGCGCCTGCGGTGCCCATGAGTTTTGCCGCCGCGTGTGTTGAATTGCCTCATGACTTTGTCGCCGAGGTAGGTATCGATTTTCGTCAGTTTGCCGAGCTCGTAGCGCTGTTTTTTGTCGAGTTCATCAAGAGAAATGATACCATGAGCTATCTGGGCAGTACGTTCTCGGACGTGGTCGATGGGGATTTTTGGTACGTGCCGGGCGTTATGCTTTTGCAGACGATCACGCTCAATCTCAAGCCGGTCATGTGCCCACACAGCGTACTGCTTGATAAACAGCCGCTCGTTTTCCGGCGTGTGCTCCATGATTGGCGAGCCCGCCGCCTCAAACGAATGGCCGTTGAACTCCAGGTGTGTACGTGTAGCCAGCGTGCCATAGCGAGGGTCGTAGTAAAGCTTGCCAGGTTTCACTTCGAAAAGGTGTGGTGCTAATTCCTCCAGCCAGGCAGGCTCTACCGCCGAGGCATCGGTAACAAGATGTAGGGTCTCCAGATTACCTCTTGGTGTCGGCACCTCAAGATCAAACGGCGTAGCTGCCACGAGCGAAGCGCCCTTTACGAGCGTACCGCTTGAAAGTTCGCGTCTGGCGCCGTCGCCGAGATGGATAACTTCGCCGTCTGGCTGTACCGACCAGAGCTGGTCGAGTTGCCCAGTCACAATACAGCGCAGCAGCGGCTCTACCTCGTCTACCTTGATAGGAGAAATGTAGGTCGCTTCTAATCCCAAATCGCGCAAAATACGGTCTTTGACATCCTCTGCCTTGTCGATATTTTTGGCGATGATTCCTAAATCTTCGTAGTCAATCGGGTCGATCTGCGGCAAGGCCAGATAGATATCGTACTGTCCGAGTAAATCAGAGCGAGTTTGGTTCGTGTAGCGGCGCCAGCCGGTGAAGCGAGTGCCATTTTTTACGATATCTTCTACCTCCTGAATGGCGATAACGACGGCGAGCTTGGCCTGTATTTCAGGCGGATACTTTTCTGACTCCACGAGCATGCGGGCATAGCTTGACTCCACCGGAAACCGCTCCATTTTTTGTCCAGTAGGTGTAACGGCTCCCTGTTTGGTGAGCGCACCTAGAATCAGCAGTTTAGCCTTGGCCTGCCTGATGATTTTCTTTTTTGGCGAATGAAAAAACTGCAAATCTTCGATATTGATACCGATGCTTGCCAGGCGCAGTACCAGCCGGTCGATGTGTTTTCTGAGGATTTCAGGCACACCGTACTCTGGTCTGTCGGCGAGTGGGCTGCACGGCAGGTTGTCGAGCTGCGCTAAAACATACGCGCCTTCTTTGGTGCGCCCCGCTCGCCCGGCGCGCTGCAGGCAATCGGCCTGAGAGATTTCGGCGATAAAAAGACCTTCCACGCCACTGCGCACTTCGTTTCTACGCTCGAGACCGGAATCAATTACGACATCGATGTCGTCAATCGTGATACTCGTCTGGGCTATGTTGGTGGCCAGGATTATTTTTCCGTAGTCATGCCGGCCAAAGGCGCGTTGTTGCACCTCTGGTTCGAGCTGGCTGTGCAGCGGAATAATCGGCATGTTAGCAGCCTTGGCCTGCTTTTTTATAGCTTCGCCAACGTTTTCTATCTCGGCTTTGCCGGGTAGAAACACCAGCATGTTACTCGCCTGCGGGCCTTCGATTTGCTTGATAATTTCGCCAATGAGGTCACTCGAAAAACGTTTTTCTACCTGGTAGCTACGCCCTGGAACGCTAATTACGGCGGATCCGCCAAAATACTCAGCCAGGCTTTCGGCTTCGATTGTGGCGCTCATCAGGACAATTTTGAAATTTGGTTCCTGCTCACAGCGTCTTTTCGCCCAGGCGATGAGCACTTCCATGTTTTCATTCCACTCATGGATTTCGTCGAGCACTAAAATCTGCTTGGTAGAAATGCCGCTGCCGGTCAGCTCGCGGACAAGCTGCAGGCCATCGGTGCAGTACAAGATATGATTGTTTGGGTCGTCGTCACGCTCGTGAGCGGTACGGTAGCCGACAAGCGGCGTGCTATCCTCGCTGTTTCGCCCAGCCCATTCCTCGCGCACTCGCCCGCACAAATTTCGCGCCGCTAAAATGCGCGGCTGAGTCACGATGACCTTGTCGTACCCCGCCTCAGCCAAGTACTGCGGTACCTGCGTGCTCTTCCCCGCCCCTGTTTCGGCGGTGATGATGGTGATTTGGTTGGCGTCGACTGCCGATAAAATATCCTTCTTATACGCAAAAATCGGTAGAGCTTTTGGGCTGTCTGTGTTTGTTGCCTGCATACACGCCCTATTGTACTACGACACAATCATTTTGGATTATTGCAATATATTCGTTTATAGTTTATAATACTTATTTATCACGAGAGGTAGTCAGCCTTTCGTGCGTACAAATCTGCGAACCGTCGCGGGTTTGAGGCTGCGGGGGTTACCCGCGGACCAAAAGGAGAGGCGCAATGTCGTCACAGCAAGAGCCGACAAGGCGCGAGAAGCGTTTCCTGGTCAGGGAGGCGGTCACTGCCGCCCTACAGGAGCGGACCCATACCAGGGTGGTGAGTCACGATGATTACTCTGACATCATCGACGACCTAGTCGATGATGTTCAGCGTAACAATCGATGTGAAGTCCCGGTCGACGACATTGATGTCACGCTGGCGCTTCGGGCACTTCACGACCAGGAGGTCGTACGTGTGGCCCACTACGACGCCGAGGGCAGGTATGTCCACTCGGTAATTCTGAAGAGACACTAGTCATCGCACGCGGAAGGCTTGGGGTACACCCTGGCCTTCCGTTGCAACGGCATTCTCGCCTCTCCTTACTTTCAGGTATTCGTATGTGACTAAGGGTACAGTATTATGAGCTATACTGTAAGTATGGATATATACGAACAATCTCTCCAGCTCCACAAAGACAAAAAAGGCAAAATCACCATTGCGCTTCGCGGTGAGGTGACGCCGGATACGCTAAAACAGTTTTACTCGCCTGGTGTTGCGGAAGCGTCGCGCTATGCGACAAATTCTGCCGAAAAGTTGCGCGAAGTATCATGGACGAACAATCTAGTAGCCGTTATTTCTGACGGCTCGGCCGTGCTTGGCCTTGGTGATATCGGCCCTGAAGGCGCGATGCCAGTAATGGAAGGAAAGGCCATGCTCTTCAAGCACTTCGCTGATGTTGACGCGGTGCCAATTGTGCTTAATGTGCACACGGCCGATGAAATCGTCGAGACGGTGCAGCGAATTGCGCCGAGTTTTGGCGGCATTAATCTTGAAGATATCGCTGCACCAAAATGTTTTGAGATTGAGGAGCGTCTTAAAGCCTCACTCGATATCCCAGTGTTTCATGACGACCAACACGGTACGGCTGTAGTGACGCTTGCCGGACTGATAAATGCCGCGAAATTGGCCGGAAAAGCAATCAAACAGCTTCGCGTGGTAGTAGCTGGAGCTGGTTCTGCTGGCGTGGCGGTCGCGAAACTTTTCGCGCTATACGGTGTCGAAGATATCGTCATGGTGGATAGCAAAGGGATTATCAGTGGCGAGCGCGACGATCTTAATCCACAGAAGCAAGAGCTGGTCTCGCTTAATACCAGGAATCGATCAGGTAGCTTAAATGACGCCGTCGAAGGCGCGGATGTTTTTATCGGCGTGTCAAAAGCCGGGCTGCTAACGCCAGACATGGTGAGAGCGATGGCCGACAAGCCGATTATTTTCGCGATGGCCAACCCCGACCCGGAAATTTTGCCCGAGGTTGCTCTCGAGGCCGGTGCATTTGTCATTGCAACTGGTCGCAGCGATTATCCAAACCAGATAAATAATGTACTCGGCTTCCCTGGTATCTTCCGTGGCGCGCTCGATAACGGCGTGACGAAAATTACCGATGAGCACAAGCTCGCCGCGGCTGAGGCATTGGCTGCGCTAGTAGAAAATCCAACTCCAGATAAAATCATCCCTGGGCCGTTCGACGAAGGTGTCGTCGAGGCGGTAGCGAACTCCATCAAGTAAGGTTTATTGACCTGTCTTAATCGCTGAGCGGAGTAGCAACAGCCTGGCGATGACAGCTAAAGCGATGACAGCGAGCGCAGTGAACAGCAAAATTGGTACTGGCTGAGCTGGGTTTGCTACCTCCACCGCGAAATAGGCGATGGTATAGCACATGCCACTGCCGCTTAAGACGACGTACCCACTATAGGTGCCGGCTTCTTGGTACGAGTGCGAAGCGCTTAGCGCCTGCTCTGACTCGACACTAAAATGTTCATTCGACGCGTCCCCCCAGTCGATATAGGCGCTGCCAGAGATACCCTCTGTCATCTCGCCAGACAGAGTCATAGGTTGATCGACCGTGGCTTTTAGTCGGTAATTCTCTAGCGTGATGCCTAGGCGACAGACTTTGGAGTTCCCGGAAGTAACAGTAACTGTTCGTGAATTCTCGCTGCAAGTATCACCTATACAGGCATTCGCGTACAGCCTATGTGTTTCTTTATATGGAGCAAAATAAAATTGCCAGCTGCCGTCTTCTCCTGCCACGACAGTTCCTATCGCCTCGCGATCATCATATATGGTGACTAGAGCTCCTGGTTCGGCCTGCCCGCTCATGACAAACGGCGCAGTGGCTGCGAACTCATCGCTACTCGGGTAGGTTATTTCTGGTGCGGATATGGTCTGGCCAGTAAAGCGGTCGATGATATCCCTAAGTGGCTGAGGCGGGAGTACGACAGGTGGCTCTACAGGAGGCGTAATAACAAATGTCCCGGCGATGACGTACTCGCTTAGCTCAGCCCCAGCGCTTACCTGCACGCCAAATGTATAGACACCCACCGAGGGCAGCGACTTGACGAGCAGCGGGATAACGTAATTACCTTCACTGTCTGCGACGGCCGAGAGTATAGTTGACGGTTCGATAGTGACTTCGACATCGGCGTTTGGCACGGTTTGCCCGCTGAAGTTGATGATACCTTCTTGGAACACTGCCGTGGAAGGGCTGACGACTATATTTGGCGGCAGCACGACAGTGAGCGTGCTGGTTTGATGAGCTAGGACAGCGACGTCATTTGAGATAAGCTCATTTTTTACTCCATCTGTGTCAGTCGCCTGGATACTTACGGCAACAACACCGGTGCTGTATTGGGGGAGTTCGACGCTGAATTCGCCAGCCGCATTCGCGCTTAGACTTGCCGCTGGTTGGCTGCTGCCATCCTCAAAAATTTCTACTTGGGCGTTCGGGCTTGTCTTGCCGACGACCTCGATTATTCCTGCCGGTATATCAGCAGTAACATTAGTTGATTGCGCTAGTGAGCCGTCAGCGATGCTGAAAAAACCAAGGAGAAACAAAAGCGAAAGCAGAAGAACTGACCGAAACGTCTGCGGCCGAAAGCGCGTCCACACAGGTTACTTCCCTTCTTGCTTACCAGCTAGTATTCTCGCAGCGAGTAACAGTCTGTGGCGGATTCGATAGAGTAGGAATGATGCGACGACGAGTATGATGATAGCAGGAATAGTTTGCTTGAGTGGGATGACGAAAAATGAGTCCTCGGCGGTGATGATTTTATTATCTTTGCCATACACCATAGTGAGTTTGGCCGTGTAGCGACCGAAGCGAAACCCGGGGTTTTCCCAAGTAGCATTCATTTTGCGTTCAGCGCCAGGGATGACATTATTGCTATCGATTGGGGTGCTACCGACCTGCTGGCCAAAGGTATTAAAAATAGATATGGTACCCGTCGGCTTTATGTGGACATTGCCGTCGTTTTTTACGATTGTTTCAAGCGTGATGTCTCTGTCACTCGTGACTATCGGGGTATTGAGGGCGCGGAAACTAGTAAGTGACACGTCTTCGTTGGCGTCTCCGGGTACACGCACGAGGATAACCGGAGCGACCTCTTGGCTAACGGCTGCTGCTGTTCCCTCTTGTGCGGATGGTAGTGTCCGGAAGACAACCGAGCCGAAGTGCCCACCTGGGTCAGCATTTTCGGGCACACTGATTGTCACCTCAAAATCTGCTGTTTGATTTGGCCTGATAGTTGTTTCGCCGCCCGGGTCAACGCTAAGCCACTGCGCCAGCGAATACGGTGTGTCCTCTTCTTCGATCTGAATAGCGCCTTCGTTGCCGCGCGGCACGAAGTTTTTTGGTGTTGGCTGGATGGTTATCGACTGGTCACTACCGTTGGTGACTCGAAACACATTGGTGGTTGACTGTCCAGGGTTGACGGCAGTATCGAGTGACTGCGGCGACACCGTGATAGATACACTTCCCTCCGGGGTTTGTGCGGTCGCAGCGTACGACACGAGAAGAGCCACCAATACCGCTACAATACTAAACGCGGCTATCGAAAGTGGTGAAGCGACGCTGCGCTGTAGACTGAACACGGAAAGCTCTCCTGATTATCTGCTGCTAGTAGGTGCCGGCTGCTGTATATACCAAGGTGGTCGAATAATTGCCTGCTGGCGTAGTGCCGGATATACCAAGCTGGTGACCGACCCTTGTTTGTTGCGAGCCAGCCGAGGCAGCGTCCATGACAATTTCATTCACTGTCGGCATGCCTGCCCAGTTGCTGGCGCTGGTAAAGCGGTTTGGCGTGCCGCCGCCGAGGGTGCTGTCCTCAGTAGTATAGCCCCACGCTTCGTTGCCGGCTGCTGGAAATAGCGTTGGTGCTGCGTTGGTGCCGGTCCACGGCGTGATGTCGTGAGTGCCGTTATTGAGACCGGTACCAGTTTGGCGTAGATACACTGTGAATCCACCGGCGTTAGTTGCCACATCAAGGTCGTGCGCCGAGACGCCTTTGGTGCTGACATTGGCTGTACGGTCAAAGTCGATGGCGGTTGCTGTTGAGGTGATGTTGGTCGTAGCGCTGTTGACTCCAGAGGCGCTTGCCACGCCAGAGATCGTGAATGCTAGCGTCGGGTCAACAATGAGCGTAACCAGCGCACCGTCTTTATAGATGAAGGCGACGACGGCAGAGTCTACCGGGCCAGTTGAACAGTCGACATTTGAATAGGTGTTAAACAGTGCGTAGTAGGTTTGGTCTGCGGTGCTGCCATTTACTACTCCGCCCCACACGATATTACCTGAGGCAGCAGGCGTTTCACCGCCCGCGTTTGTGGCGCGTACTATGCCCGAGGCGTTGCCCACTGTCCACGAGCCAGCTGTTATCAGGGTTGACGAATCAAGAGTCGCACCTGTTGTGGTGAGGCCGGTCGGCACTCCACCACTGCCATCGGCGTTGACGGCGAACGTCAATTGAATACAGTTGATAGTTGAGCCGGCACTAAACGCGCTACCGGAAAATGAATAGGTAGCTGTTTCACCCGGGCGTGAATCACCCAATAGTAAACTACCACTTGTAATATCTGCCGCTTTGGCTGCGAGCGGGGCAACCAGCGCAACAATCAATGTCGCGACTGCTAGTCTCGCAAAGACCCCTTGTCTGCTCTTTGTCATACACTACCTCTCCTACAAAGTATATTAAGGCAAGTATAGCTCACATTATAAGCATTATCAACAACTTTATTTTCTAGTGCCAGTCTGTCCCTTTGTGATGACTTTTACAGCGTGGACAATGCGGGTGCGGATGCGATACGCGTACGCGCCAACCAGTATGCAGGGGGCGATAAGCAACAGCTTGGGGTCAAACGGTAGTACCATAATACGTATTTCCGGACTGGTGGCGTCCTTTTGCGCTACTCCATAGCTAAAACGCACTTGCCCGCTATAGATTCGTAATTGTGTTGTCGGTGGCACCTTAAACACAAGAGCTCTGCTTTCGCCTGGCAAGAGTACCTCTGGGGTCGCCTTAACCTCAATGGTATTTTTCTTGTTTTCGAGGTATAGCACTGGCGTGAATACGGTATGGATGTTGCCCCTATTAGTGACAGTAAAAGAAGAAATGGTATTTGGTATTCTCCTGTTCAAAAACATGTTTGTCGGTCCGTTCGTAGTTACGTCGAGCATCTCGTTTATCTCGCCTGTAGCGGATATAAGCATCTGAACTGCGAGTTCCGGTTGTGTTGCAACTGTTGAGCTGTCACCCTCCAGACTTAGAACCGTCGCTAGTATATCCGTATAGTGTCCTCCAGGACTTGCATCTTCGGGGATGTGCACCCGAGCGTTTACTTGCTTTGTTTCATTGGCCTTTAAAATAAAGTCGGGTTCTATAAAGCTAATCCATTGCTTAGCACTTAGCGAACGCATTAAGTCATCGGCTTGTCCCTCTCTGGCCCGGCTATCACGCGTGCTCAGATGAACTGGTAAAACAGTGTCATTATTGTTGGTGAGCTGAAATGAAAACGACACTTCTTTGCCAGTCTCGCCGCCGACATCAATAATTGCCGGGTTGGCCGTCAGAGAAACATCCTGGTCTGCAGCGTGAGCTACCCCTGATTGCAGGCAGCAGCCCGCAAAAAGCACACCAAGAAAAAGAGATAGTAACGGTAGATATCTAATATGTCGCATATGCTGAATAAAGAATAGTTGTCTAGTATTTACCTGCCCGTTGGGTAGCGAGGTCGACAGAGACCCTGTTTGTAATGGTAAAAGTATCATTTAGTACGGGGCCGCCATTTGGTATGCTACCTGCATCTGCTACGACATCCCCTAGTCCAGCTGTTGAATATGGGGCATAACAAGGCGCAGATCCA
>JAUIHN010000013.1 GCA_030432305.1 bacterium | reverse complement strand
TGAGAGTGACGTTGGCGACGTATAATCAATCTACGTAAGCTTAAACACCAGCACGAAGTCGCGATTTGCCACTAGGTTAAAGTCGTGGCTTTTTGCTTTGGTGGTAATGGCAGCATGTTGGCGAGGATCTGCCTCGATGAATAGCGTACCCTTGGGATTGAGCCTGCTTGGTGCTTCTTCGAGGAGCTGGTAGATAAGGGCGAGACCGTCATTTCCGGCGAAGAGTGCTTCCTTCGGTTCGTGTCGTGTCTCCGGTGACACCTCCCAGTCTTGGCTGACGTAGGGGAGATTGGCGAGCGCAAAATCAGCTGTGAACGGATAACCTTGTAGTAGATCGCTCTTCAGTGTCGATACATCTGCCTGAAGGCTTCGAGCGTTTTCTTCGGCTACCGAAAGGGCGTGACGACTGGTGTCGGTGAGCGTTACCTCAAGCTCTGGCAGCTCGAGCTTGGCGGTGATACCGAGGCAGCCGCTGCCAGTGCCGACATCGACAAGTTTTGGGACTTGGTTGCTTAGCGGTAGCTCCGGCTGGTTCACCCTTTCTTTTAAAAGGTCAATTATAGTTTCGGATTCTGGCCGCGGTATGAGCGTGGCGGGCGTTACCTTAAACGAACGACCGTAAAATTCCTTATGGCCAATGATGTAGGCTATGGGCACACGGTCAAGCCTGAGTGCGAGGCGAGTGTCGAGAATGTCAAAGTAGCGCGAATCAATCTTCTCGTCGCCGTGCGCGTGCAGGTACGTGCGGCTTTTCCTGAGAGTGTGTGTCAGTATAAGTTCAGCGTCAAGTCGCGCTGAGGCGATACCGGCTCTTACGAGCTGCTGCGAAGCGGCAGTGAGCCAATTCTCAATATTTGACGTATTATTCATACCATTGTATATAATACCACGGAATGACATTACTTAAAAATGAGTAGCATCTCAGGCTTATGCCTCATCAACGTGGAACTCGACACTTATTGACAGGCTATAGTACCTACTGATATTGTCACACTATGGTAAAGACTAGTGATAGCTCGGAATTCCAGCCACAGGCACTTGGTGATCCAGCGGGTGGTGAAGATTGCTTTGAGAGACAACAAACGAAAAACCATTTCAGGAGATTGGCCTCTTTTGTGCTTAGGCGTACTGTCGAACCCGGGTCAGGTGACGATAATGAGCTGGACGCTATAATGGAAATGTTTGAGTTCGAAGACCAGGCAGAGTGGTATGCGGAACTATACCCAGAATCAGTGTCAGACTTTGGCGAAGCTGAGGCGATGGCGTATGCCTCAAAGGGCGCTATGGAGGAAGTCTTATCTCATAAGGAAAAAGCTCTGGAAGCTCAACACAATATTGGTATTTCCGGCTATATAGCAGAGAGCCCGCACGTGTCAGCCGCAAATGAAGCCGAGTGGCATCGCGGGAAAGTGAGAGAAGCAGTTGCAAGGGCGGAAAGATACGCAAAAGAGGCTCAGGACGCCCATAGAGAGTACGAAGACTTGCCCAACTTCTAAGCAACAAATAACTCTTCTTTTCATCTGTTATTTCTCTCTTAGAATAGATTTTTATGCGTTTTGGGCTTTAAGCTCGCGTTCGTAAGCCTGTAGGCGCTCAATTAGGTCGTCGATAGCGCCATTCATGGCGAGTGGGATGCCGCTTCTAGAATAGCCAATGCGGTGGTCGGTGATGCGGTCTTGCGGGAAGTTGTAAGTGCGGATTTTTTCGCTTCGGTCACCCGAGCCGATGAGCGAGCGGCGTTCGGCGGTTAACTTGGCATTTTCTTCATCAATCTTGGCCTGTAGAAGTCGGGCACGGAGCACGCCCATGGCTTTATCTTTGTTCTTGATTTGCGATTTCTCGTCTTGATTGGTGACGACAAGCCCGGTAGGGAGGTGAGTGATGCGCACGGCCGAGTCGGTGGTGTTGACGCTTTGGCCGCCGTGGCCGCTGGCGCGGAAGATATCGATCCTGAGGTCGCTCGGATTGATTTCGATATCGGCTTCTTCGGCCTCAGGCAGTACAGCGACAGTTACGGTGCTGGTGTGGATACGCCCCTGCGATTCGGTGGCCGGGATGCGCTGAACGCGGTGTACACCGGACTCAAACTTCAGCCGGGCGTACGGTGCATCCCCCTTGACACCAAAAATCACTTCTTTATACCCACCGGTATCATTTGGGCTTTCTGATACAAGTTCGGTTTTGAGACTATTGGCTTCGCAGTAGCGCAGATACATGCGGTAGAGTTCGGCCGCGAATAAGCTGGCTTCGTCGCCGCCGGCGCCGGCGCGGATTTCGATAATGATGTTTTTCTCGTCGTTCGGGTCTTTGGGTGCGAGCATGATGAAAAGGTCGTTTTCGAGCTGCTCAAGCTCGGCCTCGTTCGCAGCCAAATCTTCTTTAGCAAGCTCTGCTAGCTCGTCGCTACCACCGGCTAGTTCACGAGCTTCGGTGATGTTTTGCTGTAGTTGCTGGCGGCGATTCTCCATCGAAATCAGTGTTTCGAGCTCGGTGAAGCGCTTGTTTTTGCCGCCAAACTCCGGGTCGGCGTAAGCATTTGGGGACGCCAAAAATTCGCTGAGAGACTGCTTCTCGGCTTCAAGAGAGTTTTTGTCTAAATCGATTGTCGGCATAGCATTATTCTACCAGATGCGGAGCGGAACTTACAGAGGTAGCAGACGGCTGCCTACGTGATAGTACGATAATCATCGTAGCTGAACCGAGATAGAGTAGGCTCATTGCAGCTAAAATTACCAAGCCTATAATCTTTTCTTCAGGGCTGGCGGCAGTTGGTAAAAAGTAGCTCCCGTATAGTGTGACGGCTGTAATGTTAAGTATTGTACATAGTGTCGTAGGAAAATCCTTAGCGCTAGGGTTGGATTTAAATATAATTTTGATTGCAGCGACCAAAGAGAGAAGTGCGCCGAGTAACACTACGACCCATAGGCCTGTCATGATGTGGTCTTCGAGTGAAGGCGAGTATTTTGATGATGAAGAAGCAAATACCGTGAATAGAACCATTAAGGCAGAAGTGAAGGTTGCATATAATGCGACTAGGAACATGGCAACACCGACGAGCACCCGGAAAAATCGGTGATAAAAACCGGAAGACGGTGCCGATGCTGATAAAAAAGACTGTTTTTCAGCTTCGTGTTTAGTGTTGTTCAAATCAATTTTCGACATACCCATGGGCAGGAGAATCGCTAAAATGTATACTTCTTCCTGTTTCTAAAAAACGTAATCAATAATAATACAGTTCCCACGACAGCCATTCCTATAAATAGCGTTTCGAGAGACTCGGGCACGTGCCTGGTGAGGCGAGAATCAACACTGGACTCGCCAAAGTTAGATATGTACCATATCGTTAAAAAATCGATGGCGACAAGGCCGACGGACGGAAGTAGGAGCGCAGCGCCAAACTTATTATCCTTCAGTAGTTGGATTAATTTTTGCAATAACGCATGTCTCATGAGTGTATTATCTCATAGAAAAGTTTGCGTCTGCGATTTTTGGCGAACTATTTTTTATCCGCTTTGGCTTCTTTTGCGTCTTTAGCGGCTTGCTGCTTTTTGGCTTTATTGGCCAGCTGCTGTTTGCGCTCTTCGGCGGCAGCGAAGCGTGCCTTGAAGCGGTCGACGCGGCCTTCGGTGTCGATGATCTTTTCTTCACCAGTGAAGTACGGGTGGGAGGCGGACGAAACCGGAACTTTGACGAGCGGGTAGGTGTTGCCATCTTCCCATTTGATTTCGTCTTCGGTTGCTATTGTCGACTGCGCCAAAAACGCAAAGCCCGCTTGTTCGTCGCTAAATACGACCGGGCGGTAGTTTTGTGGGTGAATACTGCTTTTCATAACTGAATTATTGTATCTGTTTTTAAGGGAAATGTAAAGGGTTGGGTAGGTGATAGTGATGATCGCCTCGGCAGCAGGTTGTTATAATCGGTTATAGGATAATTCAGTAAAGAGGAGGGGATATGAAGATAACAAAATACCCACAAAGCTGCTTGCTACTCGAAAAAGACAACACAAGGGTACTGATTGACCCAGGGAATTTTGCGGCCGAGCAGCACAAAGCTGAGGACTTTTTGCCCCTCCACGGCGTGCTGGTGACGCATGAGCATGCCGATCATGCGGACGAGAATCTAGTAAGGGTTTTTGCAGAAGCCGGCGTAAAAATCGTAACAAACCAAAGTACGGCCGCGATGCTTAGCGAGATAGAGACGGAAGTAATTGCTGATGGTGATGAGATCGAGCTTGGCGACTTTACCGTGCGGGCGCACGAGCTACCGCACTGCCTGATGATGGACGGCTCGGAGGGGCCGCAAAACACTGGTTTTATTATCGACGGAAAGTTCTTTCATTCTGGAGATGGTGTCAATACCAGCGGCGTAACGGTAGAGCTTGCAGCCATCCCTATTACCGGACCCGACATCAGCTTTCACGATTCATTCGCATTTATTGAATCGCTTGGAGCCAGGACGGTCATTCCGTTGCATTACTCGTCGTACGTCGTTGATCCTGTATTCTTCAAAGATAAAGCCGAGCGATTTGATGGCAATTTCACAATTATCCCACTCATGGACGGCGAAGTACTGGGTTTATAACACTTTTCGTCCTTTTGGACTCGTCAGCATAGAAACGCATCTATGGAAGTGTCTATCAACCCATCCATTATGGGTTCGCCAAGGTGGTCAGCCTGTGACGCGCGTGTCACAGGCTGACCATAGTAGGTGTCCGCGCTAGACTTCGTCGTAGTCAACGACATACCCGACTTCGCAGGCTGCGTTGACGACGATGTCATTGAGTCTCTCGACAGAAATCGTCGAGTTGGCATGGACGACCAGGGCAAAGGGCTTAACGTAAGTTTGCTCGACAGGGACACTATCCCTAAAGAGCCTTTCGAGTATGCTTTTCAGCAGCTCGGTGTCTCGAGAGTCCTCGGTGTAGCCAGTGTTGGCGTACACCGCGAAATCGGTGCCCCGATGTTGCAGTCGCCTGTCGAACTGGAAGGTAACTACCTGGCGCCCGGCCGGGTAGAGCACCTCACCGATGCGGACAGTGAGTTCGTTGCACGCGCAAGTTCCCATAACCTCACCCCTTTCAGAGTGTGATAAATGAATGGATTGATAGGTGCGCACCTAGAAGGCGTAAGCTTCCTAAGTGAACATCTAGTAGTTTATAATATTTATCATAAAAAGTCAATAGGTATCTATGCGCCGCCTAGACATAAGGCAACAGATTTGCTAAAATAACTCCTGTAATAATCATTAATGACACAGCCCTCGGCATCGCTCCTTCCGCTGTACAGCGGATTAAGAGCCGAAGGTGAGGTAAAAGGAGATATAAACTATGGCAGTAACTGTCGATATTAAACAGCTTTTTGAAGCTGGCGTCCATTTTGGACATAAAACAAGCCGTTGGCACCCGAAGATGGCGCCGTATATTCACTCGAAGCGTCAAGATAGCCACATCATCAACCTAGAAGAGACGGTAAAAGCGCTCGACGTAGCATTGCCGTTTCTGACAAAAGTAGCCGCTAGCAAGCAAGTGCTGTTCGTGGGTACCAAAAAGCAGGCCAAGGAAATCGTCAAAGCGACCGCAGAAGACGCTGGCCAACCGTACGTAACCGAGCGCTGGATTGGCGGCATGCTGACAAACGCCACGACCATCAACCAGCAGATTAAGAAGTTAAAAGATCTTGAGCGCCGCATGGCCAGTGGCGATCTGGAAAAGCGCTACAACAAGCTTGAAGTGCAGCGTTTTCAGGAAGAAATTGATGAATTGAACCACAAATATGGTGGTATCAAGAACATGAATGGCCGCCCGGGCGCGATTGTGGTGGTAGATGTCGTGGCCGACGACAATGCCGTGAAAGAAGCGCGAACGCTCGGTATTCCAGTTATCGGTGTGGTTGATACCAACGCCGACCCGGCGAGCGTTGAATACGCAATTCCGGGCAACGACGACGCCATTAAAAGCCTGGAGGTACTACTGGGCTACTTCGGAGCGGCAGTCAAAGCAGGCGCAGGCGCCAAGCAAGGGGAGGGAGCGTAAGATGGCAATCTCAATCGATGATATTAAGAAACTAAAAGAACTGACTGGTGTCGGCCTGACTGACGCCAAGCAGGCGCTTGTCGAGGCGGAAGGCGATTTTGATAAAGCGCTTGAAGCTATGCGCAAGAAGGGGCTTACTAAGGCGGAGAAAAAAGGCGACCGCGAAACCCGC
This sequence comes from bacterium, assembly GCA_030432305.1. Taxonomy (GTDB): domain Bacteria; phylum Patescibacteriota; class Saccharimonadia; order Saccharimonadales; family Saccharimonadaceae; genus JAUIHN01. The sequence continues at coordinate 10,177 of JAUIHN010000013.1, read as the reverse complement.
GAAGGAATTGTCGATAGCTACGTTCATTCAGATCGAATCGGTGTTGTTGTCGAAGTAAATTGCGAAACCGACTTCGTGGCGCGTCTCCCTGAATTCCGTGAGTTCGCGCATCAGATGGCTATGCAGATTGCTGCCATGAATCCAGCCTATCCAATACCAGAGGATGTTCCGGCTGATGTGTACGAAGCCAAGAAGGCAGAACTACTTGCGAGCGACGCTCTCAACGGTAAGCCGAGCGATATCGCTGAAAAAATTGTCGAAGGACAACTCAAAAAGTATTTTGCTGAGCAGACGCTTACCGAGCAGGCCTATGTACTGGATGACAGCATTACTGTTGGTGAGCGCATCAAACAGCAAATTGCCATGAACAACGAGAATATTCGTGTCAGCCAGTTCAAGCGAATTGAGCTCGGCGTTAGCGAAGACTAGTTACGCATAATAAGGGGGAGCTTAACATGTTTGATAGCGGGACGTACAAAACGAAGATGGAGCAAACGCTCACTCGCTTTGGTGATGAGTTAAAGAAAATCCGAACCGGCCGGGCCCACCCGGATATGCTTGATAGCATTATGGTTGAGGCGTATGGCACGATGATGCCGCTCAATCAGGTGGCGAATATCACTGTGCCCGAGCCGCAGCTCTTGCAGGTGACGCCATTTGACCCTAGCCAACTGCAGGCAATTTCGACCGCCATCCGAAACGACCAGTCGCTCGGGTTTAACCCGGCTGATGACGGCCGTGTGGTGCGCGTGCCGATTCCGGCGTTGACTGAGGAGCGCCGCAAACAGATTATCAAGCAAGCCGGCGAAAAGGTAGAAGAAGCTCGCATCGCCCTACGTGGTGTTCGCCAGGATGCCTTAAAAGACGCCAAGCGTCGCAAGGATGCCAAGGAATTGTCCGAAGACGATGTGAAGCGCGCCGAGAAAGAGATTGATGGCCTGATGAGTGAGTATCAAGAAAAAATCGACGAACTGTTTAAGACTAAAGAGAAAGACATTCTGACCATCTGATGGATGACCGCATCCCGCAGCACGTCGGCTATATCGTCGACGGCAACCGACGCTGGGCAAAGCAACACGGCTTGCCTTCGTACGAAGGCCACATGGCTGGGTACAGCGCTGTTCAGGATGTCGTGCGAGCGACGTTTGAGGCTGGCGTCAAGTACGTCTCGGCATACGTGTTTAGCACCGAAAACTGGAAGCGCTCTGAAGACGAAGTCAACCGCCTGATGGGGCTGGCGCTCAAAATCGCCAAGTCGGACGTGCACCAGCTGCTCGATAATGACATAAAGGTGCGCGTGCTGGGCTCGCGCGAGGGTGTCGATCCGAAAATTGTAAAAGAGATTGACGATCTCGAGGAAAAATCAAAAAACAATACCACCGGTACGCTGGCGCTCTGCTTTAACTATGGCGGGCAGTTGGAAATTGCCGACGCTTTTAAGGCTCTGGCTGAGCAGGGGATAGAAAAAGACGAAATAACGCCTGAGCTTATTGCTAAAAATTTGTATGATGCGGACATCCCGCCGCTTGATTTGATTGTCCGCACCGGCGGCGACAAACGGATAAGTAACTTCATGCTATGGCGGGCGGCATACAGCGAGCTGCTGTTTCTCGACAAGTACTGGCCGGACATGACAAAAGAAGACGTGGCCGCTATACTAAAAGAGTATTCAGAGCGTAATCGCCGGTTTGGAGGGTAGATGGAAATACTAGTCGGTGCTGTTATTGGCCTTATCATTTTGATACTCCTCGTTGCCCTTCACGAGTTCGGGCATGCTTTCGCGGCGCTCAAGAGCGGCGTGGTGGTAGAAGAATTCGCGATTGGCTTTCCGCCGCGGGCGTGGGCGAAGAAGCTGAAGAATGGCATTTTGTTTAGCCTAAACTGGCTGCCGCTCGGCGGTTTTGTGCGTTTTCAGGGTGAGTATGACGCGGCTGATAAAAAGGGCGATTACGGCGCGGCGAGCTACTTGCAAAAAACCATCATACTACTGGCCGGCGTGGCCATAAATTGGGTGGTTGCGGCACTCATCATCACTGTTTTGGCGTGGGTTGGCGGCGTGCCAAAGCTGCTGCCGAATCAGTTTTTTGTTCAGTCAGACACGACGATAGCGCGCCAGCCAGTCGAGGTAACCGCCGTCGTTGAGGATTCACCAGCCGACGCAGCGGGGCTTGAAGAAGGCGACAAGGTGCTGTCGCTTGGCGGTGAAGACGTAACGTCGACCACGCAGCTCGCCGACGAAACGGAGGCGCGTGGGGGTGAGACAGTACCGCTGGTATACGAACGCGGCGAGACCGAATATACCACTGAAGTTATGCTCAATACAGAAGGTGACGCTGGCGACGAAGGCTACCTCGGTACCGCGCTCGGGCAGCGCCAGGAATTACTTTATGCCACATGGTCGGCGCCCATCGTCGGGGTAGTAACAACAGCGCAGTTTAGCTGGGAGACACTTGTCGGCATTAAAGATTTGGCGGTCAGCGCAGCCGAAGGCGCCGTGCAGCGGCTGAGCTTTGATGAGCAGACGCGCGAAGAGGGCAAAGAAAATCTGGGCACAGCAGCCGAAGGCGTAGCTGGGCCTATCGGTATCCTCGGTGTTATTTTTCCGGCGGCAGCCGAGGGCGGCCTAGCCAATCTGCTATTCTTGACGGCTATTATATCGCTCACATTGGCCGTTATGAATATTCTGCCGATTCCGGCGCTTGATGGCGGTCGTTGGCTGACCATGACAGTATTCAGGTTACTACAAAAGCCGCTCACCAAAGAGCGAGAAGAGACGATTCAGGGTATCGGGTTTTTGGTAATCCTATCGCTTATTATTGTTATTACCTTTGCGGACATCGGAAAGTTTTTCTAGTATATGAAGCAGCATCCAGAAAAATCTGACGAAAAAGAACAGAAGCCTAAGCAGGAAGCGCTGCCGCTCAAAAAGCGTATTTTGATTGGCATTGGCCTGCCTGCCTGGGTGCTGGTTGGTTTTTTGGCGGCTAGCCTCCTACTTTCAGGCGGTATCCAGCTACTATTTTCAATTGGCATTTTGCTACCGGGCTCCATAAATGAATCGATTTTTAATGCCACATTCGCGGCGCTGGCGTACACGCTGACGCTCCTAATCGTGGTCGGATTGCCGTATAAACTAAAGGGCATTAAAACGACCAAAGAAGAGCTGGGGCTGACACGGCTACCGGATTGGATGGACATTTTGCTAACACCCGCTAGTTTTATAGTCTATTTACTGTTTGCCGGACTACTGACACTGGCTGTTTCAGAACTCGTGCCTGGTTTTGACGCCGAAGAAGTGCAGGAAGTCGGCTTCGATAGTATTACTCGGTATTACGAATACGCCTTGGCATTTATCACACTCGTTGTCGTGGCACCGATTGCCGAGGAAGTATTAGTGCGCGGCTATCTCTACGGGAAATTGAGAAAAATTATGCCTGTTATCGTAGCCATGCTTATCAGTTCGCTCCTATTTTCACTCATGCACTTTCAGTGGAATGTGGCGATAAATGTGCTGCCACTAGCCATCATCATGGTGCTGCTGCGCGAAATCACAGGCAGTATCTGGGCGGGGATTTTGCTGCACATGCTAAAAAACGGCGTGGCCTTTTATCTCCTCTTTATAAATCCGTCGATATTGAATACAATAGGAGTGTAATGACCATCAAAAGGCCTGGGCTACTTTCTCCACAGTTTATTCCGGCGTGCCGGTAGATTTCTTTTTACTTAGATTTTTTAGATACTTGATATCTTAAAAGGAGAAAATATTATGAGAGTTTCAAAGCTATTTACGAAGACGCTAAAAGAGGCACCAGCCGATGAAGTGGCTAAGAATGCGCAGCTTTTGATTCGCGCTGGCTATGTTCATAAGGAGATGGCTGGTGTGTATGCCTACTTACCGCTTGGGCTTCGTGTGATTGAGAAAATCAAGCAGATTGTACGCGAAGAGATGGACGGCATTGACAGCAACGAGCTCATCATGACCACCCTGCAACGCAAAGAAATCTGGGACAAAACAACGCGGTGGGACGACGACATCGTGGACGTGTGGTTTAAGACCAAGCTAAAAGACGATACGGAGCTTGGTCTGGGTTGGAGCCATGAAGAGCCAATTGTCGAGATGATGAAACAATATGTGCGGGTCAGTTTGTACCAATTCCAGACCAAGATGCGCAATGAACTGCGGGCTAAGAGCGGCATCATGCGCGGTCGTGAATTCATCATGAAGGATATGTACTCGTTTCACGCGTCCAAAGAAGATCTTGAGGCGTACTACAACCAAGCGATTGATGCCTACATGCGTGTCTATGACAGACTTGGCATCGGCGACGAGACATATGTGACCTTTGCAAGTGGCGGCGCGTTTACGAAATTTAGCCACGAGTTTCAGACGATTTGCGACGCCGGCGAAGATGTGATCTATCTGCACCGAGCAAAGAATATTGCTATCAACGAAGAAGTGCTTGACGACGCGGTGAAAGAACTTGGGGTCGAAAAGGACGAGCTGGAAGCGGTGAAGACAGCCGAGACCGGCAATATTTTCAACTTCGGCACGCAAAAGACGGATGAGATGGATCTCTACTACGTAGGCGAAGATGGCAAGGATCACTCGCTGTTTATCGGTTCGTATGGCATTGGTATTACTCGCGCGATGGGCGTGATAGCCGAGAAACTGAGTGACGACAAGGGTTTGGTCTGGCCAGATAACATTGCGCCGTATACGGTCTACCTAGTGTCCATCGGGGACAAAGGTGCGGCCGAGGCCGATAGGCTGTATGAGGAGCTGAGGGAAAAGGGTGTTGAGGTGCTCTACGACGACCGCGACGAACGTCCGGGCGCCAAGTTTGCCGATAGCGAGCTGCTTGGTATTCCGCACCGCATCACCGTGAGTGATCGTCTTCTCGAAAAGGAGCAATACGAATATACAAACCGCATGAGCGGCGAGACGGTACTATTGACTCCAGAGGAGATGCTTGCTAAGCTGGTATGACTGTCATTGCGAGAAACTACTTAATAAATGTCCTTAGCGGCATTTCAAAAATCAAATACCCTAAAAAAGGATGAACTATGAAGAAAGTATATCAGATTACTGAAGCTGGCAAAAAAGAGCTCGAGCAGGAGCTTGACACTCTTAAAAGCCGACGTGGTGAAATCGCTGATAAAATCGCTGAAGCGCGTGATTACGGCGATCTCAGCGAAAATGCCGACTACGATACGGCTCGTGAGGACCAGGCGCTGGTCGAGACTCGGATCGCTGAGATCGAAGATATTTTGGCGAACGCCGAGATTATCAAGGCGAACAACGGCTCAACGATTGGCGTCGGCTCGACCGTCGAGCTAAAAAGCGACGGCAAAAGCGTGACATACACACTGGTAGGTCCGGTTGAAGCTGACCCGATGGAAGGTAAAATTAGCAATGAATCACCAATCGGGGTAGCTCTGATGGGCAAAAAAGTCGGCGAAAGCGCCACGATTACCACACCGAAGAGCTCGGTGACGTACGAGATTGTAAAGATTAGCTAGGAAACGAGTGGGTGAAATGGCCGAAGGTGTATCTTCGGCTATTTTTGATTCTCGTGGTACAATGTAACAGATATGGCGACACTTCAGGATTTTCGGGATGAACGACTGCGCAAGCTAGAAGAATTGCGCGCATTAGGCGTGAACCCGTACCCGGCGGATAGCGCGCGGACGCACGACGTGGCGGATGTTACGAATCGTTTCGACAAACTTTCTGGCCAGGTCGTCACAGTAGTGGGGCGGATTGTTGGTATCCGTAAATTTGGCAAGCTAGCGTTTATCGTGGTGCGTGACATGAGCGGGCAAGTACAGCTATTTTTACGTGCCGGCGAAGTAGCCGAGCTTGATGCCGCCAAAGGTATCTTGGGTATGAAAGAGCTGCCGCTACTCGACACGGGCGACTTTGTCGAAGCGACAGGCGAGGTGATGAAAACGCAGACCGGCGAGATTTCGGTGGGCGTTACAACTCTCAGGCTGCTGACAAAAGCACTCCGGCCGACACCCGAAAAACTGACCGACAAAGAAGAGCGTTTTCGCCGTCGCTACGTCGACATGAACGTTAACCCCGAGGTGCGTGAGCGCTTTGTTCGCCGCTCTAAATTTTGGCAGGCGACACGCGATTTTTTGAATCAAAATGGTTTTATTGAGGTCAATATTCCTGTGCTCGAGCACACCACCGGTGGCGCTGACGCTAATCCATTCGTGACGCACATGGACGCGTTGGGTGACGAGCCATTTTATCTGCGCATTAGTCACGAGCTGCCGCTTAAACGCCTGGTGGGTGCTGGTTTTGAAAAAGTCTACGACCTCGGCCCACGTTTTCGCAACGAAAATTATACTGACGAGCACCTGCCTGAACATGTGGCGATGGAGTGGTATGCCGCCTACTGGAATTGGCGTGATGGCATGAAATTCATGGAAGCTATGTACAAGCACGTATTGCAGGAAACCTTCGGCACATTACAGTTCAAGCTCGGTGATTTTGAAGTAGATATGTCGGGCGAATGGGAAGTGTGGGATTACCGCGAAACGATCCAGAAGCACTACGATATAGACGTATATGATACGACAATCGAAGAAGTCGCTGCCAAGCTAAAAGAGAATGGACTTGAGGTAGAGAAGACTGATAGCATCCCGCGCGGCGTCGATAAGCTCTGGAAGAAGGTTCGCGCCAGTGTGACTGGGCCGGTTTGGCTGGTGAATACGCCAAAGTTCGTTTCTCCACTTAGCAAAGAAAACCCGGACGACCCACGCGCCACCGAGCGTTTCCAGCCGGTCATCGCCGGTAGCGAGCTTGGTAATGGGTTCTCGGAGCTGAATGACCCAATCGATCAGCTCGATCGTTTCAAGGAACAGCAGGGCATGCGCGACGCCGGTGACGACGAGGCCATGATGCTTGATATCGACTACGTGGAAATGCTCGAATACGGCATGCCGCCGGCTTGCGGCTGGGGATACTCCGAGCGCGTATTTTGGATTTTCGAAGGTGTCACCGCGCGCGAAGGCGTGCCATTCCCACAACTGCGTCACGAGATAGACGAAACCACCAAGGCAATTTATCCAGAGCTAAAGCTGTAACGAGGCAGCTGCATATCTTTTGAGGGTTATGGTTGATGGTGTTGAGTGTTCCTCGCGACTCACCCGATTCAGATGTTCGTCATATGAACGATCTGCCAAGTCGAGGTTGTTTGAGCTTTAGCGAGTTCCGAAGACGATTGTTCACTATGACAACAGATGAGTCGAGTGACAAAGCGGAGAACTTGATGTTTTGTTTCTTTTGTATCAAGACAAAAGAAAGAAGTTTTTTGCTACACTAAAAACATGAACAAACGTGTCGGTGTCGTCGCACTTCTACTAGTAGCTCAACTTTTTATCGGAGCATTTTTTGGTAGCAAACAGGCGGTGGCGGTCAATAACTTCACCATCACGAATTATGATGTCGAGATGGAGCTAGGGCGGGATAGCGATGGTCGCTCGACGCTACGGACTATCGAGACGATTACAGCAGATTTTCCTGAAAGCGACGAAAACCACGGCCTCGAACGGGTGATGGTGAAAGATTATGATGGCCATGGCACCAGCTTCTCACTTGAGTCGGTGACAGATGATAACGGCAACGAGCTGCCGTATCACTGGAGCGGCGATGCCTTACGGATCGGCGACAAAGATGAGTATGTGCACGGGCTGAATACGTATCAGATTATCTACACGCAGCGCGACGTCACGAGGCACTACGAAGACACCGGGAAAGACGAATTTTATTGGGACGCTATAGGTACCGAGTGGCGCGTACTTATAGAGCGGGCTTCGGTGTGGCTAACGATTGCCCCGGAGCTGCAGGACGCTGTAGAGACGGATTTGCAGTGCTACGCTGGGAGCGAGGGCAGCACGGAAACGTGCGAGGCAGAGGAAACCGCGACTGGCGTGTATAGGCTTTCGGTGCAGGATAGTGGCCAGAGTCGCGGCGTGACCATTGCGCTTGGGTTTTCGGAGGGGACATTCGCTGAATATGAGCCGAGCCTACTTGAAAAGCTATTTGGCGTCTGGATTGTGGTGACGGCTATTACATCTGTAATTGCCATTGCCGTGATAGCCTGGATGTCGATTCGCGCGCATCGTCTGACGTATCGCGATAGCGAAGTGGGCACGATCGTGCCCGAATACATTCCGCCTAAAAACGCCAGCGTGGCCGTGTCGGCGGCGGTATCGCCTGGGCACAATTCTACCGCGGCTGCAGAACTAACCGACTTGGCTGTTCGCCACTACATTCAGATTATTGAAACGAGAGAGAAATCTTTTTGGCGGTCTGCCGAGTACGACATTAACGTGGTTCGGGATACCTCCAATCTTCGCGCTGAAGAAAGGGAAATTCTTAAAGACATGTTCGGGCATATGCCCAAAGTAGGCGAGCGCCTGGCGCTTAAAACACTCAACAACAACACCTCTGCTTACAAACGATTCAGAGATAACGACAAAAAGCTGCGCGAGCTGATGAGGAAACAGTATAATTTTAAGCAAGAAGACGAGACCAAGCGCCACTGGTTTAGCAAGGCGGCCAAAGTCTTGTTCGTTGTAGCCATTCTGCTTTTGAGCCCGACTCTGCTAGTAGCCTCGATAGTTGCATTTGTAATTAGTAAAACGCTGTGGGTGCTCAGCGATGACGGTTTGGCATTACGGCGCTATCTTAAGGGGCTGGAGATGTATATCAAAGTGGCCGAAGAAGAGCGCCTCAAGATGCTACAAAGCCCCGACGGCGCTGAGAAAGTTGCAACAAAAGACGCGACCAACCCTGCGAAGCTGGTGAAGCTGTACGAAAGAGTGCTGCCATATGCCATCTTGTTTGGCCAGGAAAAGCAGTGGAGCAAGCGGCTTGGCGAATACTACGTGAGTACCGAGACAAACCCTAGCTGGTATGCCGGTCGGACAGCGTTTAACGCGGCTGCTTTTAGCACAGCAATGTCGGGCTTCTCTAGTTCGGTACAGGCCAGCAGCGCCAGCTCAAGCAGTGGCGGCTCCGGTGGAGGCGGTTCCGTCGGCGGTGGAGGCGGCGGTGGAGGAGGCGGCGGTTGGTGACCTCAGTACTGGTGAAATCGAGCTCTCTCTAGATTCTCTCGCATCTCTTTTTGATCGTGCACCTCATAGGCTTCTCGAGCCTTCTTTAGATAGCTGTCGACTAAGTCGCGCCTAAGTTTAGTTTTCCATTCTTGATTCGGGGCGGGTTTTGTAGCCATATCAAAGGCATCGTCTAGTATAGATTTGGTATGACTCTGGAGCCACTCGGCGTTCTGGGGAGCTGCAGCTATATAATTAGCGGCATGTTGACGTAGTGGGTTCTCTGAAGGTACGCCCAGCTTTGAGGTGGCTACGTCGATACCTTGCCACATCTTTTCGCCGGTTTTCGTGGCCATCATGAGAGTTGCCGGTACAAATGCTGCAGTTGAATAGATAGTAGCTGCTGTCATCTGTACTGCTTCAAGGGCTGAGTATCCTATGCCGCGTACAACGCGCAGTGTACGGGGCGCTTCTTTTCGCTCACCCCAAAATTCTTCGTCGGTTGGCGGGAGGGTGTGGAATATTTGTGAAGTGTCCTCAAATTCACGGGGGTTAGAGAGTTTGCCCGGTTGACTGGTATTATCAACTGCTCGAGCAATTGCTACTTCTCGGTGATGTTTTGCGGTATTGTCATTAACCATCCGGTCAGTACTATTCTTTGGCCAGGTTTGCATGTAGTAAGGTTCTGTATCGTTTAGTTGATTTTCAGGCTGGAGGAGGGCTGCAGGGGTATTCTTCTCATCCTTCTGTTCATGGAATATTTGGGGAACTGCTTTGAGTTTAAGTGCGTATGAGTCTTTCGCTAGCATATCATCTGCACTTTTATTCATATTTTCTACTTCAATACGGTGTTTTGCGGTATTGTCATTGATTACCCGGTCGGTAAAGATAGGGGTAGTGTCTTCAAAGACTCGGGCTGCAGGGTGGAGATTGTTTTTGTTTCGGTTTCTCATGCTGTGAATTATAGCATAAGCTTTATAATAAGTCAATAGTCTGTCATTGTAATGTTGGTATCTCCCGCATTGTCATCTATACTAAGGCGTATGTTAGATATTAAATTCATCCGCGAGAATGCTGAAGCCGTAGAGCAGAATGCCAAGAATAAAAC
>JAUIHN010000012.1 GCA_030432305.1 bacterium | reverse complement strand
TATCCGGCTTGAGTCAGCTCAATGACGAGCTCTTCACCTATCGCCTTGTCGATTTCCTTCTCCACTCCGAATGATAAGTTTCGACTATAAAACCGGCGGATCGCCCGTTGTCGAAGCAGATGTTCCTGTGTATATTCGGCAGCGTTCCTGAGCTGCTCATAGGCGGCCGATACCACGGTTCCAACACCACCCACATTAATAGTTCTATTGTCTTTGTAGTTGCTAGAAGGCGCAACATTGGTCCGTAAATGATCGTATAGGTACTGCCCAATACTACTCAACCGGCTACTCACTCTTTGTTTTTCCCTTTCGTCGTATGATATCAATGAAGATATCTAGTTCTTTACTATAGGCACTTTCTATCGGTCCTTTTATGGGCATAGGAAGTATATTATGCTGTGCTTATATTATTCGCGCAGTGCTCATCTTAGTGTACAATGTTTACATACGTTTAAAAAATTAAACTCAATTAAAAGGACGGCAATGGCATCATTTCTCAATAGACTAGGAATATATTCTTTCAATCATAAATGGCTGGTACTAAGTACCTGGCTCGTTGTAATTTCGGTAGTAGTAGGGCTTATGGTTACGTTCCAGCAGCCAGCCTCAGACGACATCTCGATTCCTGGTACAGAAGCGCAAACGACGATAGATAAAGTTGAAAAATTGTTTCCGAACGCTGGCGGTGGTACGGGAAGGCTCGTCTTTGAGGTTCCAGCTGGAAAAACAGTAGACGATTACAAGGATGTCATAAATCAGACGCTTGCCGACGCTGCCAAGGCAAAGGATGTTGAGCAGGTTATTAGCCCGTTCATGTTCGAAGACGCGGTTTCGGAAGATAGGAGAATAGCCTTTGCCCAGTTGCAGCTGAGCGTGAGCCGCAACAACGTCTCCGAGCAAACTGCTGAGGATGTGGCTTCATCGCTAGATATAGCCCGTGAAGCCGGCATAGCCGCGGAAGCTGGCGGCGACATTGTGAGATTAGCTCCGGATGAAATACTGGGCGTAGGTGAAGTCTTCGGCGTTATTGTCGCAGCTATCGTCCTCATTGTCATGTTCAAGACTGTTTTTGCAGCCGGTGTGCCGCTTATGGTCGCCCTATTCGCTCTCGCTGTCGGCGTTGGGTCAATTTTTGCCCTGAGCGGTCTGGTTGAAATCAACGCGACAACCCCCGTATTGGCTATCATGCTTGGTCTGGCCGTCGGCATCGACTACTCTCTCTTCATTCTGTCGCGCTATAGAAGCTACGTTCTGGAAGGTGACGATCATGAAACAGCGATCGGCAGCGCTATCGGAACCGCCGGCAATGCAGTGCTGTTTGCCGCCATAACCGTCGTGATCGCACTTGCGGCGTTATCAGTCATTCAGATCCCGCTCCTGACCACTATGGGGCTGGCTGCCGCCGGCACGGTCGCCATCGCGGCCGTAGCGGCCGTCACGCTGCTACCGGCATTTGCCGGACTTATCGGAGGGCATATCTTATCCAAGAAGCAGCGTGCCGCCTACCACGCTTCCAAAGAGCATCACGAGCTGCATGTTAGCCACTCGTCGGTCTGGTACAAGATTGGCGACTTTATCAGCCGGAAGCCCCTTCCGATTATCCTGGTATCGGTTCTGTTGCTTGGAGCACTCAGTTATCCTGTCACTGACCTGAGGCTCGGTTTGCCTACTGATGAGTATGCCGACGCCGATACCACCCAGCGGAAGGCCTATGACATGTTAAGCCGGGGCTTTGGCGAAGGATTCAACGGACCTCTCATCGTGCTTGCTGAGGATATCGCTCCTCCCACGCCACAGGAAGTCGAACAGGCCAAGCTTGCCCTGATGTCAGGACAGTTGTCGTTACCTCCGGCGGCCCAGCAAATGGCCGGTACAAGCATGCAAGACCCAGACGCTGCAGCAGGCCTAATTGCCAGCTATGGAAAGGTTCAGCAAATCGCAGCTCAGATAAGTACGCAATCAGGTGTCGCGAAGGCTATTCCTGCTGCCGTCACCCCCAGTGGCCAAGAGGCGCTCATCCAAGTTATCCCCACGACCGGTCCTTCCGACGAAGCGACAGTAGACCTTATTGAAAAGCTACGGGAGGAAACTACAATAACTGGCAGCGATGTACAACTCTCGGCAACAGGAACGACTGCTCTCCAGACGGATATCGACCAGAAGATGCTCGAAGCGCTTCCTCCATATTTAGCCATCACCGTGGGCCTTTCATTCCTCATTCTGCTAATAGCCTTCCGTTCAGTCATCATACCGCTCAAGGCGACAATTGGCTTCCTTCTCTCGGTCGGTGCGATGTTTGGGGCGCTCGTCGTCATGTTCCAGTGGGGGGCTTTTGGGCTGTTTGAACCGACCCCTATCATCAGCTTCTTACCAATTATCGGACTTGGTATCCTGTTCGGCCTGGCTATGGATTACGAGTTCTTTATGAACTCGAGTATCCGAGAGTCGTATGTCCACAACAAAGATGGCAAGCAGTCGGTCAAGGATGGCTTCTCGCTGGGCGCTAAAGTGGTCACCGCTGCGGCGATCATCATGGTGTCCGTTTTTGGCGGGTTCATATTCAACCCGGACGACATCATCAAGCAAATCGGATTTGGGTTGGCGTTCGGTGTCCTGATAGATGCCTTTCTCGTCCGTATGATCATCGGCCCAGCAGTGCTGTCGCTAATAGGCGACAAGGCTTGGTATCTTCCAAAATGGCTTAGCAAGATTATTCCGCGCATATCGATCGAGGGGAAAGAGTAGGTCGAGTGGATGGATCCGGAAAGTAATTTCGAGGAATGCCTTCCGATATTCAATGCTCTTGGCAACGCTGCCAGGCAAAAGATTATCTTCGCGATCAACGAAGGTAAGAACCTTAGTGTTCAGGATATAGCGAAGCGAATCAATCTCTCCCGCCCGGCTGTCTCGCATCACCTTGGCATACTGCAAGATGCGGGTATCATACAGCACCGCAAAGTCGGGAGAGAGCGCATATACTACTTCTCATTCGAGGATGCCTTCAAGAAGATGTCGAATCTTATCGGCTCAGTAGAAAACGTCAATCGATAACCTGATTCTCCAGTCCGCACCGCAAGGCTCAAGAGCGTTGTGTAGGCTTATCGAATGGTGTCATAGGCAGAACTGCGGGTTAAGCTGTAAAGTCTGATCCTTTTTTGAGACATGCCGTGCTTGAAGATTTGCCCACCGTCTAGTCGAGAATTACAAATTCCCTAATTTAAACGGGTCTTGGGAAGTGCCGGCTATAACAGGATACCGATCGTTTGCAGTCGACTTAGCTATCGTCGGACTGAACAGCATAAATAGTTGATCTAAAAATTTATATTGTTTTGTTTTTTCTTTACTTGTGCTGTTATCTGCCGCTGCCAGCAAATATACAGTTCTTCCTCCCTCTGTCTTCTCATTATACGGGTGAACCAAATCCCTCAAGGTCGTTCGACCCATGGTAAACGTCAAGGGGCGCTCCACCTTGACCGCTTTGGGTTCAGCCCGTGCCTCCATGGACAGAGAGGCAGAAAGCTCTCTCAAGAAAGCAAAGGAGGGTTTCATGGAAGCTCAAGCATTAGATATAGCAAAGTTAAACGACAGGTTCCGTGGCATGTGTCTCGACGTGTTCTATACGGCGGGAGTGCGTGATGGGGTTATGGATCTCATCGGATTGTCCAGGAAGGTTGAGTTATATAGTAGCTTTTCCGAAGATAACGATCCGTACGGTGAGCATGATTTTGGCTCGCTGGTCTTTGAGGGTAAGAAAGTCTTCTGGAAGATAGATTACTACGATAGAGAATTAAAGCACTGGTGTGATCCGCTCGATCCGAATTGCCGGCGGGTACTCACAGTTATGTTAGCCGAAGAGTACTAGCACTTCGGTTTTTTGGTCCTCGGCACGACGATAAACTGCCGAACAAGGAAAGCCTGCGGACCGCACGATGTAAACAGTCCCCTAAAGGTGACTCTTTACATCGTCCGTCCAGCTTCAACGATAGATAACGACATGCTCCGTACTTTCTCCCTCGGGCTATCACATGCGCCAGCGCAGTGATACCCTCGGGCGCAAGAACGAATCACGTCCCGGACGCACCATGGGTGCGACATAGGTTATTGATTTAAAGGGTGGCTGCCGCGCCAAGCCCATCAGCCGGCACAGACTGTCCGCTGGACAGAATGCGCGCGCCTGCCGCACATGCCGGGCAGCAGGTACGACTTTGATGTAGGCGAGGCTGCGTGACCATTCCCCGCGCGCTCCGCTTGCGAGCAATCGTCACGCCGGTCTATTACCGGTAGTTAAGCGAACAGCTCAGTATATTCTTTCGGTTTAAAAGGTGAAGACCATGGAGTTGCTATAGGCTTGTCGAACGAGGTGAGGGAGGCGGCAAGAATTGGTAGCTCTCCTTCCTCTATTCCCATACTTTCCAGTTTCTGGCTGGTGGTATAGAGGAAACTGTATTTGGCAGCGTGGTCTTTTAAGATAAAACATATATGGGGGTATGTATCGCTTGCCCACCCTTCGTCTTCGCTGTGGACAATGACTTCGTCGAGGCGTTTACGGACGATATAAAGGGGTTTGTCGTCGACAATGACCACAATAGCCTCTTTGCCCTCCGGGGTGCGGATATACAGGTCGGGACGGGTTTTAGGGAACTGCTTGAACCGGTTGATCTCAGTCTTTGAGAAAATGTCTGTTCCTTCGGGCAGGTACTTCATAATGGCTGCGTAGCACTGCATGAGTTTCATGCTGTGGCGCACGAAGTCGTCAGTCATTTCATCGTTCTTATACAGGGCGTGAACGACGGATTCATTGACGTCCATGATTTTACGGACCGTCGTGACACCGGTTTTATTCAGGTAGTAATATGCCGGTCTGCGATCGATCCGCCATTCATTTTTGTAGACTTTTGTTACCAACCCATTAGATACTAGCTGCTCTAATACCTGGTAGACCCCTTCCCTGCGGATACCTATAATTTCTGCTAATAACCCTGCTGAGATGAATCTGAACTTGAATAATAATTTTAGAATCCGTTGCTGTTGCCCTGTTAAGCTCTGGACACTTCCGTTGCTGCTCATATCCTCTTCTCTCCTATACGTAGTATATATAAGAGGAGAGTAAATAGAAAATATTCACCTCTGTAAAGTTAAATCAGTTTACTACCTATGCTCAGGTAGTAAGTCCTTCATCATATTGCATTTAATTAGTATTGCTATTTATTTTAATTAGTATTACAATTTATATAGAGGTTGTACGTTAACAATTCGGCTGACATCAGATAGAATGGAGGGTATATGATAGACCGAGAAGAACTGGAAACTAAGGCGATGGAAGAAGTCTGCGCATGTCGTCACTATGACCTGGCAGACACGCTCCAGGAGACCCCTGACGAGGATCTACTGTCTTTAATCAATCACACCAACAAGTGCGAAATCTGCGGTAATTAGCATTACATGTTAAAATAGGGCTAATGTCCAGAAAGATAGTTAGTATGCAGATACGCGTCACGGATGACCTTCGTGAACGGGCGAAGGCTGTCGCAAAGAAGAACGGTTTAACGCTGAGCGAGATGATTCTCCAGCTCCTCGCCAATACCGGAGATAAACAACTCAAAGAGTTAGTAAACAAAGAACTTAAAGAACGACCAAAGCCAGGACGACCCTGGGATAAGTAGTTAGCCGGATTGTTAGTGTGCCAGCCTATGTAGATTAGGAGGGTATATGTCCAGGCAAAGGGGTAGCAAAAACAAGCCGAAACCACCGACCGTCGAGCAGTTCGCGTTCTCGACCGAACAGCGCATCAGGCTAGTAGCCAACCTTGTCGTCGAAAAGATCGTAGAAGATCAGAAGTTCGGCAATGAGCTAATTTCCATACTGGAGCAGCGTGATGTTGCCAACTAGCCAGCCTCGTATAGGTTTGTTAGCTATCAGAGTGTCCTCGGACAAGCAGGGACTAGACGGCGACTCACCCGAGGCGCAGCGCGAACAGGGCGAAGCGTACGCCAAGTCTCATAACATTATTATTACCGAGACAATCATACTCCTCGAGTCGGCCTCTCACGAAACGCAGCCGATGCAGAAAGTAATTGACGCCTGCAAGGATACCAGCAAAGGGTTTCAGGTCGTGCTTATTAAGTCCATCGACCGGTTTACGCGCGGCGGTGGGGATCACTACTCCCCTCTTAAAAGACAGCTTACCAGCCTCGGCATCACCCTTGAAGACATGTACGGCGTTATTGGCAAGCAGCAGATTAACACGCTAGAACATACCGGATTCAAGTACTATTGGAGCGAATTTAATCCCACCCAGAAATCCGAGTATTTGGAGGCGGAACGGGCAAAGGATGAAATGCGCGACATTATGAGCCGCATGATCGGTGCCGAGATCCGCTACACGCAGCTCGGCTACTGGATGCGACAGCCGCACTACGGTTTCCGGAGTGTTGAGGTAGATACCCGAAACGGCAGACGAACAATATTGAAGCCGAATAAGAAGGAGTCGAGATTTATAGTGCGCCTGTTTGAGATGCGGGCAGCACACGTGTATACGAACCAGCAGATCGCCGATGAGCTGAATTCGATGGGATTCAAGACGCGTCCTATTATTGTTCGCGACAAATACGACCGGACGAAGATTCGGTCGGAGCGCGGGGGTAAACCGATGACGTCAAAGATGATAGACCGCTATGCCAGCAAACTTATATACTGCGGTATCATCAAAGAAAAGTGGACTAATAACGAACCGGTAAAGGCGCAGTTCGATGGGCTTGTCGATATCGACACGTTTAACGAGGCGAACCGCGGCCGGATTTTTGTCGAAATAGACAGCCGCGACACCATCACCATTAAGAAACGCAAAGTGCCCGAGCACCTCAAGAACAAGAAGGCATTTAACCCCGATTTCCCCTATAAACAAGTCGTCGCCTGCCCGGAGTGCAACAAGATGCTCTCAGGCAGTGCCACACGCGGCAAGCAAGGTGTCTACTACCCTGCCTATCATTGTGCCCGCAAGGGCCATTACTTCCGCGTACCGAAAGCTGAGTTCGACCAAACGATTGAGGACTTCGTAAAGACAATCACGATTAAGCCGGAGTATATTGATGATGTTCTGGCGGCTATTAGCGAGTTATGGCGTGAGCGCCAAGCCAGGCAGATAGAAGCTAACCAGCAGCGGCTAGAGCACCGCGAAAGCTTGCAGAATCAGATTAAGGCAACGGTAGACCGTATGAGGATAGTTACGAGCGAGACGGCTTTAAAGTACCTTGAGGAGGATATTGTGGGGGTTGAAAGTAAGCTGGCGCAACTGAACGAAGAGATCGCAAAACAGCCCGATATTGAAGCCGAATTTAGCGAAGTTTTGAAGTATGCAAAATACATTTTAGAACACCTCTCGGAAATGCTGCTCGACCTCAGTAATCCCCTGCGTAAAGCCGCCTTTTTCGGAGCTATTTTCAATAAGGTACCAACGTATGCAGAAATAGATTTGAGAACCCACGAAAAAAGCTCGCTACCAGAGGTAAACGAGCTCTTTCGGATACGGACTTCGTATAAATCCACTTTTGGTGATCCCACGGGGAGTCGAACCCCGGTTGCCAGGATGAGAACCTGGTGTCCTAACCACTAGACGATGGGACCATAATTACCGAATAACTGTAGCAAAAAACAGGGCTACTGTCCAGATTGGGCGGCTTTGCCGTCGAGCGCAGAAACCACTTTTAGGAGCGTTTTTGGCGTGATTTCAGCCTTGATAAGGTAGGCGTCGACATTGTGCTCCATGGCGACGCGTGATTCTTCGTCTTGGTCGAAGTTCGTGAGTACAATAATCTTGGTGTTTGGAATCAAATCTTCTTTGCCGCGGAGTGCTTGGAGGATTTCACTGCCCCGCCGTTCTGGCAGCATGATATCGAGCAGTATAAGATCGTACGGTTTGTTACGTGCTGCTACCAGACCGTCGTTGCCATCCACCATCCAGTCAACGTCGTACCCCGCCTTTTTAAGGCTGCGCACGTACATCTCGCCGATAAAGCGGTCGTCTTCGATGCAAAGAATTGTCTTGATAGCCATTAGTGTTTAGTATACCACGAGTCCGTAAGGACGAGCTTTAGCGGGGTGGGGTGCGTTTCCGAATTCATTTCGGAAACGCGCGGAGGGGTTGGCCCCTCCTTAGATTCTGCGCGAAGCACGAGGCGTTAGCCGAGCTTCAGGGGGAGGAGCTGTAGTTTTGGATTTACTCCAAAACAAAGCGGAGGGATATTCCCTCCTTAACCTCTGTACATCGCGTGATTCTTAATCCAGCCTTCGCCCTTGCCGATGAACTTTTCGTTGCTGTTATCATTTGCTTTTAGCTTTTCTGCCACCGATGCGTAGACAGGCAGGCTGAAGGTGAAGACTGAGCCCTGGCCTTCGGTACTGCGCACCCCGACCGTGCCGCCGTGTGACTCGACAATGGCTTTACAAATATAGAGGCCAATACCGGTTCCAGCTACGGTTTCGCGGGAACGGTGCGAGCGGTAGAATTTGTGAAAGAGATTACGCACTACTTGGTCTGGCATGCCGATACCCTTATCTTCGACCAATACTGTCACGAAATCGTCAGTTGCCTCGGCCGTGACCGTGACTACGCCGCCATCGTGACTATATTTGATAGCGTTGTCGATAAAGTTACCGAGCACTTCACTGACGCCTGTGGCATCGGCTGCAATGGTCGGCAGCGTATCTGGTAAATCAACCGAAAGCAGCCGTCGCTGCGAACTAGCGCGCAGGTGCATGTCGTCTTTTATCGAATCATAAATATTTGCCAGCGAATCTTCCTTAAGGCGCAGCTTGAGGTGGCGACGGTCGTAGCGCGATGCGTTCAAAATGTTATTGATATAGCCGCTGAGACGATTTGACGAGACGACCAAGCGCGAGAGGAGCTCTGTCTGCTCCTCGTCGAGGCTGGCTTCGAGCTCTTCGCCGAGCACGTCGAGATAGCCGCGAATAACAGTAATCGGCCCGCGCAGCTCGTGAGCGGCAAAGGCGATGAAATCGAGATCGTCGTCTTCTGGTTGATAGGTGCCGCTACGATCGATCAGCGTTAGCACAACTTCGGCCGTCTTTCCCTTTTCATAGCTGGCGCTGATGTCGTAAATCTTGCGGTCTTCTTCGCCAGGGATTTTATTAGCGATGCGCTGCCAGATTTTTTCGCCATGGACACTGCGCTCGTTACATTCGGCAACCCATTTCTCGAGCGTATCGTTTTGATCGAACAGGAGTTCGAGATTGCTGTTGCCATCTGAGTCAACTCGTACGGGCGCCGCTTTATTGGCGTAGATAATCTTTCCGTCTGCATTCATGGCGACAAACCCGACCGGAAGTGTCGAGAGAATGTCTTCGAAATTAACAGAGGTGGTGTCGTCAGATTCGCCGCCTTCTTGCTTGTTGTCTCGCTGCGACGAGACGGCGTAGACCAGCTGCAGCAGTGGTTTGAAACCGTCTTGCTCGAAATGCCTGTCGTTTGGATTGGGCGGCTTCACGATGGTCGGCTCGCCCGAAATATGTGTGAGCGCCGCTGAAATATCACCGAGCGGAACCAGCAGGTGCATCACGAGGATGATGTTTAGAAGCATTGTGGCTGTCAGTACGGTTACGATTGCCAAGATGAGGTCACCTGTCGATGCGACGGCTCCAGAGTTGGCAAGTGGAAAAATGATTAGTATGGCTGCAATCAGCTGGACGACCACTGTGATGAGGAGTGCGCGTCGGCGGTAACGCGGCCAATACTCGCCCACTTTTGGCGGAATCGGAATCTTTTTTACGGTTGCCATGAGATGTCGCCTCCCGAATTTGGCACAGCCGCTATCCATGTTTGGCCACGAATGAGCGGAATATCTTTACCGGCTTTGTCGGTGATAAGAAGCGGAGCGCTGCGGCTTTTCTTGTGCCAGGTCACTTCTTTGGCGACGCCATTTTGAAACAGTACGGCGCTGCCGCTACCGGTGGTATCAATCTGCTCGCGGTAGCCGTCTTCGAAGACGCTGCGCATATTGACGCGAAGTGCCAGCACGACAGAGGGCGCTAGCCTACCCGATTCACGGTCATTGTGGGGTGCTCCGCCGAGCGAGCGCAGGTAGCGATTATTTTTCTTGTCGTAGGTATAAACAGTGTTATAACTTGGGCTGCTAAAATTAATCGTAACGGTTCTGGCGGTTGGCTCGGCGGCTGGTTTGCCGTCGGTGCGCGGAAAGCTGGTGAATTTTGACTGCTTGTAGCCCTTGGCTTTATTCAGGGCATCGAGATTATCGAAACTGGTGTAGACATTGTGCGGTGCGTAGCGATCGCTTGCCCGCCAGTAGCTGCCGGCGTTGAAAAATTGGTCGATGTCGCGGTAGCTGCCGTTACGAACTTCTTGCAGAGCCCTGTGGCTACCACCGACGTGCGCCACCGAGGCGTTATACGGCGCCAGCCAATCCACATAGTACATGCGAAGACTACGCACCGGGCCAATTAGATCGGGCTTGTTGTTTTGGTAGATTGCCAAAAAGCGGGTGATGCCGCCTTCGGCGATTGCCTCGTAGACAACACCGGCGCCTTTGAGACCGGACTGTGGCCGCGCATCGGGACTATTCTCTATCATGATGGCTGTAGTTGGTGCGGTGACGGCGGCTTCGCTGGCGACTTCCTCGCCTGTGAGGAGTGAAAAGTAGTGTACCGGTTCGGGTTCGGGTTCAGGCTCAGCCACGATGGTCTGCTTCTGTTCGGGTTCTGGCTTTTGATAGCTTAAAAGAAATGCCGTAGTGCCGCTAATTAGTAACACTCCGCAGCCAATCAGCGCAAAAGTCGCTTTTTTGTGGGTTTGGCTCCAGGTGTGAATACGGGTGAAAAAAGCAGGACGACGTAGTCTTTGTAGCATGCTAATGGTTATTGTAACAGAATTAGCTGAGGCTAGCGAGCGCGGTTTCGAGCCGTTTGAGCGTTGTTTCTTTTCCGAGCGTAGCCAGCGTTTCTGGCAGGGCTGGGCTAAATGGCGCCCACGATACGGCCAGGCGGATAAGACTAAACAGAATGCCGGGCTTTTGGCCGGTTGTTTCGAGGAGTTGATTGAGCGTTTCTTGTAGAGCCGCGGCAGTGAAATCACTTTCTTTTAGCGCCGAAACAGATTGCTCTAGAAGGTGTCTGGTGTCGTCTTTTTCTAGCTTCTTTAGCTGTTTGTTGCCTTCAAGCATTGTCCAATCTGGCGATGGCTCCTCAAAAAAATAGCTGGTGAGGGTTGGTAGGTCGGCCAGTGTTTTTAGGCGATCCTGCGCGAGCGCCAGGACGTTTCTTCTGTGTCCACTGTCTGCCTGGAGCGCAGCTTCTGGCCAAAAGTCCTCCACTCGTTTTTCGAGCTCGTCGAGAGAAAGTTCGCGGATAAAATGCCCGTTCATCCAAAGGAGGCGCTTTTCGTCGAAGCGAGCGCCGCCACGCTGGACTCTAGAGAGGCTGAATTTTTCTACTAGCTCATCTTTGGTAAACACCTCTTGTTCGGTGCCGTCGTTCCAACCGAGCGTGGCGATAAAGCTCATCATGGTTTCTGGCAAGTAGCCACCTCTGATATAATCCAGTACGTCTTTGGCGCCGTCACGCTTGCCGAGCTTTTTGTTGCCTTGCTCGTTCATGATGTGTGGCAAGTGAGCGAACTTAGGGAGGGGTTTACCCCTCCGCTGCGACGTCGAAATAGATTCGCCGTCTTGCCCCTCCCCCTGAAGCTCGGCTTGCGCCTCGTGCTTCGCGGTCATATCAAAGCCGAGGGCTTCGTAGAGAGCCAGGAAATTTGGCATACTGCTAATAAACTCCTGGCCGCGGATGACATGCGAGATTTCCATCTCTGTGTCGTCCACGATATGCGCGAAGTTGTATGTCGGGTAGCCGTCGCTTTTTATCAGGATAAAATCATCAACTACCTCTGGACTGGTAGCGATATCGCCCATCACTTCGTCGTGGTAGGAGTAGCTTTTTGGCTCGCTTTTGAAACGAAGCGGCTGGCTGCCATCCCAGACTCCGGCGGACTCCGGCCGGTGGTTGCGGTATAAGAAGGCACGTTTTTCTTTTTGTGCTTGTTCTCGAAATTGCTGTACCTCTTCTGCGCTATACGGATCCGCATATGCCCGGCCTGCATCGATCAACTTTTGCGCCCAAGCTTTGTAGCGATCAAGTCGCTCGCTCTGAATGTATGGCCCGTACGCGCCACCGATGTCTGGGCCTTCGTCGTACTCGATACCAATGGCGTGGAGGCTCTCTATCAAGTGCTTAGCGCTACCTTCAACTTCACGCTTTTTGTCGGTGTCTTCGAAGCGCAGTACAAATGCGCCGCCAGCTTGCTTGGCCACGAGATACGCAAAAAGAGCGGTACGAATACCGCCAACATGCAAATAGCCAGTCGGACTAGGCGCGAAACGTGTGCGGACAGAGTGCGTCATCTCTCCGTAGTATAGCATGGAGGGGCTCGCCCCTCCGCTGCGACGTCGAAATAAATTCGCCGTCTTGCCCCACCCCCTAAAGCTCGTCCTTACGGACTCGTGTCAGGCTCATGAAGGCTTTTGCGTGCTTATAGCGACGTCGCTATACCGCGTACTTGAGACGTTGAGAGCGTGGAGTCGCCAGTAATAGTATAGAGGATACCCCCATTCACCCAGGCGGCGTTGCCTTCATGGGCGTAGATGGTGAGGCCGCGTTCTGAATACGGCACAACGTCATCGCCCCAATTATTCTTGACGTAATTTTCTCGTATAGCGGTAGAGTCCCAGCTGGTCTGCTGCTGTGTGATGGTGAAATTTTGTGGTCCGGCATTGGCGGCGAATTTCAGGCTAACAGAACCTTGGTCGTAATTCACTCCGGCGAGCCTATAGCCGTCGGGGCGGTATTCAGGATAGCTGGCGTCGATACCAGCTTGACTGGCGGCAACGCGCACCGAGATATTTGGTAGATTGATATATGTCAGGTAGCCTGTCAGCAGCAGGAGCGAAAGCGCCATCGAGGCGAAACTAAGCATGCGTGGTGCGCGTCGAGGTGATTTAGCGGGGCGCGACGCTCCGTGGTGCGCGGTGGCTTTGCCAAGCGCTTCGGAGATAGCTTCATTTTTAATGACCGATGAAGGCCGCGTGACGCTTGTATGCTGCTTGGTGCTATGCGCATGCTGCGCGATACGCCTCTCGGCTTTTTGGGCGATAGGATGCGACGCGGCTGGGCGGATGTCGTCCATGCTGCGTGTCTGCTGCTTGACTTCAATTTTGGTGGTGCGCGGCGCGAACTTTGTGACAGTGTGGCTTTTAGTGCTGGCGGGCGCAACCCGGCGCTTTACATCGGAGCGCTTTTGGATCGTTGGGCCACTCGGAGCTCTTCGGCTGACAGTTTTAGACTGCTGAGTTCGCCGGTGTACCTGGTGCGATGTCTTGGCTCGCCTCTCGTGCGGCGGCGTCGATGCTCGGCTGTTGGCCTGTTTTTTGATTGGCTGACCGGTGACAGCATCGTAGAGCATACCGTTTACTAAGATTGTTTTTTTGTTCATATCCCTCTTCGCCCTTCTACCTCAAGCGTTATACCACTAATAGTAGCGAGCGTAGAGCTATTATGCAAGCGCTTAGTTGCTCCTGGGGAATGCTATACTAATATGCGAGATGTATAGTCCTCCATCCTCCAGCAAAAAGCAGGCTGTTAAGCAGGTGGTCATATACGCTGCCATGACGACCACTGTCTTAGTAGTGGTGTCGATTTTGATCTTGATCATGCTGGGATATCGTTTTGATAGAACGGCTGGCACGCTGGAGCAAGGCGGTCTGGTGCAGCTAAATTCAATTCCGTCTGGCGCTAGCCTGACCATAAATGCCGCTCGTCTTAGTGCAACTACTGGCACAAAAACCACGCTCGCCCCTGGTCAGCACGCCATCACGATGTCGCGGGATAATTATCGTACCTGGCAAAAAACCGTCGAGGTCAAGAGCGGCACGATTTTGTGGCTGAATTACACTCGGCTCATTCCGACCGAACTACCGGTGGAAGATGTAGCGTCTCTTCCGGCGGTCACGAGCAGCATGCCATCGCCGAACCGCGAGCGGTACGCTATGACCGCGCAAAAAACCTCGCCAACTGTTCGAATCGCCAACATCGACGCGGATACCCCTGAAATTACGACGCTCGAGCTGCCAGAGGCAAGCTATACACCAGCCAAAGATGCTGCGAGCGAAACGTTTCGGTTGCATGCGTGGGATCCATCGAGTCGCTATTTGCTTTTGGAACATTTGTATGACGGTGAGCGGGAGTGGATTGTGGTTGATACAGACAATATCTCGAACACCAGAAATATCACCACTGTTTTTGACATCGCCATGACCAAGCCACAGTTTAGCCAAAGCGATGACTACGTGCTGTACGCGCTGATAAGCGGCGATATCAGGCGAGTGGACATCGAGGCGGCGACTATTTCTGCACCACTGGTACGTAACGTGGCTGAGTTTTCGTTTTTTGATAGCTCGACGCTGCTATACGTCACGAATGTCAATGACAGTACGAAGAGCCGTAGCGTTGGCTACCGCTCAGAAGGCGCCAGCGAACCGCGGGCGATCCGCACCTATAGCGACGACGGCTCCGTGCCGCTGCATGTCACAGCCGGCAAATACTACAATCAGACCTATGTCGGTATCGCGCACGACACCACCGTCGACGTGTTGAGCGGCTCGTTGCCGTCGAGCGACTCTGATGATCCGTTGACGCTCACTGCCATCGCGACGCTGTCGACGCCCGAGCCGATTGATTTTCTTTCCAACAAAACTGATGGCCGTTTTTTTGTAGCGCAGCACGAAAATAATTTCAGCGTGTACGATCTCGAGCTACTCAAGGCGACCACGACCACTATCAGAGGTGAAGGCTCACTTGGCAGCGAGCTGCGTTGGCTCGATGGCTACACGGTATGGAGCGGACTCGGTGGCACACTTCGCTTCTACGAATTTGACGGCGCTAATCAAAATGAAATCATGCCAATCGCCAACAATCAGCGACCGGCACTCAGCCCGAATAGTCGTTACCTATATGCTCCAACGGTCGACGATAAAGGCGAGTTTCATTTCTCGCGCGTACAGCTCATTCTCTAGTTATTAGCTACCAAATAAACGATTTAAAAATGTCGGTGAATTGCCTGGCATTGCCGCTTCCTCTACCGTGTTTTCGGAATCGGGTGCCGCTTTGGCCTCGGCTGGGTTCGGGTTCACTTGCTCGGCCGTCACCAGCAGACGATTCTGCGCTGTACCGAGCGGCACACAGGTGATAAGCGTCATAACGGGCTTATCCGTCTCGTAGATGAGCTTCTGGACATCTGTCGGCTTCACTACCTCTTTTTTGGTGATGCTGTAGGTGTAGCGAGTGCCTTGGTAATTGACGTAAAAGGTGTCGTCTTTTTGCAGCTGCTCGAGTCTGGCGAAGATAAACTTGTAATTTCCCGGGTCAAACAGGTCGTTACTTGAGTGACCAGAAAGTACGGTGTTGCCTACCTGCCCCGGCTTACTATTTGCCCCCGGTATGCCAAACCACGCTACGCCGCCCTCCATGGCTTGCAGCTGTGATCGTTGATCGGGCTTGGTGTCGTAGACTACTGGTACGTCAACATTTATCTTCGGGATAATCAGTCGCGGCTCATCGCTAATCGGCACGCTGATATTCGGGTCAACAATAATATTGGCCGGGTCGATATTGCCTGGACTAACATACGCTTCGACGTTGGCAAACAGCACTCTGTTGTACTGTAAAAACAGGAATAGCGCCATAGTAAGTCCGGCGGCCACAAATGGCATAAAATGTCGACTTTTACGTGCTTTAGCGGCTGAGTCACGCACGTTACTTAGCAGATCGGCCCGAAGATCGTTATACGTTTCCTCGCTATCCGGCTGCCCGCCTACTGGTTCGTTATGAACTGACTGAGTCGCCACGCTGGCATGTGTCTCAAGTGTCTGGCGCATGCGATACATCTCGCCAAGATAATGCCGCTCGTAGTACTGTTGGTAATAATTCTGCCACGAACTGTGGTAATGCTCCCACTGACTGGCCTCAATAGTGGTGCGATCCGCCTCGTGGGTGCGGTCATACGGGCTGTCTGGGCTGGTGTGGCTGGTCTCGGCAAATGACTCGGCTTTGGTTTTGTTTGCCTCTATGAACTGCCGCTCCAGCTCCGATAATTCGTCTTGCTCGGCGCTGGTGTTTTTCTCATAAATCGTGTCTATTTGCCCACGAACAACGCCAGCCGCTGCTGCTTTGGCCGCCTCTTCTCTAGCGGATCCTGGCCTATCATTAGCAAGAGGCCGTAAATACGTCCGCTTTGGTATGTATGGGCTGGTTCTGCGAGAATCTTCTGGGGGCATGCGAGCAGTAGCTTCCTCTTCTCATTTAGTATACAATAATTCGTGTCACAACGGATATAATTGCTAGCTAAACAGCTCATGATACGTTGGTAAAATAGTAGGCGATCCTGCACTCGCA
>JAUIHN010000060.1 GCA_030432305.1 bacterium | reverse complement strand
GCATCTATGCTACCGTTTGTGCGCTTATTTCGTATGCGTGCATGTCCACATCTCGACACTTTCGCGAACACGCCGCGCCATTGTTAGATAGTTCATGTTTTTATCCACAACTACCATTTTGCTTTTTTTCAAAAAAGTATTGCCGTATATATTTTTCTCTTCCCCCTACTCCTCTGCCTCCTCTACCCTAATATTTGCTTTTTTGTTGTTTTCGTGTTTTAGTATGTTTTTTGATACTATTTTAGATAAGAACAAAAAGCGAACAAACAGGGAGTAGCAGTAGTAGTCTATTAATACAGCCTACTTATAAAACACCCTTCCTTCTACTCGAACGTCGACATACTCCGGCGTGAGTTGACGGCCGCGCATCCACTCGACAGTCTTCGTCATGTCGTCTACCGCCTCCCCTGCCGGACGGTCGCTCGAGAACTTGAAGTAATAGTCCACCCCATCAAGATATACCTCTACTTGTCGTGTCATACTTTCGGGGATAACAATTGTATCTACCGTATAGCCCTCCTCTTTAGCAAGACCAATCACCTGACCGACATAGCTCATGAAACGGTTACTCATAATACTCTGGCCAGAGACCGTGGCAACCAGGCCGCTTTCATCTGTGATACGGAGAGACGGAGGCGAAAAGTAATTCCTGCTAAACGGCACACCGGTTGCATCGACGTAAAGCTTCTGACTATTAACATCCCAGCTGGCAATCGGCTCTCTAAAGGTAATTTCAAATAGCGAAGCGCCAAACCCGGATGAGCCACGCATCTGAATCGATTCAACTTCAGGTGCAGTAGCCTGGACATGGCGAGTCAACTGCTCGACATCCGTAAACATCCGTAGACGCTGACTCATGTGGTCAGACAAATATTCATCGATGGCATCAGAGTACGTAGTATCAAGCTGCAGTGACGAATCGGGCGATGCCTGTACTGTCGCTTGAGCGGTAAACTGGCTAATAAACACATAGAGCCCCGCGGTAATGCAAACAGTAGTAACAAAAAATGCGGTAACGTGACGACGCTTTTTCCTGAGAACATGCGAATGAACACGCGATGATTTAAGATCTGCCTGGCTCTCGTTGCTGCTACGTATCAGCGACGAAACGCTGCCTGTTAGCGTCCGGCCGCGGCGAAACGTCGCGGCATCATCAAATTCAGCAGTGGGGCGCACTTCGTTCTGGCGGCGCTTCGGTACATCCTGCTTTTGTCGCTTAAAAAGTTTCATGACTACTGTAATTGTAACAAACTTACGCTTACTTCGCTGCTGCTAACAGTAGATTCGCGACGTCCTCGGCAGCTCGTGGTTTGGCATACGTAAAAAAGCTTTGCTGCATATGTTGTAATTTTGTAGTATCACTCAGCAGCCCTGCAACGGTCTTCGCCACTAACTCAGGCTCGGCAATTATCGCGTCTTCCTCAAGTACCAGAGCCGCCCCGTCTTCAGCGAAAGCCGCAGCGTTCTTTAGCTGATGTCCGCCGGTCAAGTACGCATTCGGCACGAGTACCGTCGGTTTCGCAAGCGCGGCGAGCTCCATAATAGTCGTTGCCCCTGCCCTGGCGATAACGACATCAGCCGCGCCCAAAACCTCGGCCATACCCTCACTCACAAAGGCCTTTAGCTGAAAACTGCTACCGTCACCCGGTACTCGTTGCTTCAGCTCGTCATATTGACCAGCTCCAGAGATGAGCAGCACCGACGTTACCCCTAAAAGTCCGTCCAGAGCCGCAACCACAGCGTCATTGAGCCGCTTCGCGCCCAGCCCGCCTCCGGTGACTACGAGTAGCGGACGTTCGGGATCGAAACCAAATTGCTGCTTTAAGTCCTTTTGCTCATCTGGGGAAAACGGCTTAAAACTTGCCGAAATTGGTATACCGACATAGTGCGACTTCTTAGTTGGATACGGATAATGTTGCAAGGGAGCACCAGTCGCTATAGCCGAGGCTCCTGGTGCCAACAGTCGATTAGTGAGACCTGGATGAGCATCAGAATCATGGATTACAAGTGGTATTCGCAGTAAGCGAGCCGCGCTTCCGACCGGAAAACACACGAATCCGCCCTTAGTAAACACGACATCTGGCCGCCAAAAAATAAGCCGTATAAAGCTTTCAATCATCCCAAGAACAACGAAGAATAAGTCGCGAATATTTGGCAACACAATACTCGGTCGCGTCAGCTGTTGCCGCAAAGGTAGCGTGTGATAGCGGCGCAATTTGCCGGAGTGAATGGTGGTGACAGGAATAGTGTCGTCGTAATGCGCTATAATACTACGCGCCTGCGGAGCAAATTTTCTATCACACCAGAAGCGAACTTCCAGGTCTGGCCGCTTGGCTTTAAGCTCGCGAATTACTGCGACGACTGGCGTAACGTGTCCGCCTGATCCCCCGCCGACTGCTAGAACTTTCACTGCGGCCCTCCTTTGTGTCAATCATGCTATGCGACGTATATTTTGAAAGTTGAAACGTGAGACCTAGAGCTCCGGCTATAAAAATCATACTGGTGCCGCCAAAGCTCAGGAGCGGCAAGGTAATTCCCGTTAAAGGGGCGAGCCCTGTCATGGCAGCGATGTTTATAAAAATATGAGCCGCCAACCAGCCAAACACGCCAGCCACTACCAACCGCATCCACGGGTCGGCCTGGTAGTCGATCATCTTAAGAATACGGAGAAGAAGACCCGAGAACAAGAATAAAACCACAATCAAGCCGATAAATCCGAACGTCTCACCCATAATCGCAAACACTGAGTCGTTGATTGCTTCTGGCAAATATCCGGTCGCCTGCACGCTGTTGCCGATACCAACACCTGCAAGCCCGCCAGTGCCAATCGCAATTTTTGCGTTCTTGATGTGGTAGCCTTCGTCCTGAGAAGTCGCGCTGTCACTGCCAAGAAATGTCGTCATGCGCTCAAGTCGATGCGGCGCCACCGCAATAAACATCGCCACCAAAGCCAGCCCGGCACCGAGCAGCAGCAATCCGGTGCGAGCATTAATACCCGCCACCAACAGCATGACACCAGCTATAGCAGCTAGAGAGAGTCCGGTGCCGAGATCGTTTTGTATAACGACAATAAAGAGCGCTGCAATACCGATGACAGCTGAAAATGGTATGATGGTTTTCTCAAGATTATTGATTGCCCCATTCGAGACGCGACTACCCAAAAAAGCGGCTCCAAACAGCAGTACGCCAAATTTCAACAATTCGGCCGGCTGCATACTGCCCAGCGGTCCTAAATCAAACCAGCGACAAGCACCGAGAC
>JAUIHN010000011.1 GCA_030432305.1 bacterium | reverse complement strand
CGCAGGCGGTCACCGATAGAAATATGCTGTACAGTGCGCCCATCAATGCCTTCTTCGGCTACGCGCTTACACTGCGTTGTTTTACCCGAACCAGCGTACCCGTGTACAACGACTACTTCTGCCATGGTTCTCCTGCCTGAGGTTTATAGTAGTAATTATACAGTACCTTCGGTAACTATAGCTTGTAAACAGAGTTAGTCTGCTGCGAATCCTGAGGAGTTGCTAGGGCTGCACACTTGCAGCAGTATGGCTGTTGCGCCAACTTTTACCACAAGTAAATCGTGATCTCCTGCCCTCATCGCAAGCTCAATGCCTAAATCGATGTCGGGTGTGCTGGTGGCGAGGTCGTCAATGGGCAGCTCAAATCTTGCACCGGGTTCGATAGCTTCTGCCATTTTGTCCGCGCTTTCAAGCACGCTTTCGATGATGTCAGTATGAGGGTGTGTGCCGACCGTAGCGGGGTAGTCGTGCGCTTGATCTTCGATATCAAATTCTGGAACTGGAGAACTCATTTCCCAGCTACGAAGGCCTCTTCCCATCGCCTGGCTCCTTTATTTATTTCAGCTATTTTCTTCATTCTAGCAACTAAACAGAGGTGATGCAAGGCGGGTGACAAGAATATACCTGCGGTGTAATGCGCCGTTAAGCGAGCATTATCTGCTTCGCGACCTTGTGACCATGCTCACAAGTTCTCAGGATAGTTTCATAGAAAAACGACCACTTTCGTGATCGCTTTTCTTTGGTAGCACCGACAAGGATTGAACTTGTGACCTCAGGCTTATGAGTCCTGCGCTCTAACCAGCTGAGCTACGGTGCCGTAATGGTTTGTGCACTTCGGTTTGTCGTTTTGTGTGCTGCCTTTTGGCGGCAACTTAGATGATTGTAACAGATTAAACGAAGCTTTTCCAGAGGCGTAGATGGGTGTATAATTGATGCAATCCACGTGATACACACTGTCCGCTGTGCAGCGGAAAAGCGTCCCTCGCGAATAGGAACATTTCATTGTCTTCGGATACTCGCTAGAAACGGGCAAGCATACGGGCAATACATCAAGAAGCGTTTCTCGTAGTAACGTAACGAGGATTTTTTGATGAACGACGATGTCGCTTTGAATGAGCAAGTAGATGTGGTGGCGTTGTTTCGCCCTGGGCGGACGATGTGCGAACCGATAAAATTTCGGCGGAAGAATGGCCGTGAGATTACAGTCACAGAAATCGGCCTACGTCATCCGAAATCCTATGGTAGCAGGATAACGCATATTTTTGACGTGACCGACGGCGGAGCTGACTACCGCCTGGAATTCGATGCTGAACATTTGACATGGCGCCTAACGCGCGAGGCGGATCGATGGTAAGTCAGTTAGCCAGACTTAGCGGTGTCCAAAATAGCATCGCCTATAGCGTTGCCGTAGGCAGCAGCAGCTTTATGGTTGCTCGGAATAGTCTGTCGTATAACTCGATGACTGTTAATTGTGGTACCGTGCTTGAAAACAAACTTGCCGATATTGCTGGCTATGTCGGAGCCACTTCCGTACATAACGCGTGCGCGTGCGTGCGTCCAGGCGTAATAGCTGTCTCCAGATGTATCCTGAAAGTTGTTGGCATCAGCATTTTTGCAAGCCAAAATAGAGCTGCGCCATTCTTTCATTTCCCTAAGAATTTCTCCCGGTGTCAGGCTGGGGAGATTATGTATCGAGACAGTGTCGAGCCATCTGGCGTATTGTCGCGAAGTAAACCAGAGCTTGGTGAGCGCGCTGTCGAGATTGTTATCGCTCAGCTCCAAAGCTATGCCCAGTTGCTGATCAAAACTCAAAGGATGCGACTGCTTTTCAGCCGAGGTAAAAAAACGGTTTTTCAGTTCTTTCATACTGCCATATTCAAAAAACGCCTGCTCGTGACTCACGAGGCGATTAGTGAATTGCATCATGCGCGCACTGCGTGTGAATTTCTCCGAAAACGAAAGCTCTTCCGGTACAGCTACTTCATGGCTATCCAGAACCTTATTGATATTCTCAGCGATCGTCGACACAGTCGGCTGGAGTGGCTGCGGGGAGCCGGCGGCTTCTTGTTCCATAACCCCAAAAAGAGGCATGTCACGGCTACGTATCAAAGGCAGATGTTCATAGGCGTGCATGGCAAGGTGGCCGAGCATCTTGAGCAGAACAGGTGCTGGCAGTGGCTGCTCACGGTCTGGTTGTTTATTAGTAAACTCTGTCATAGCTGGTGGACACACGCGGTAAGTGTGATAATTATAAAATATAGGCACGGCGGTGGCAATGAGTGACCACAATCACGAAACGCCGCTGGTCATGCACATAGATCTCAATAGCTGTTTCGCCAGTGTTGAGCAGCAGTCGCGGCCGCTGCTGCGCGGTCGACCGGTCGCGATTGTCAACCGCGCCACCGAGCACACCGCACTAGTGACGGCGAGCTACGAAGCGAAGGCCCTGGGTGTGCAACCGCTCATGAGACTGCGCGATGCCAAGCGACTGGCGCCGGATTTGGTGGCGATTGAAAGCGACCCGGCGAAGTATAAGTTTGTGTATCGTAAACTGCTTGCTATCATGCAGGACTATTCGGCGCACGTCACGATGAAAAGTATCGACGAAGGCATCATCGACTTCCACCACGCTGCTCAGGGTCAGACCCTGAGCAAAACAGAGGTGGAGGCGATGGGGAGGGCGATAAAGCAGCGGCTGAGGGATGAGGTCGGCGTGGCGATGCGCTGCAATGTTGGCATTGCCACGAATCGTTTTTTAGCCAAAACCGCAGCCAGTCTGCATAAGCCGGATGGGCTGGATAGCATTACGCCGGATAATCTGCACGAGGTGTTCGGCGCGCTGAAGCTTACCGATCTTACCGGCATCGCGCATCGCAATGAAGCCCGGCTCAATGCGGTGGGAATTTATACGCCGCTGGAATTTTTGGCAGCGAGTGAAGAGACGCTACGGCGGGTGGTGTTTAAAAGTATCGACGGCACCAAATGGTACAAGCGTCTACGTGGCTGGGAGGTCGATGACGTCGAGACGAAGCTAGGGCGGGTTGGTCGGCAGTATGTGCTGGATCGGTTTGATCTTAGCGACGACGAGATACTGCAGCGGCTGCACCATCTCTCAGAATCGGTCGGCTGGCGCATGCGAAAGCAACACCTCAGAGCCCGCGGCGTGTATGTATACGCTAGGACCAAGGAGCGTCAGTACTGGCATGCGTGTCAGCTCCGTCCGCTGCCGTTTTTTAGCAACCAAGCGATATATGAAATTGCCAAGCAGCTCTTCGCGGGCGCTCCTGGTGGTATCCGCGAGATTGGCATTCACTGCTACGAGCTTTCCCGTGATACTGACTCCGGCCAGCTGAGTTTATTTGCCGACGAACTGATGCGAGAGCGCGCCATGGTAACGGCGACGGATAGCATAAACGAACGTTACGGCGAGCGCACAATCGTTTCGGCCGACACGATTGACACCGGTATATACGTTTCGCAAAAAATCCCATTTGGCAGCACGCGGTACCTTTAGGTATATACTAAAAATGTATGAACAGAAAACTTATTTTTGCGTCCGCGATAGTCTTTAGCTCTTTAGGTGCATATATTCCGGTGCTACTCGGCGATGAGGCTGGGCTTTTTGGTGGCTGGAGCATTTTAGCTGGTTTTCTTGGTGGAATCTTCGGCATTTGGCTGGCAGTTTGGGTATCGAAGCGCTACGATATCTAAATGAAGTATCTCGTAGCGGTTAGTGGCGGAGTTGACTCGGTGGTGTTACTCGACATGCTTATTAAAGACTGGCACCTGGCCGAAGGCACGAGGCGTAAGCCGAGCTTTAGCGGGAGGGATGAGTTTTGGAATTCATTTCCAAAACGAAATGGAGGGCAGCGCCCTCCTGTAATCGTCGCTCATTTTGACCATGGGATTCGGGATGATTCGGCTAGTGACGCAGAGTTTGTAGCGGGACTAGCCAAGAAATATAATGTGCCTTTTGAAACAAAGCGCGAAGTGCTTGGTAAAGATGCCAGCGAAGAGTTAGCACGCGAGCGGCGCTATACGTTTTTAAGAGACGCAGCCAAAAAACATAAAGCTGTGGTTGTCACAGCGCACCACATGAACGATATCGCCGAAACGATTGCCATAAACGTAGCGCGCGGTACTGGCTGGCGCGGCGTAGCGGTGCTGGCGAGCGACGCGTATCGGCCGCTGCTTTCTATGACAAAAAAAGAGCTACTGGCCTACGCGAAAAAAAATAAGCTGGAGTGGCGCGAGGATAGTACCAATGCTTCTGACGCGTACCTACGTAACCGGTTGCGACGTAAACTAACCGATGAAGATGCAGTATTGCAGCTTGCGGCGCTGCGGGCTCGGCAAGTGGAACTGCGTGATGCTATCGACAAAGAGGTGAGTGATGCTTTGGCGAAGGGCGAGAGTGCACATAGTCGATATTTCTTGACGCACATCCCCGCTACGGCAGCCACGGAGTTGCTACGCGGTCTGGCAATCTGCGAAATGGGCTACAGTCCGACGCGTCCTCAGCTCGAGCGGGCGCTCCTCGCCATCAAGACCGCTCGGCCGGGTACAAAGTTTCCGTTTGGCGATGCGTGGCTAATCATCGACAAGAAAGTTTTCACAGTATCTGTTAAAACACCTTAGAAAATGGTATGCTAAATATAAGAATACTGTTTTTTGTAGAACCCTCAGGAAGGAACAAGAAGACTCTTTATGGCGAAACTGCAACCACCTAAAAAGGTAAGTAATATCGTACGGCTGGCGATTTTTTGGGCGATTATTGGCTTCGCGATTATTATCGCGTTCGCGTTTAATTACAATACTACCGAGTTAGAAGACGTGCCGGTCTCCGAGGTTATTACCCGGGCGAACGATGGCGAAATAAGCCGCATCGAAGGAAGTGGCAACGAGCTGTTAATCACTCCAGAGGGCGAAGAGGAGCCGACCGAAAAGTCGTACATTCAGGGAGGCGTGAGCACGCTTCTTGGGGATGATATTTTAAGCGAAGAAGGTAAGCGTGTCGTGGACGACCAGCCGCCTTCTGAAGTCGGTACGACAATTTGGAATCTTGTGTTGTTCGTCGGTCCGGTGATTTTAATTATCGCGTTCTTCATGTTCATGATGCGCCAGGCACAAGGACAAAATAACCAAGCCATGGGCTTCGGTAAGTCAAAGGCCAAGCTGTATGGTATCGACAAAGAAAAGGTGGCGTTTTCTGACATCGCCGGCAACGACAGTGCCAAGCAAGATCTCGAAGAAGTCGTCGACTTTTTGCAGCATCCCAAAAAGTATGAGAACGTCGGCGCCAAAATTCCAAAAGGCGTACTGCTAGTGGGTAATCCGGGTACTGGTAAAACTATGCTAGCGCGTGCTGTGGCGGGTGAAGCCAACGTGCCGTTCTTCAGTATTTCCGGCTCGGAGTTCGTAGAAATGTTTGTGGGTGTCGGCGCCAGCCGCGTGCGCGATTTGTTCGCGAAGGCGAAAAAGAACGCTCCGGCGATCATCTTCATAGACGAAATAGACGCCGTCGGCCGCAGGCGCGGTTCTGGCATGGGCGGTGGCCACGATGAGCGCGAACAAACGCTGAACCAAATTTTGGTCGAGATGGATGGCTTTGAAACAGGAACCAATGTGATTATTCTGGCTGCTACCAACCGTGCGGACGTGCTTGATCCGGCACTGCTCAGGCCTGGTCGTTTTGACAGGCGCGTCAATATTATGCTACCGGAGCGAAAAGATCGCGAAGAAATTTTGAAGGTGCATTTTAAAACCAAGCCGACGGATAGTACGGTCAATATCGATGCGCTGGCTGCCAAAACAGCCGGTTCGAGCGGTGCAGATCTCGCGAACATCGCCAACGAGGCTGCCATTATCGCCGCTCGCCGCAACTCGAAGAAAATCAGCAACAAAGACCTCACCGAAGCGTTTGAAAAAGTCGCCATTGGCCCGGAGCGAAAAGCCAAAGTGATGAACGAAAAGGAAAAGGAACTCACAGCTTACCACGAAGCCGGGCATGCCATCGTTGGCCACGTATTGCCAGACAGCGATCCGGTGCACAAGGTGACGATTATCCCGCGCGGTGCGACTGGTGGTGTCACCTGGTTCTTGCCGCCTGAGGATAAAAGCTACACCAGCGTGTACGAGTTTAAAGATGTGCTGGCTCGGGCGATGGGTGGTCGCGTAGCCGAAAAAATCCTCTACGGTGACGATGGTATCACGACAGGCGCTGGTAGCGATCTTCGAAAAGCTACCGAAATCGCTCGTGACATGATTATCGAACAAGGCATGGGCACCAAACTACGTGACCAGGTGTTTCACGAAGACAACGGCGGCATGATGTTTGACCGCATGACCAGGGATCGTCCGTACAGTGACGCGACTGCCCAAGAAATTGATAAAGAAGTTGAAGTGCTCATAAAAGAATCAGGTCGCCGTGCCGAGGCGGTGCTGAAGGAAAACCTCGAATTACTACACGAACTTTCAAAACAGCTGCTCAAAGAGGAGACGATTGAAGAAGACGACGTCGCGAAGATCCTAAAAGACGCCAAGCTTCCAGTGGAGGCCCGGCTGCATTAAACGCCTAAGGTAAATACAAACGATGAGTCGATTCAAAAATGCCGTTTCCAGGGTCAATTCCAAAGTGTCGATCCAGCTTGCGGCGACCATGCTGGCGACATCCACTTTTTTGTCGGCTGGACTTGGTTTTTGGCGCGAACGTCTACTAAACGGTAACTACTATGACACTTATCCGGTCGGTATCGATGCCTATACGGTGGCATTTACGATACCCGACTTTATGTATACGATTCTGGTATCCGGCGCGCTCAGTGTTACGTTTATTCCCGTCTTCAATCAGCGTTTGGCGACAGGCAACAAGCAATCCGCTTGGAGGCTTTCGACCAGCCTGATAAATTTCATGGCACTCATCACGTTGGTCGCAAGCATCCTGATAATCATTTTTGCCGAGCCGCTCGTACGCTATGTGGTGGCGCCGGGCCTCGATGAGTCCGGTCGAAATCTAGCGATTAGTATGATGCGCGTGATTGCCGTCAATCCGTTTCTTTTTGCTGTCTCTACTGTCATTGCCAGCATGCAACAGGCGGTGGGGCGTTTTACGTTTTTCGCGCTCGCACCAATGGTGTATAACATCGGCATCATTATCGGCATATTCTTCTTTATTGACGGTATTACGATTTTCGGCTGGAGGGTATTTGATGGCGGCATCATGGGCGTGGCGCTCGGTGTGGTACTCGGAGCGATACTGCAACTCCTTGTCAGCTCGATTGGTCTGCTTGGGCTTGGGTTCGATTACCAGTTCAAGATTTATCGCAAAAATAAAGGTTTCCGCCGTGTACTCAAACTACTGCCGCCACGTGCGCTCGACCAAGGAGCAGACTACGTGACTATGATCGCCGAGCTCAACCTAGCCTCAAGAATGGGTGCCGGCACAATCCGTGCTTTCCAGCAGGCGTCTATGCTTCATTTATACCCAATAAACCTGATTGCTCTATCGATAAGCACCGCGGCCTTTCCGCAGCTAACTGTGCGACTTGCGCAGGGGCGACCTGATCTTTTTAAAAAAGATCTACAGTCCGTCATGCGGGTTATCGCCTGGTTGATTTTGCCGGTTGCAACGATTACCTACTTTGCGCGTGGCTACGTAGTGAACTTCATTAAAGAAGGTGGCGACCCTCAGATGGCAGGCATCTTGGCGATTTTTGTCGCGGCGATTGTGTTTCGCTCAATGTATCACATCGCCGCCCGCAGTTTTTACGCTCAGCAGGATACTAAGACGCCGTTGTATGTTTCAATCTTTGCGATTACGCTTAATGTTCTGCTTGCGATTTGGTTTTCTGTGCAGTTGGATTTCGGCGTATACGGTATCGCGTGGGCGGCAACTATCGTTTCAATCATCGAAGTACTGATTCTATTTGGTATTATGTCACGTCGGATCCCGGGTATATTCGACGCTGTCTTTGTGCACGCGATTGCTCGGATGGTGAGCGCTACTGGCTTTATGGCAGTTGTGACATACTTTACGGTGCGTGCTCTGCCACTTCTGGCCGATGGTCGAGGTCTGATGTCGTCGGCTCCAAGGTTTGCGGTAATTGTATTAGTAAGTTTCGCAGCCTATGTGCTATTTAGCTGGATGCTGCGTTTGAGTGAAGTAGATCC
This sequence comes from bacterium, assembly GCA_030432305.1. Taxonomy (GTDB): domain Bacteria; phylum Patescibacteriota; class Saccharimonadia; order Saccharimonadales; family Saccharimonadaceae; genus JAUIHN01. The sequence continues at coordinate 9,954 of JAUIHN010000011.1, read as the reverse complement.
AATTCTAAGAAGAGCCAAAAAGATTCTATTCAGTCAGGCGAAGTAGTATATGGAACAAGAGAACATCAGAAATTTTTGCATTATTGCTCATATCGATCACGGCAAGTCGACGCTGGCCGATAGGATGATGGAGATGACGAGTACGGTCGAGAAACGTGCCATGAAATCGCAGCTGCTCGATAGTATGGATCTCGAACGCGAGAAGGGAATTACCATTAAACTGACGCCGGTTCGCATGCAGTATAAAGGTGTGGACTTCAATCTCATCGACACACCTGGGCACGTTGACTTTAGCTACGAAGTCAGCCGTAGTTTGCAGGCCTGTGAGGGCGCGATTCTGGTGGTGGATGCCAGTCAGGGTATTCAGGCGCAGACACTGGCCAATGTGTATTTGGCACTCGAGCAAGATTTGACGGTTATCCCTGTGCTCAATAAAGTTGACCTGCCAGCGGCAGATGTGCCGCGGGTGAGCAAAGAAGTCATTAATCTGCTTGGCTGCTCCGAGGAAGATATCATTAAAATCAGCGCCAAGACAGGTGAGAATGTCGACCAAGTGCTCGATGCGGTCATTGAACGGATCCTCCCACCAAAGGGATTATCCTTTAACGGAGAAAATAACTTGACATATCCGACAAAAGCGTTGATTTTTGATAGTTACTACGATGATTACCGCGGCGTGATTCTCTATGTCAGGGTAGTCGACGGGCAGGTGAAAAAAGGCGACACCATAGAGATGCTAGCCACAAACGCGCATGGCCTGGCGCTTGAAGTTGGCCAACTCAGCCCAGCAATGTTGCCGAGCGAGAGTCTCGACACAGGTGAGATTGGCTACATCGTGACCAATCTTAAGACCACTCGTGACGCCAAGGTGGGCGATACGGTGACGACCAAGCGCGCTCACGCCGATGAACCGCTGCCGGGGTACAAGAATGTGAAGCCATTTGTCTATGCCGGCTTTTTCCCGGTATCGAACGAAGACTATAATGACCTCAAAGATGCTGTTGAAAAACTTTCCTTGAGCGACAGCGCGCTGCAGTTCGAGCCGGAAAATTCGCCGGTGCTTGGCTTTGGTGTTCGCATCGGCTTTTTGGGACTACTTCATATGGAGATTATTCGTGAACGCTTGGAGCGTGAATACGATCTTGATCTTGTGGTGACGAACCCGAGCACAGACTACCACGTGACGATGACGGATGGCGAAGAAGTGGATATCAAAAGTGCGGCGAATCTCCCAGAAGTGACGAAGATTACCGAAATTCGTGAACCGTGGGTGAACGGTGAAATTGTCGTACCGAACGAGTATGTGGGCGCGGTCATTCAGCTAATCGTGGCCAAGCGCGGTCGGCAAAAAAACCTCAGCTACATCGATGAGCGCGCGCTGATTAGTTTTGAAGCACCGCTGGCTAATCTTTTGACCGATTTTTACGATCAACTAAAAAGCATCACCAGTGGCTATGGCTCGTTCAATTACGAACTAGCGGACTATCGCATGGAGGATCTCGTACGGGTCGATTTCTATGTGGCGGGTGAGATGGTCGACGCGCTCAGCGTCATGTGCCACCGCTCCGAGTCTGCCAGTTTGGGGCGCGAAACGGTCAAGAAATTAAAAGATGTTATCCCACGGCAAAACTTCCAGGTGGCGCTCCAGGCGGCGATAGGCGGCAAATTCATCGCGCGCGAAGATCTCAGCGCGTATAGAAAAGACGTCACGACTGGTCTCTACGGTGGCGACGTTTCCAGGAAAAAGAAAGTCCTCGCCAAACAAGCCAAAGGCAAAAAGCGCATGAAACGTTTCGGCAAAGTCGATATCCCGTCCGAAGCCTTCATGGTAATGCTGAAGAGAGACTAAAAGACGCTTCTTTAGGGGGAGGAATCGCAGTTTTGGATTTATTTCAAAACAAGATGGAGGGGCGAGCCCCTCCTGGAATGTGCGCGTTTCGGCAAAGTCGACATTCCGTCCGAAGCGTTTATGGTGATGTTGAAGCGCGACTAGCTTTTATGACTGGTCGCTTTTAAATAGAGGCGCGCTAAAATATTTTCAAACACTTCTTGCTTGCTAGCTTCACTATTTACTTCTATTAGAAGACCTTTTTGGCGATACGCCTCGATGACTGGCAGGGTTTTGTTTTTGAACTCCTGAAAACGAACCTCAAGAGCAGCGGCATCATCATCTGCGCGGCCACCTCGGTCATCGGCTTCCTGAGAAGTTTGCCATCTTTTGCGTACAGTATCCTCACTCAGTTGTAGGTAGACGACTGCTTTAATGGCATGGTTACTCGCAGCGGTTGCTTCAAGAACACCCTCTTCCTCTCCCTTCCAGCGGCCAACTGAGCTGAGAATAAGCGGACGACCCTGGAACTCAGACTTGGACAAGTAGGGAAGCACGATACGAATATAATCTTCGGTTGGTGCAAGCTCGCCGCTATCGACGATAGTCTTGACGTGCTCGGGGATGACGCTATTTCTGAGAATATCGCCACCACTCAGCAGAGGAGCATCGAATATCTCGGCAAGACTGCCTCCGTGAGTGTCTTTGCCGGCATAAGGATAGCCGAAGATGTTTATCGAGCCACTGCCGAGCCATTCTTTGATTGTAGAGAGTTGTTCATTATCCATATAACAAGTATACAGAGATTTCATGTCGTCTCAACCGCAGCTTAGCACTCATTGACACTGAGTGCCAAATCACGCTACAATTACCACATGACAGAACGCCAAGCCGCTATCCTAGCCGCTATCATCGAGCAGTATGCCGAGGTTGCTTCGCCGGTCGGTAGTATCACGCTGGCGAAACTTTTTAACGTCTCGAGTGCTACTATTCGCTCAGAAATGGCACGGCTCGAAGAAATGGGCTTTATCACTCACCCTCACACCAGCGCCGGGCGCATTCCGACAGACAAGGGCTATCGGTTTTATGTAAATGCGCTCAATGAGTCTGAAATCCAGTCGCCGCTGCTGCCGGATCGTAGCACCAGGGCGATTGAAGCTCGGGTCAGCACGCACAAGAACCATGCCGATAGGGCAATTCGAAGCGCTGTGGATAGCCTCGTTGACTTGACGCAAAATCTTGGCCTCGCCACGATTGGCGATGAATTATATATGAGCGGCATGGGACATCTTTTCTCGCATCCGGAATTTATGGCCGGCAACCACGTACAGGCAGTGGCGCGTCTACTCGACAATCTCGAGCCGTGGCTGCGCGAAGCTGCGCCCAATGAGCCGCTGAATGTCTTTATTGGGAGCGAAAATCCAATCGGCAAAGCCAGTGGTGCGACGCTGATTGTTAGCCGTTTTCGTTCACCGTACTCGGACAAAAGCTATATTGGTGTACTCGGGCCGACTCGCCAAAGCTATGGCCGGGTGATGCGCCTTGTCAGGCAAACCGGAGCGATGCTGGAGGAGGCGCTATAGATGGGGCTCGTCCAGACTATTGTTAATGGCATCGTGACAATCATCCAAGCAATCGTAAATGGCATCGTGACCGTACTGCAGGCGATTGTCCAGGCGATCTTGAATCTTATAAATGGCATTGTGAATTTGTTTTAAGGAAGGTATACGTGTGGCAAAAAGTAAAAAGCAAGAAGAATTAGAGCAGAAGGTTGGTGAGCTCACCGCTGATTTGCAGCGTACACGGGCTGATTTTGAAAACTACGCCCGTCGTGCTGAAGCTGAGAAAATAGCCGCCGGGCAGTATGGCCAGGCTGCGGCCGTTATGAAGCTATTGCCGGTTATCGATAATATCGAGCGTGCTATCTCGTATCTACCAGAAGAACTAAAAGGTAATAAATGGGCCGAAGGTGTGGCCGGGCTTAGTAAAAATCTTGAAAAATCGCTCGAGAGTCTGAACGTTGCGCGCATCGACGCCAAAGCAGGTACCGAGTTTAATCCAGAGCTACACGAAGCGATTCAGGTGGACGAAGACGCCGAAGGCGAAAGGGAAGTCGTCGCCGAAGAACTTCAGGCGGGCTACACTCTCGCCGGCAACCCAATCCGCCCGGCAATGGTAAAAGTGACGCGAACGAAAGCATAATTTTTCTCGAGAGTAAACCACGTTATTCATGCTAGAATAACGACAGTATGATTGAGGGTGATACAGGTGTGGGGCAGAATAAAACTGCAGCAATTGAGGCGCTACTTGAGGCGTTCGAAGACGATTCCGTGGCCGCTGTGCGTGGAGTTCGCAATTATATAGAGCAATTGGCAACCAAAGAGCAGCGCCGCGTTAGGCCAGCTTCAGCCAACCCAGTGCTACTGGCGGTAAAGGACGTATCAAAAACTTATAAGCTTGGCCGTCAAAAACTTGAAGTGCTGCGTGGCATTTCTCTTGAAGTCAGAGAGGGTGAATTCATCGCGATTACAGGCGCGAGCGGTAGCGGCAAAAGCACGCTTCTGCAGCTGATGGGCGGGCTTGATAAACCTTCTGAAGGCGAGGTGTGATTCGGAGATAAAAACCTCGCAAAGTTATCTGATAGCCAGCTTTCTGATTTCAGGTTGCAAACGGTAGGTTTTATCTTCCAATTTTTTTATTTACAGCCTTTTCTTCGGCTCGAGCGCAACCTGGAAGTGCCAGGAATGTTCATGCGTACTTCGCCGAAAGGTCGCCGTGATCGTATCGCTAAACTTGCCAATCAAGTTGGTTTGGCGGACCGTCTGCAACATCTTCCCAGAGAGCTTTCCGGTGGACAAATGCAGCGTGCAGCGATAGCTAGGGCGCTTATGAACCAGCCAAAAATATTACTCGCCGACGAGCCGACGGGGAATCTCGATAGCAAAAACGGCGTGGCGATTATTAATCTTTTCGAAACCATCCGGCGCGAACTCGGTACTGCCGTCGTTATCGTGACGCACGATCCCTCAATCGCCAGGCGCGCCGACAGGGAGATTCGCTTGAAAGACGGGGCTATTATATGATCCGTTTTCGCGACTCCATACTGTTGGCCCATACGAAACTTCGTACGCACAAGATTCGTACCGGCATCACGATTGGCGTAGCGGGCATACTTTTCGGCGTTATCTTTAGCGGCGTGTTCGTAGCGCAGGGTATTTTTGAGAGTGTTGAGCGTTTTAGTCGTGAGGGTTTGGCGAGTCGAAGTATTGTCGTGATAGGTAAATACAACAATAGCTTCTTTAGCTCATATGAGAATGCTACAGACGAAAGCTTTGTGCTTGAGGTAAAGCAAGCTCATCAAGATCTTGTGGGCATGAAAACGGCAGCGGCCAAGAAATACAATATTGACTATGACGCCAAGAGTGAAGACCCGTCACCAATTGAAATCGATAAAAACACCGGTAGAGAACGAGTCAGTGAAGTCGCGCTTGGAACAGAACTGGTTGAGGAGGTTGCCAATGAACGACAGGCCGCTCTATTTGAGCCGCTTGCTATTGAGGCATTCTTGAATCCCTACAAGAGTGCTACGGTTTTAAAGGGAAACAAAAGGGTGCAGCTTACTGACGGCTTGTTGCTGCCGATGGAAAACGGTAAAGAAAAACACGCCGAGGATAGTCAGGAACAGTTTCGTTACCAAATGGGCGGAGATGACATACCGATAGTCCAAGTGCTTAATGCATCGGTGACAAAACCGTTCATTATCAATCAAGATACGGTGAAAGAAGGCGAGTTGCCAGGCGTAGTCTCCTTCCGTTACGCCGAAAAACTACTTGGCCTTGAGCCGCTCGCTAAAGATAGTACTAACGACCAGAAGCTCGCACGCCTAGGGGAGGTGCGAGAACGTGTTGGTGATATCACGGCCTCCTTCTGCTATCGCAACGAAGCGTCTCAGCTACTATACGGGCAGGCTGCTGCTCAACAGGCGGACATCGAACGGAATGAAACGAACGCGGCGTATAGTATGCCATCGCTGCTCTACGCACTCCCGGCAGAAGATTCATGTGGTCCAGTGACAATTGCCGAGGACACCCGCACACAGGCAGAGAAACAAGCGGCCGCCAACCTTGAAGCCTATCAAAAAGAAATCGGCACGCACCCTGGCGAGCCGAAGCAGCACAAGGTCATGCTACGAGCGATAGGTCTTTCGGGTGATGCGCCTGGCGCACAAATGTCTTCTGGAGTGAGTGACATGGTTGTAGGACTGCTCAGTTCGTGGCTCTACTACGGTGCGACGTGGTCGATACCCGCTGACCTGCTGGCTGAGGTACCGGCAGAACTACGACCAGAGGCGCTATTTGCCATCGATCCTTCTGGTAATGGTGGCATCAAAAACGACATCTTCAGTAGGGATGAGTATATGGTTGAATTTGGCGATAAGGACGAAGCCAGAATAGCTCTGCAGCGATCTGAGCTGACCTCGGGCGGCGTGTCAGTCATGCCGTTTGGGAGCGGTATGCTCGTTATCGACCAGATGAAACAATGGTTTCTCACAGGGCTTATGTATGCGCTGGCGGTCGTCGGCGGCATCGCGCTTATCATACTGGCAAGCTTGATCGGCCGAATGGTGTCGGACGGCCGCCGCGAGAGTGCAGTATTCCGAGCGATCGGTGCCAAGCGGATTGATATCGGTGCTATTTACGGCATGTATGCTCTTTTGCTCTCGCTCAGAGTGGCATTTTTCGCCTTGCTTGTCGGCCTGGCTATTGCGCTGGCGACTGAAGTATGGCTATCGGCAGAAGCGACGGTTGGTGCTCGCTTGGCGTATGCAGCGATTGATACGAGCAAGGGCTTTCACTTTATAGGCATCGGGTCTTGGTATATTCCCGTCATGCTCGGAATTATCGTGGTAACAGGGTTGCTGGCTTCAATCATCCCAATCTTTCTTGGCTCACGGCGTAACCCAATCAACGACATGCGTGACGACACATAAGGATGTACATAAAATCATACATTAGCACTCTTGACACCCGAGTGCTAATTTATGTACACTAGAGATAGTTTTGGCACTATCCTGCGAGGAGTGCTAAAATAATTACAAAGCTTTACATTATTTAGTGCAAATTTAGAGGAGTATAAAGTGGGACGAATTATAGGAATTGACTTAGGTACGACCAACAGCGCCTTTGCGTATATGGTCGCTGGTAAACCAGAGGTTATCGCCAATGCCGAAGGCAATCGTACGACACCAAGTGTGGTGGCTATCAATAAATCAGGCGAACGTCTGGTTGGGCAAGTTGCTCAGCGCCAGCGCGTCACGAATGCCAAGAATACTATTTATGGCGTTAAGCGTCTGATTGGCCGTAAGTTTAGCGACAAAGAAGTATCTAAAGACATCGACATCATGCCATACGACATCGTCAAAAAAGGTGATGGCGTGGCAGTCAAGATGGGCGACAAGGAATACACGCCAGAAGAAGTTTCGGCGATGATTCTGAGCAAGATTAAGTCGGATGCCGAGGCTTTTCTAGGCGAAAAAGTGACCGAGGCGGTTATCACTGTGCCGGCATACTTTAACGATGCGCAGCGCCAGGCGACAAAGGACGCTGGTAAAATCGCCGGCCTTGAGGTCAAGCGAATTATCAATGAGCCGACTGCGGCTGCACTTGCCTATGGTCTAGAAAGCAAAAAAGACGAAAAGATTGTCGTGTTCGACCTTGGTGGTGGTACGTTTGACGTTTCTGTGCTCGAGCTGGGCGACGGTGTGTTCGAAGTTCGCTCGACCAATGGTGATACGCACCTTGGTGGTGAAGACTTCGACAACCGCATCGTCAATCATTTCATCGATGTGTTCAAAAAGAACGAAGGCGTTGATCTGAAGAACGATAAGGCCGCTATGCAGCGCCTCAAAGACGAAGCCGAAAAGGCCAAGAAGGAACTATCAAGTACGACCGAGACCGACATCAACCTGCCGTTCATTACGGCGGACGCTGATGGCCCGAAGCACTTCGAGTACAAGCTAACTCGTGCCAAGCTCGAAGAACTGGTGGCGGATCTGATTGACCGCCTGAAAGGTCCAGTTGACAGTGCGCTAAAAGACGCTGGCATGAAGGCGAGTGATATCGATGAAATCGTGCTGGTGGGTGGTATGACGCGCATGCCGGCAGTTGTCGAACGAGTGAAGTCTATCTTCAGTAAAGAACCGCTCAAGGGCGTGAACCCGGATGAAGTTGTGGCCATCGGTGCAGCTGTCCAGGCTGGCGTGTTGCAGGGTGATGTGAAAGATGTATTGCTGCTCGACGTGACACCGCTGAGTCTTGGTATTGAAACCATGGGCGGCGTGGCGACTAAACTGATTGAGCGCAATACAACAGTGCCAACCAGCAAGAGCGAGACGTTCTCTACCGCCAGCGACAACCAGCCACAAGTAGAAATCCATGTGGTGCAGGGTGAGCGCGAAATGTCGAGTGATAATAAATCACTTGGCCGCTTTATCCTCGATGGCATCGCGCCGGCACCTCGCGGTATTCCGCAGATTGAAGTGACGTTTAATATCGATGCCAACGGTATCCTGAACGTAACGGCCAAAGATAAGGGTACGAACAAAGAGCAGAGTATTACCATTCAGGGTAGCGGTAACATGAGCAAGGAAGACATCGAAAAAGCGCAAAAAGACGCCGAAGCGCACGCCGATGAAGACAAGAAAAAGCGTGAGGCGATCGAAGCGCGCAACGTGCTCGAGAACGCTATCTACCAGGCCGAGAAACTACCGGATGAGCACAAAGATAAGATTAGTGACGACGACAAAAAAGCCATCACGGACGCCGTAGAGGAAGCCAAGAAAAAGCTCGAAAGCGACGATAAAGAAGAGCTCGAAGCAGCCGCTAAAACACTCAACGACGTGCTGATGCCAATCGGCGCCAAGCTATACGAGTCTGCCGGCTCAGAAGAGGCACCTGCAACTGAAGACGGCGAGAAAAAAGACAACGAACCTGTCGAAGGTGAAGTTGTCGACGAAGATAAAGACAAGAAGTCAGAATAGTCTGTAGCTTCACTACCTAAAACACCCCCGTCAAAGGGGGTGTTTTTGATTGGCCGAACTATTTATTAATCATCGTGTCTTTTAGGTTGCGGCTACTAATATTCCAGTAGTAGATTGAGGCTGCGATGGCTCCGAGACCGACACTGGCGACGAGGAATTCGGCGACACCAGTTTGTGGTAGTTCAGGAGGCGTCTCGACAAGTGGCTCGACGCAATCAGGGCTATTCTTTGGCAGATCTTCTTTGCCAGGAAGCGGACAGTTGTCGGGCTTCGGTACGGTGATTGTTACCTTACATGATGCGCTGGTTTCGCTGATGGCACCTTCTCGGTCTACTTCGAAGTAAAGGGTCGTGGTCGTAGTGTAGGTGCCAGGCTCAGCGTATTTATGCTCTACGCTCGTAGCGTCATCCTCGTCGAATGTTGCCGAGTTGCCATCACCGAAGTTGTAGACAGCTCTTGTCAGGCGGGCGCCACTTTCGGCGGTGTAGAGCAGTGTGTAGGCGTAGGTACGATCTTTGCCCTGAATCGGGTGGGCTCGAAGGTCGTCGCAGGCGTAAACAGGCTCTTTTGGTGGCTGCTCGACAGTGACGGCTGTTCGGCAGTTGCTACCTGTTGCCGGCTTGATGTCGCCGTCGACATTGACGTTTGCAGTTACGGTAACAGTATAGGTGCCAGGAGTAGCGTATTCGTGTTCCACGCTGTCACCGACAGTCGTCTTGGTGCCGTCACCGAAGTCGTAGGTGTAGCTGACGACATGGGCGCCGTTTGAAGCGCTAGCCTCTGCACTAAAGCGGTAGCGGGTGCGATCAATCTTTTTAGCTTCGAGTGAGTCGCAACTATAGACCGGCTTGGCCTTTGGCTTTTCAGTAGGAGTCGCCATGACAGGGTTTGAACACGAGCTGATAACCGCTCGGTAGAACTGGCCGTCACGGAAGAACACGTAGGCATCAACCGGGCGCACAAAGATGCTCATATTTGGACCTTCGTAGTAGGTAGTGCCGTTGATGGTGACTTTTTTCGGGCCATTGCCACGGCTGTCATAAAAGGGTTTACGTGCTACCGAGAAGGCGCCTGTCGCGACGGTCTT
>JAUIHN010000010.1 GCA_030432305.1 bacterium | reverse complement strand
GGCTAAATGCGCGAAACTCGTCATTAATCTGCTGAGCCAGCTCGCGCGTTGGTGCCATAATAAGTACCGAAGGACGCAGCATAATACCGCTCTGGCGTTCAATGATTGGCAGCAAGAAAGCAGCAGTTTTACCGGTACCGGTATTAGCAAGACCAATAATATCCGCTCCGTTAATAATATGTGGAATCGCCTGATCCTGAATCGGGCTCGGTGTCACGTAGCCTTTAGCCGCAATATTATGCTTCAGCTCCGCTCCAAAAGGAAAGTCCATAAAAGCGTGCTTTGGCTCATACGGCACTTCCTCGGCCTTGGCAACCGCCTTGTTCATGAACTTAGACGGATGAATAAATTTTTTTGCTGGACCGCGGCTATTTTGCCGGCGCCGTTTGTTAAAGCCGCCAGAGCGCGGACGCGTGGCAGCAGGGCGTGAAGCCCTTCTCTGTTGATATGGCATGTGTAAAATGACCTTTCGTTAGCGAGCGCCTGTTTATAATCTTTTGCAACTTCCGAAGGTTTGTCTTAGTGATAAGATGGGCGTTTTCTTGTACCGAAAGGTAGGTTATCTACCTTGAGATGCAAAAAACGCCCAGACTTGCGCTAAGACATGCCTGCAGGAGGGTGAAAGGTTGTGAATAGGTGCTCATAGTATAGCTCTTGCCTAGAGAACAGCGAGAGGATGTTTCAGTGGTAGCGCGGTTAAACAATGGCTAGCTTCGAAAGAGGCTCGATATTCATCGAATGCAATACCCTCATTATAGCAAAAACGCTATGTTTTGTCCAGTGGTCTTACTGTTTGCTTTTTATTTCCGAAATAAGATCCCGCAGCTCAGCTGTTTTTAGATTCCCAGTCCCCCGCACTCTCCAATCGAAGACGCCCTAAAATCAACTCAGCTTTGACACTGGAAGAAGATTGGGCTGTGCTCAGTAGGGTATGTGTACGAGCGGACTCTCGTTATAGATAAGTCCCTTAATCTTCACTCCGTCTGTATTAATTAAGTGTGTGTGCTGATGGAGAACTGACTTCATACTCGAATTAAGCCCACGAGAGTAGAGGTCATAGCCTTTACGTTCGTAAGCTGACGCGATGGAATGATATTCTACGATTTCTTTTTTTTCGAAGTCAGCTATCGAATCAATGTGACGCTTCGGCACAATCATGAAGTGAGCTACGACCACACTGCTATCCCACAGCGTGTACGGGAATTTGTTATTTATTATTCGAAATTGTTTGAACTCTTCTATTTGCTCATAGTATCTTTCGTCGCAGAAAACGCACGGTACACCCTTTCTAGCAAGCTCTTTGAGGTATTGTCTGTACTCAACCTCCTTGGACTTACTTCGGTGCAGTGTACTCATCGCACTCCCTTTATACGGTTCACCAAGCTGGTAGTTGAAAACGCCTTCCCTGTTATCGGGTCATTGACATGATAGCCCGCTGCTCCATCAATCACTGCAATAGTCGTATTCTTAAACCGCGGATCAGAGGTTGCAGTTTCAATATCGCTCTCTGCTTCGTAAAACAAAGACCACACATCCGGATCAACCCCAGCCACCATATCAGGAGTACTGCTGTGCATTGTCCCCGGCAAAGCATATTGATCGTGTATGGTAACGGCGTCAACGACTGGCACTCGGAGGTTTGGATCGTGGTTCAACGGCAAAGATAGGCCTAACACATTTCCAGTGCGAGTATCCCAGCCAAGTAGAGGTCTCGAGGAATTGCCTTTATTCGCGCTAAACCCCTTTGAGTGAGCTACTCGCTGATCGCCATCCATTGACACTACCATCTTTACTGCTCCGTCAGATAGAGCCGCATTAGCAAATTCGTGTCGGGACTCGAAGTCTAACTCCTGCCACGGTTCATTAAGTTGATTACTAAAGAACCGGTTGTAGTACTCAACAACACCCTGAAGCTTACATTCAAGCAAGAATCTCTGGTGATTTGGATGAAAGGGTGCGTCGAAGCACCCGAAAGTCATAGCAACAACTTTGTCCTCGGATTGCCACTCGCGAACCTGCTCAATTAGCTGCTCGGTTGCGGAAGGGTCTTCAATAGGATTGAAAGACCTTCCCTCTCTTATTCTATCAAAGGCATGATGAATAAAATCACCATGATCATGAGCTTTAATTACTTCGTTCTTCTGTTGATCAGGCGCCAAATCATAAACAGCCACAGTCTACCCCTTACCTTACTAATTATTCTTAATAAGACTATACATGATAGACCGCTTTGACCTCAAGCTTAAAGTTTCGACTTGACTTCAAGAATTACATCACGCAGCTCGGCGGCTTTCTCGAATTCCAGATTGGCGCTGGCGAGTTCCATTTGGCTGGTCAGGTCTTTAATGAGCGAGCTGTACTCGTCTTTTGGAATTTTCTTTAGGTCAATTTTTGGCTTCTTGTCGTCTTCTTTAACAGGAATAATTGCCCGTAGCCCCTCGCCAATTTCAGTCTCGACACTGCGCGGCGTAATATCATGCTCCTGATTATACTTCTGTTGGATAGCGCGGCGACGATTGGTCTCATCGATTGCGGCCTGCATTGATCGCGTGGTAGAGTCGGCATACATAATCACTGAACCTTCAACGTGGCGCGCCGCGCGGCCAATTGTCTGAATAAGCGACTGCTCTGAACGGAGAAATCCTTCTTTGTCGGCGTCCATAATCGCGACCAGACTCACCTCCGGCAAATCAAGCCCTTCACGCAGCAGGTTGATACCAACCAGCACATCATACTCACCCATGCGAAGGCTTCGAAGAATATCGCCTCTCTCGAGCGTGTCGACATCGCTATGGATGTAGGCAGTCTTGATGCCAAGCTCCTGTAAATACGTCGTTAGGTCTTCGGCCATACGCTTCGTTAGTGTCGTCACTAGGACACGCTGCTGCTTGGCAACGCGGTCGTTGATTTCGGCAATAAGATCGTCCACCTGTCCTTCAGTTTTTCGAATAGCAATCTGCGGGTCGAGCAGTCCAGTCGGGCGAATAATTTGCTGCGCCGGCTCCGGACTCTGTGCCAGCTCGTAGTCGCCTGGCGTAGCTGAGACATAAATCGCTTGATTGATATGCCGATCGAATTCGGCGAAGGTGAGCGGACGGTTGTCGAGCGCGCTCGGTAGGCGAAAACCATGCTCGACCAGCACTTCCTTTCTGGCTCGGTCGCCGTTATACATGCCACGCACCTGCGGTAAGGTTTGGTGGCTTTCGTCGACAAGTAGCAAGAAATCATCCGGGAAGTAGTCGAGCAAAGTTGCTGGCTGTTCGCCCGGCTCGCGGTTTGTGAGATAACGGCTATAGTTTTCAATGCCTTTTACAAATCCGGTTTCCTCGAGCATCTCTATATCGTATTTAGTGCGCTGACTCAGGCGCTGCGCTTCGAGTAGCTTTTCGCGTTCTTCAAACCACTCGACGCGCTCTTCGAACTCTTTTTTAATATTGACAATCGCGCGCTCCACCTTTTGCTTCGGCGTCACGTAGTGACTACTTGGGAAAATAGTAAAGGTGTCTGGCTCGCCCAGAATCTCGCCAGTCAGCGGGTCGATGCGAGTAATCCTATCAACTTCGTCGCCAAAAAATTCCACACGGTATGCCACGTCGTTGCCGGCTGGAAAGACATCCACCACATCGCCCTTAACTCTAAAGGTGCTACGGTGAAAATCGATATCGTTTCGCTGGTACTGAATATCGGTAAGTAGCCTGATAAATTTATCCTGCTGCCGACGCTCGCCTTTTTTCACCACAATAGACATATCGGCGTAATCTTCTGGCGAGCCGATGCCATAAATACAGCTGACACTGGCTACGATAATTGTGTCGCGACGAGTTAGTAGCGCCGTGGTCGCGGCGTGGCGCAAACGATCGATCTCATCATTTATCTTGCTATCTTTTTCGATATACGTGTCGCTGCTGGCGATGTACGCCTCTGGCTGATAATAATCAAAATAGCTCACGAAATAGTGAACTTCGTTCTCTGGGAAAAAGGCTTTGAACTCACTAAAAAGCTGGGCGGCCAGGGTTTTATTGTGTGCGATAACAAGCGTTGGCGCCTGGCGTTTTTCGATAATATTCGCCATAGTGAAGGTTTTACCAGAGCCAGTCACTCCAAGAAGTGTTTGCTCACGCTCGCCGCTTTCCAGCCCACCTACTAGCGTGGCGATCGCATTCGGCTGATCGCCTGTCGGTTGGTACTTTGTTTGAAGGCGGAACTGTTGATCCATCCTTATAATTATAGCAGGAGACGCTTAGCCTTGTCCTGCACGAACTCCTGTTATGTGATCGTCCATGCCATTATGCTCAAAGTCGGCGTACTTTTTGTCAAGCGCCTTGATAACACTTTTAACAAGCTTTTTCGGGTCGGTCTCAAATATAACGTCTTTGGCACCAGGCGCTTCGACATTTTGTAGTAACGTTCTGGCGTAATCAGCCAGACCACCGCTACCAACGAGTACGCCGCACACTTTGCGGCTTTCCAGCGCGGTCGAAAGTTCGTGCAGGCTGCCCATGCGTCCGCCAATCGTGATGATAGCGTCGCAGCTACGCACAAGATGAACATCACGTCCGACGTACTGCATGCCAGTAAAATTAATGTAGTCAAATTCTTTGGTCGGCAAGCGATACGTCGCTACGTGCTCACGAAACGATGAGGCCGGCGAAAATCCAACCGACACGCCTTTTCTGGCCTTGACGCTGACAAATCCCATCGCGGCGTAGTGCGGCAAACCAACAGTAGCGCCGGTCAGCAACGTTTTGCCGGCTTCGGCGACTTCTTTGCCAAGCGTATGCGCGAGTTGGTGCGACGAGGCAACTGTGATGCCGTTCGCCGCTCCCGATACGCAAATTTGATACCGCACTACTCGACTTCCTTCACCTTATACCATTCCGGCGCGTTCTCTAAATGCTTTTCTAGCTCTGCCTTGGTGAGCAGGCCTTTTTGCGCACCAACATGCTGGACAACATTCATGCTGTTAATCGGTGACCATAGGAGCGCCGTCTCGAGCGATTCGCCAGCTGCAATTGCAGCCACGAACGTCGATGAAAACGCGTCACCTGCGCCAGTTCGCTCTAGTGGCGGCGCTGGGTCTGGGTAGTTTGGAATAGTTAAAACTTTCGTGCCGTCAGAAGCATACGAGCCATTTGGTCCATCAGTGATCACAACGATTTCGGCACCGAGTTCGTGTAGACCATCAGCCAAATCTTTAATCGAATCATACCCACGTCCCGTCACGTCCATAGCTTCTTCGCGGTTCATGAGCACAATCTTGCTGCGTTTGTACAGTCCAGCCATTTTCTCTGCGCCCCATTTGAATTGGAACGTGCCTGGTTGCAGCACAAAGTTAATGTCAGGATTACGCTCCAGGTAGTCAAGCAAGCCCTCGTGAAGTGGCCATGAATCTTCGCCTAGGTACGCAAGGTAAATCCATTCCGGTTTTGTTGCAGGGTCTTTCCACTCGTAGCGGTACTTTTCACTCTTTACGAGCATCGTCCTATCGGCCTTGTAGCAAAGCACATACCAGTAACTTGTAGCTTTGTCGTCTTCGACAATCATCGGCTCAGTGCTGACATTTTCGCTCTTTAGATACTCGACAGCTTCTTCGCCAGTCGCGTCGCCGCCAATCCAGGCCATCAACCCAGCGTTCCCGCCAAGACGCGCCATGGATACGGCAACATTCGGAGACGGGCCGACGGATTTAACGATATCGACTTTCTCATACGGTGGTTTGCGGCCAAATGGCACGGCCAGCCACTCGGTATCGCCTTCTTTGATAATCTTGGCCGTTTCGTCGCCAAGCGTGATAAACGCATCAGTAAAAATATCACCAATCGCTAGTATGTAGGGTTTGCCCATGTCATTCTCCTCTGTTTTGTTAATTTCTATGGCTGGGTACTGCTCGTCATCTTCCAGCAACATGCCAACTTCGCGAGCCACGTCGTGCACCGTATCTTTATGCGCTCGTTCCAGCTCGGCATAGCGACGTACAATTTCTCCGCGAAGCCCACGCTGAGCATGCGCCACCGTGCGCTTGTCGTACGGCAAATGGTGATGGTCATTCTCGATGATGTCAAAAATATTGAGCGAAATTGGACCAGTACCAAGATTTACCAGTACATATGTAGTGCCAGTGAACAGCTGCCTGGCCTTTGACTCATCCCGACGCACCAGCGCTCCGAGCGCCAAGTATAGTTCGTGGTCTGTGGTATTTGCGGGATCAAGGCCGAGCTCCCGCATAATCCGATTCGCCTTTTCGGCGATATCTCCGACCAGGCGTATATCGACGCCTGTATTACCAGTGGCCTGCTCGAGCCGAGCGACGTTCATTAAAAACAAGGGATGGTCGTTTGCCAGCAGCTCCTTTAAAACCCTTGCCATAGCCTGTGCCTAAAACGCTTTCTCCGTCAGCGGCATTTCATGAAGCTTGGCGTCCTCTCGTAAAATACCGTCTTTGGCGCCAATTTTTGTCACTACCGAAGTGGAATTAGCACTTGCGAAGATTATCGATTCTTTGAGCGATTTTCCTTGTGACCACTGACTCAAAAAGCCAGAGCCGAACGCATCGCCCGCGCCAGTACGATCAATCACTGGCACGTCCTCGTACATCCCTGCGCGCACAATAGTCTTGCCGTCACTGGCCATCACGCCATTCGGCCCATCGCTTACGATTACTACAGGGCAATAATGCACCGCGTGTCGCACTAGCTCCTCGGATGTTTCTCCTTCAACAATTTTTTTCATCTCCTCCTTGTTGACACTGAGTACATCGACATCCTCGAGAAGCGGTTTTAGTTTATCGATGCTATTAAGCTCGGCATCACCAGGATTCAGCATAATTTTTACCCCAGCTTTTTTGGCATGAGTAACCACGACATTCAGAGCATCTAGTGCGCCGCCAAATGAAGATATATATATCCAGTCAAGTCCAGAGAAATCATACTGTTCGTAATCTTTGGGGGCATGTGAATTTGCCGCGCCTCGATACACCAGAATCGTTCTTTCTCCGTTGTCTGCCAACAAAATCGTAGAGTATTGGGTACCAAGTGAATCATGATGAATAACCCCGGATGTGTCGACACTCTCCTTGTCGAGCTCTGCTATCACGCCATGAGCAGCTACGTCATCTCCTATTTTTCCTACAAAAAGACTGTCGATGCCTTGACGGGCAAATGTCACCGCTGCATTAGTAGCACCCCCGCCGGTCGAGAACGTTACAGTATCTACCGTAATTTTGGCACCCAACTTAAAATCCTCGGCAAATTCTTCCATGTACTCATTCGTGCGCGGATCAAGTTCTGCTCGTATACCTTTTCCCGATACAAAAACATCCTGAGAAGCCGCTCCAAAAGCTGCAATTTTAACCATATACATTACTATAACGCATATGCTAAAATGAAAGCAACATGACCAATCTGAAAAGACTCCACCGTCCATACGGACAAAGTCCATGGCTCGATAATCTTAGTCGTGAGCTGCTTACGTCAGGTCAGCTACATACATATATCAACCAAGGCGTTCGCGGTATTACCTCAAACCCAACCATTATCGCCAATGCAATTGCAGGAAGCACCCTGTATGATGAGCAGATAAAGCGTCTGGCATACGAGGGTCTTTCAACCGAGGAAATCTACTGGAAGATTGTTATCGACGATATCAAGTCCGCTTGCGATGCTTTTAAGGGTGTCTGGGAAGAAAGCAACAGAGAAGATGGTTACGCCTCGCTGGAAGTATCGCCAACGATTGCCCATGATGGCACAGCCACACTGGAGCTAGCTCGTAAATTATGGAAAGAGGTTGATAGACCCAATGTAATGATAAAAGTGCCAGCGACCGAGGAGTGTATCCCGGTTGTCGAGACGCTCCTAAGCGAGGGTATCAATGTAAACGTTACACTTATCTTTAGTCTACGTGTTTATAAAAAAGTGGCCGGGGCGCACTCGGCCAGCCACCAACTCCACAAACGAAACAATGCTCGAAGTGTAGCATCCCTGTTTGTGAGTCGGATTGATAGTGAAGTTGACAAACGGCTTGAAGAAATTGGCACAGACGAAGCATTGGCGCTTCGTGGTAAAACTGCTATTGCTCAGGCTCGCCTCGCTTACGACATATTCCTCGATAACTTTGCAAAGGCCGCCGTCGTAGATAGCGATAGCTCTGCAATTCAGAGGCTACTTTGGGCGTCTACTTCGACCAAGAACGAATCATATGACGATCTCATCTACGTCTCCGGTCTCATTGCGCCACTTACGGTAAATACCATGCCTGAGGATACGGTTAACAAAGTTGTCGATCATTTACCGGAAGAACTGGAGAGCATCAGCCTTGAGTCTATCGCCGAAGCCCTCGAGACTGTTCAAAAACTACAAGAAGTCGGTATCAATTTCGACGACGTATACCAGCAACTCGAAGATGAAGGTGTGAAGAAATTCGAAGACTCTTTCACCGAACTGCTTGAAAAACTTGAAAGCAAAAAATAAAAACTCGCTCACCAAGGAGCGAGTTTTTTAACACTCATTTTCTAAAGAACTGCTTTTCCAGCTGAGCCAAAAGCGTCAATCTTTTCTTCGACAACCTGTTGCACGGCTACGCGGACTGGCTCCATGATCTTAGCAACCGCGTATTCCTTTGGGTTATCTGCAAGAACTTTTTCGAGAGTTGTACGATAGGCAATGCGCATATCGCTTTGTATATTTACCTTACTAACACCGATCTTAGCAGCTTCGGCGAAATAGTGTAATGGCGTACCACTGCCTCCGTGCAAACTGATACTACAACTAATGGCATCGCGAATTTTTTCGAGCAGTTCAATGTCTAGCTCCTTGGGAACCGGGTACTTACCATGTAAATTGCCTATCGCTGCCGCGAAAGTATCAATTCCAGTAGCTTCAACAAATGCTTTAGCACCGTCGGGAGTGCTGAAAGTTTTTTTGATTTCCTCGTAGTCAAAAGCCTCCGTATGGAGATTAGATGATCCACCGAAATAATGAGGCTCACTCTCTACTAATGCACCGGTGAAACGAGCATACTCAACAACTTCGCGTGTTGATCTGATGATTTCGTCATCCGAAGCATCGTGATTTGCCTGCGAGATGTCTATGTGGATGAATTCAAAGCCAGCATCTACACCGCGTTTTGCATCTTCGACACTTGGACTATGATCAAGATTTACATAAGCTTCGATACCATACTCCGTCCTATAGTTATCAACCATATCACGTATGTTTTCGAGACTCATATCACGAACTTGACCATGCGATACCTCGATTAGTACAGGTGATTTTTTTTTCTGAGCTGCTCTTGCTACTGCTATCAAAATATCTTGGTTATCGATATTGAAAGCGCCGACTGCAAAATGTTGGCTACGAGCACGCTGCATAAGATGCCTTGCTCTTACTGTATTTTCACGAATCTCACGAATACTTAGTCCCATATCGCCCACTCCTAACTTATTTGCAGTAATTGGCACTATTATACCACTTACGCTTCTACTTCTGCTATAGTTGCTAACATGATAAAAGCGCTCCTTTTCGACTTCTACGGCGTTTTCTTGCCAGACGCCTATAACGCGTGGCTCCAGAACAACCACCTCACTCGCGAAGGTGTGTTTGCCGAACTAATAACCAAACGGGACCGCGGTGAGATCGATAGTAAAACTTTTTTACACGGACTATCCAGAGCAGTTGGCCACGAGGTGACGATTGAAGAGATACACGCTGGAATTCAAGAGGTCGACACTGATTTAGTTGAGGTAGTGCGCACCGCAAAAGAAAAGTACAAGGTGGGTCTTCTTTCGAATGCATCAACTGCGCTCAGAGTTAGGCTCAAAGACCTAGGTATTTACGATTTATTCGACGAAATTATTATTTCTGGCGAAACTGGTCACGCCAAGCCGTCAGAAGAGGCGTTTTCACTTGCCACCAAAAAACTAGGCGTCGAACCCGAGGCAGTACTTTTTATAGACGACAACCCAGGAAATACTGCTGCCAGCAAGCTGTACGGACTGCAGTCAGCAACATACACAACATTAGACGAGCTACGCCAGACGCTCAGGTCGTATGATGTCCTCTAGTTGCTTCGCTTCAGCTTGCCAATAAGCCCACGGCGGCGATCGCTGCCGTAGAATTTCTTGATTTCTTTGGCCATCTTGTCACCGGTCAAACCAAAGTGGTCGAGCAGTTCGGCCGGCGTGCCACTTTCACCAAAGCGATCGTGGATACCGAGGCGTAGCAGCGGCATCGGTGCGTGCTGCGTGATAAGCTCGGAAATTGCACTACCAAAGCCACCAGCCACCTGCGCTTCCTCGGCCGTAACAGCTCGACCGGTTTTATACAGACTTTCAAAAATCGTGGTTTCATCGAGCGGCTTAATTGTCGGTACATGGACAACCTCTGACTTAATGCCATCTTTTTCAAGTTGCTCAGCCGCCAGCAACAGTTGGTAGGTCATCGTACCTGTACCCAGCAGCGTCATGTCACTGCCTTCACGAAGCACGTAGGCTTTGCCGATTTCAAACGGCGAATCTTTGGTGCTAAAAATCGGTGTCTTTTCGCGAGCTAACCGCAAGTAACTCGGCTGACCATTGGAGGCAATCGCCCGAGTGGCCTTTTCGGCTTCAATCGAGTCGCCAGGCGCTATCACCACCATGTGCGGCAAGACACGCATCAAAGCAATATCTTCAAGCATCTGGTGCGTGGCGCCGTCCGGGCCAACGCTAATACCGGCGTGGCTGCCAATAATTTTGACTGGCATTTCGTTCAGACAAATCGTGGTACGAATCTGTTCCCAGTTTCGGCCTGGGCTGAAGGCTGCGTAGCTACTGGTAAATGGCACCTTGCCGGCTCTGGCTAGACCACTCGCAACCGTCACGAGGTTCTGCTCGGCTACGCCGATTTCGATAAAGCGCTCTGGAAAAGCTTCTTTAAAAAGTGATATTTGAGTACTTTCTGTCAAGTCTGCCGACAGCGCGACCACGCGCTCATCAGCTTCGCCGGCCAACTTAAGCCCACGCCCGAAGCCGACGCGCGTCGCCTCTTGTTTGATGTCGCTAGAAAATACGTTCGACACTAAAGGATACCTGCTCATGCCATGTGCCCCGGAGTGATTTTGCCATTTAGTGTTCGTAATTTCATGAGCGCCTCCTTGGCCTGTTCACTATTCGGCGGCATTCCATGCCATTTGTAATCGTATTCCATAAAGTCCACTCCCTTGCCTGGAATGGTGTGGGTAATGATGGCGCTTGGCCGACCAGAAATTGCCCGTGCCATCGCCGCCGCGTCGATGATGCTTTCCATGTTGTGGCCGTTAATATCTTGGACATGCCAGCCGAAGCTTTCAAACTTACCACGGAGGTCTTCGAGCGGCATGACGTCATCGGTCGAGCCGTCAATTTGAATATTATTACGGTCTATAAAGACAACCAACTGGCTCAAGCGATATTTACCAGCGAACATAGCGGCCTCCCAAATATTGCCTTCGTTGAGCTCGCCGTCACCAGTAATCACATAGCAAAAACGATGTCGTTGGTTGTCGAGATATTGCAGACTATAGGCGTACCCGGCCGCTTGGCTCAGCCCGCTCCCAAGTGGCCCACTGGTGTTTTCCATACCAGGAAGCTTGGTTCGCTCCGGGTGGCCTTGCAGGCGAGAGCCGAATTTTCGAAGTGTTTTTAATTCATCCTTCGGGAAAAAGCCGCGCTCGGCCATGACAGCATACTGCACTGGCACGCAGTGGCCGTTGCTCAAAAAAAACATGTCTCGATCGGACCATTCCGGCTCGTCCGGCCGGATATTCATAATATTGAAATAGAGTGCCGTCACGAGGTCGGCGAGACCTAATGGCCCAGCCGAATGCCCACTGCCGGCGGCTTCGAGCATTCGCACGATATCCTGGCGCACATCGTTGGCTTTTTTATCAAGTTGCGTCAGAGTCAGTGGCACCTGCATTAAATCACTCCTTGTTTATTAACTTCATTCACCATCTGGTTGTACACTTCCTGCGGATTCTCCGCTTGAGCTAAAGCGCCACCAACATTCAACACGTCAATTCCACCTTGCGATAGCGTGTAAGCATTCTCGACATTCGCGCCACCGTCCCAACCAATTTCGACATCTGGCTTGATGAGCCGAATAAGCCGAGCTTTTTCAAGCTGCATCATACTCGCCTCTCCCCCGTGATAACCCAAGTTACCGGTAAACAACAGTACGTGATCAGCTTCTTTGATAGCATCAGCCACGGTAGCTGGAACTGTGGTCTTAAGTAGCGCGAGGCCAGCTTTGATACCCATCTGCTTAACTTGCTGCATAGTTGGTATGACATTCTCGGTTGTTTCTGCATGAAAGATAATCATATTTGGCTTTAGGTTTATAAGCGTCGCAACGTGTTCACTAGGACGAGCGACCATAGCGTGAATATCTACGGTCCATTCATGAGGCCACCAAAGCTGAGAGGCGCTCACTAAAAACGTTGGCGCAAATTCACCATCAGAAGTGTCTATGTGCGCACGGGTAGTAAACTCGTGTAGTCGTTCTACCTGAGTTTTATATGCCTCTAGAGTTTCTTCTGTTATGGCAGGCGTGATAACTGTCATGCAAGCTCATCCAATTGGGCATTGCGTCGCCTGAAGCGAGCTGCGTCCGCAAACGGCGTCTTTAGCCACGTGTCGATAATGTCTTGCCATAGGGCCTCCTGGGTATCAAGAATTCGAGATGGAAGACACAGCACGTTGCTGTCATTATCGTGCCTCGTCATCCTGGCTTCATATGGATCCCAAACGACGCTCGCCCTAATGCCGTGAAAGCGATTTGCTGCCATGCACATACCCTGGCCGCCGCCACAAATCAAGATTGCGCGAGCATCAGTATCATCATCGCCCAGGACTTTTAGAGCCGCCATCTGTGCAAACACCGGAAAGTCATCTTCCGGGTCGAGTTCTTTATCACCAACGTCCTGCACATCATAGTTATGCTTCGCGAGATAGGCAAACACTTTTTCTTTTAAAGCATACCCATTGTGATCCGCACCCAAGTATATATTCATGGCTTAAGTATAAGCACTATTATCTCTGTTGTAAAGCACCGCGAAAACGAGAAGAGCCGCCAGGAAATGGCAGCTCTCTTTATTTGGTGAACAGCTTACTTCTCGACTAAACGTCCAACGTCGGCGACCAGCTCAACCAGGCGGTTTGAGTAGCCCCATTCGTTGTCATACCACGCCACGACTTTTACCATGGTACCGCCGATAACATTGGTGAGCGCGAGGTCAACTGTCGCGCTATGGCTATTGCCTTTGTAGTCACTACTAACAAGCTCTTCTTCGCTCACCGCCAAAATCCCCTGGTAAAATGGCTGCTCGGCAGCTTCTTTAAACACCTTGTTGACTTCCTCGGCGGTTGTTTCGCGCTTGGTCACTACCACGAAGTCACTTAGAGATACAACAGGGGTTGGGACACGAATACTAAGCCCACCAAAGACGTCTTTGAGTGCTGGCAGCGCCTGAGCCGCTGCAATGCTGGCGCCCGTCGTCGTTGGGACAATATTCTCCGCAGCCGCACGGGCTTCACGAATATCCTTCGCCGGAGCATCCTGTAGCTTCTGGCTAGCCGTATAGCTGTGGATAGTTGTCATCATGGCTTTATCGATGCCGAAGTTTTTCTCGAGCACCGCCATGACTGGCGTAATACAATTCGTCGTGCAGCTGGCGTTTGAAAGCACATCCGTAGCTGTATCAATCTGTTCGTCATTGACACCAAGTACGATTGTATCTGCACCGTCACCCTTGGCCGGAGCAGAGATAATCACTCGCTTGGCACCGCCGCCATCAATATGTGCACGCGCTAGCTCTGGCTTTACGAAAAAGCCAGTGCTCTCGATGACGACATCTACCTTGAGATCTTTCCATGGCAGCGCGGCCGGGTCTTTTTCAGACAGTACCTTGATATGCTTGCCATCAACGACAATCCCCTCGTCGTCAGCGCTTACCTCGTGATGATACGTACCGTACGAAGAGTCGTATTTCAGCAGATGCGCCAGCGTCTTAGTGTCAGTCAGGTCGTTTATAGCCACGACATTTAGGTCTTCTCGTTCAAAGGCAATCTTAAAAGCATTACGGCCGATTCTACCGAAGCCGTTTATCGCTACATTTGTTTGACTCATGTGAGCAGTACTCCTTTATTTTTACGTCACTTATTACCATAAGTAGTATTATACAGTATCACCGCTGTTTGTGATGGGAGTTTTGTTTTGGGGTGGCTATATGTGTACACTATATTTATGGATAGAGAGTCCGTTATCGAGGCGGCGGCTACGCACTATAGCGAGAATGACGTTCTCGAGCTTGACCACGCCATTAGCGTTGCTACCGAAGCGCACCACGGCCAAAAGCGCAAAAGTGGCGATGACTATATTTCTCACCCGCTACAGGTCGCGGCTACCTTAATCGACTGGGGCATGGATATCGATACGGTCATCGCTGGCGTGCTCCACGATACGGTAGAGGATACTGAGATAGCGCTCGAGCAAATCGAAACGCTTTTTGGGCGCGATGTGGCGTTTTTAGTAGATGGCGTCACCAAGGTGTCTCGTGCCAGAGCTGGCATGCGCAATCTCGACAGCTACTTGCCACAAACCACCGACAATCTATCGAAGTTACTTATCGCGGTTGGCCAAGATGTGCGCGTTATTATCATCAAGCTCGCCGATCGCCTTCATAATCTCATGACGCTTTCAAAGATGCCGTCCGACAAACGTGTAAAGATTGCCAGAGAAAGCCTGGAAGTATTCGCGCCGATGGCGGATCGGCTTGGTATGGGGCGTGTTCGCATGCAGATAGAGGAGCTGGCTTTTAGCTATCTCGACCCGGCGGAATATAAAAAGTTGAAGAACCTGATGAAGCAACGACTCGGCAAAAGCACCCGTAAATTAGGCTACATTCGACAAGAAGTCGAGGCCGAGCTGAAAAAAAACGACATCGCCTTTGAGATGGATGGACGAGTCAAAAGCATCTACAGTCTGTATAAAAAACTAAAGAAGGTCGACGGCAATATCGATGACATCTACGATCTGATGGCGCTTCGCATTATTGTAGAGAGTAACGACGACTGCTATAAAGTGCTCGGGATTTTACACGCGCTTTACCAGCCGATGATTGCCCGCATTAAAGATTATATCGCCGTGCCAAAACCAAACGGCTACCAGAGCTTGCACACCACGGTGCTCAGCAAGAACAAACAAATTGTCGAGTTTCAGGTGCGCACAAAAACGATGCACGAGTACGCTGAACGCGGACTGGCCGCCAGCTTTCACTACAACGAACAAAAAAGCAGCGACAGTTACACCAAAAAGAAACCTGGAGCCACGAGCCTGCCGCCAAACCTGCAGTGGATTAACGAGCTCCAGGAAGTGGCCTCTCATCTAAAATCCGGCGAGGAAATACCCAGAGACCAGCTTTTTGTCGACCTTTTTTCAGACCGAATTTTCGTCTATTCACCCAGTGGCGACATCTATAATTTACCTGAAGGCGCCCTGCCGCTTGATTTTGCTTATCGCGTACATAGCGATATTGGCTACCACACCTATAGCTTTCAAGTGAACGGGGCGATTCATTCCTTCGATAAACCGCTCAAAAACGGCGACGTCGTCGAAGTCGTGACCAGAAAAAACGTCAAGCCGAAAGCCGACTGGATGGAACTTGTCACCACCAGCCATGCCCGCGATAAACTCAGAAGCCAGCTCAACAAACAAGAAAGCGGCGGCATTTTTGCCAGCGCAGCCGATATTCTACAGGGCAAAGCCTTTCGCAAAAAATAACACTTGCTCAGGGTCTGACCCTGAGCAAGCGTCCCAGATTACAGAGGTAGTTTGCGATGCTTGGAGCTATTGATTATTCCAGCGCTCGATTGAAGCGTGAATGATTTCTTTCGCCTTATCGGCGTCAGAAAAGCCCTTCACGATAGTACTACCTGGCTTTTTGAGGTCTTTATAGTGCGAAAAGTGATGCTCGATCTGCTTGATGAGTTGCGCCGGCAGGTCATCCAGCGAGTTGATGGCATCGCCAGTATTGCGATCATCCGCCGGCACCACGATGATTTTATCGTCAATTTCGCCGTCGTCTTCGAACTCCATAACACCGATAACTTTAGCCGTCATAAACACACCTGTCGGCAGCGGCTCATCGGTGATAATAAGTGCGTCCAGCTCATCGCCGTCTTCGTCCAGCGTCTGCGGAATAAAGCCGTAGTTAGTAGGCTTGGCAAAAATTGTTGGCTCCACACGGTCAAGTTGCATCACTGCTAGGTCCCGATTCCACTCAATCTTGTGGCTGCTACCAGTTGGAATTTCTACGACAACATTAATCTCGCCGCCGTCAACATCACCTGGAGTTAGAATTTTGTTAAAGTCTGCCATTATTCGTACCCTTTCCTTATTTCTCGTCCTTCGAGATATTCTCTGATATTTAACGCCGCCGTAGCGCCTTCGCCAACAGCACTGGCAATCTGCAGCGTCGCGCCGCTCCTGACATCACCGCTTGAAAAGACGCCCGGTATCGCGGTTTGTAGTTTTATGTCCGTCTTAATGTGACCTCTCGGGTCTAGCTCGACAGCGGTATCCTTTAAAAAACCGGTGTTTGGCAGCAGGCCGATAAAGACAAACACGCCATCGGTCTCGACGGTCATTGGCTCACCATCTTTGGTGGCCTTCACGCCTGTAACCGATCCGTTTTCTGCCACGATTTCATCGGTCGTGGTATGCCTATGCACCACCACCTTGCCGCTATCGATATGCTTTTGCAGTTCGTCCATCAGTACATCGCTGGCTTTAAAATCACTACGCACTAGCATCTCAATCGTGCTAGCAAACTTGGTCAGGAAAATCGTTTCCTGTACTGCTGAGTTGCCGCCGCCAACCACGACGAGCTTTTTGTCTCGATAGAATGCACCATCGCACGTGGCGCAGTAATGCACGCCGCGGCCAAAGTTTTCTGATTCGCCTGGAACACCGAGCTTCACGTAGTCGCTGCCGGTAGCGATGAGTACAGCTTTTGCCTCAACATCTTTGCCGTCGACAACCACCGTCTTGGTCTCCCCGTTATCGCGAATTTCGGTGACTTCACCGAAATCAATCACCGCGCCAAACCGCTCGGCCTGTGCCTGCAGCTGCTCGGCTAACTTCATGCCTTCAACACCCTCGGCAAACCCGGGATAATTATCGACTTTATCAGTAATTGCCGCCAGGCCGCCAATCACGCTTTTTTCGTATAGTACGGTATCTATATCTTCGCGCGTCGTATAAATCGCCGCCGCCAGGGCGCTCGGGCCAGCGCCAATTATCACTAGTTCTCTTACAGTTGCTTCTTCGCTCATACGTTTACTCAGCTGGCGGGATTGCCATTATTAAGAATTTGATAGGGGTGTTTGGTGGGATGTCGTCGCCCTGGCCAGTTTCGCCGTACGCAAGTTCAGCTGGAATGGTAATTACGCGCACGCCGCCAATCTCCATGCCCTCGACGCCGTCATACCAGCCCGGAATAAGCGTCATCTGGCTGAGATCAAGTGGCGGTTTTAACCCATCACCGTCAATCGAACCATCGAACACGGTACCGGTTGGATTCCAACCGATATAGTAGGCTCTATAGGCGGTGAAGTCCTCGGTGATTGTCTCGCCATCACCAGTCTTGAGGTCGGTGTGCGTAACCTCCTCGCCCACCGCTTCGGCCTCAAAAGCAGCCGGCTGATCTTCATACTGCTTGAAATCATCAGCGTACTGCGCCGAAAGTTCTTCGGCATCTCGCTGCTGCTCCTCAAGCAGCTCCTGATATTCCCTGGCTAGATTTTCTTCTTCGTTGGTGGCGTTTTCGTTGGCCAGAATCATCATGGCAAACGAGCCGATAGTACCCAGTACCATCACGGCGGCAATCACTAAAATCCCAATACGCTGCGCTGTTGGCGTCATTTTCTACTCCCCTTCATACTTCTATTCATTGTACCAGTTTACGCACCCATTTCGAAGCTTTTTAGCTTTTCCTTCGATTTGTCGTCTAGGCCACGCTGCAAGGCCAGAAGCTCGGCGTAAATACCGTCGGTTTTGGCAAGCTCTTTTGGCGCGCCGATCTCGTGTGCCTGGCCATTTTTCAGCGTCACAATAGTGTCGACGTGCGCGATAGTACTGAGGCGGTGCGCGATAATAAGCGTGGTTCGTCCTTTCATTAGCCGGTCCAGCGCTTCCTGTACTTGCTTCTCGGCTCGTGAATCAAGG
>JAUIHN010000009.1 GCA_030432305.1 bacterium | reverse complement strand
CGCTCCCGATTATAAAAACGATGCTGCCTACCAGCGGATTCGCCAGTCAGTCGGACCGGATGCGGATGAAGACGTCGTATTGGCTGAGTACGCGTCCTTAAAATGGCTTGAGATAAATAGGCCGGATTACCGCGACGTCGTGAAGCAAGTGCTCGACGAGCTGAAAAAAGAAATCATGAGTAGCCGCGACGCCATCTTAGGTGCGGCGTAGATAGCCGCGCTCAAAATCCTCGCCGCTCATGCGGCGTCCGCTTGGGGCAATAATTTCGTCGATGGTTAGGTAATTGTCGTCATTGCATGCTATGTCGAGCGGGCTTGTTCCATGCGCCGAAATGTGTGCTTTCGTAATGATGACGGCGTGTTCTCCAAGTTTTATTTTGGTCTTGGGGAAGGTGAGGTGCGCGCGGACTTTTCGCTCGGCCTCAGAGGCGCTGGTATAGCTTGGCTCCAGCCAGGCATCGTTTTTCGTTAGAAGCTGTGTGTAGGTAGCTTCACTTTCGTTCTGAGGGTTAGGTGTAAGGGAGCCCTCGAGGATGTGTGGCAGAGTTTCAAGCAGAAGATTAGCGCCAACATCGGCCAGTGTATGATAAAGTTCTGGGGCGGTTTCGCGTCCTGTCAGCGCGTATTCCCGCGCGGCATAGACGGGCCCGTTATCCATGCCAGTAGCGAGCTGCATGATAGAGACACCTGTCTTATTGTCGCCACTGAAAATAGCCGTTTCGATTGGCGTCGGACCGCGATAGCAGGGTAGTAGCGACGGGTGAATGTTTATGATGCCAGGCTGAAAAAGCTCGATTATTTTACTTGGTACAATCTTACCGTAGCTCGAAAGGACGCCGATTGGGCTACCGAGTGCCTTGATATCACTAGCTATCTCAGAAAGTTTCTCGGGCTGCCATACCGGGATAGTATTTTTGGTAGCGACAACTTTGACGACAGGTGGCGTGAGTTTATGGCCGCGACCTTTTTTACTGTCGGGTTTCGTAACGACGGCAGCGACCGGATAGCCAGCTTCGATGAGCGCTGTGAGCGCGGTGAGGCTGAAATCGTCAGTCCCAAAGAATACAATCGAGGCATTTTGGCCATAAGTTCCGGTCGTCTGAGCCGTGCTTGACGGCTGCGAGCCAGCATTCGCATCTTCAACGTGGCCGTTACCACGCTTCAGATGTTCATGCGTCTCTCGCTCGTCAATCATCAGCTCATTCTCCCAGGATTATGACCAAAGCACCTCGTTGGTGGCAATGTCTTTTTCATAATCAAGTGGTTGTAGTTCGCCTTTTTCGTCGAGCGTGTAAAATGCCTCTTTATCTTCTTTGATATGGTCAACAAATAAGGTGCCGTTTATATGGTCGATTTCGTGCTGGATAACGCGCGCCAAAAAGCCTTCGGCCTTGAAGCGAATCTCCTGGCCATTTTCATCGAGTGCTCGGACGCGTATTTTGGAATGACGCGGCACCTTGCCGTAGATATTAGAGACGCTGAGGCAGCCTTCGTAGTCTGAGACAATCGAGCCTTCGCGTTTGACGATTTCGGGGTTAATAAGCGTCACGAACTCGCGGTCAGACTTATCTTCAAAGTTGCCACGCACTATCACCACGCGCTCCAGGCGGTCTATCTGCACGGCAGCAAGCGCGGCGCTGATTTCGTGCGGGCGAGAATCCTCCCAGTCGAGGCTGGCAGACGTCATATCTTTTACAAGCTGAAGAGTCTCTTCGCTGACAGGTGAGGCCTTTTTGGACTTTTCGCGCAGGTGGGGGTTGGGCAGGGTAATGATAGCTTCTTTTTTCACTGTTTGTATTGTATCAGGAGGGGCTTACCTATCCAATCCTCAGAGTAGGCTTATTGGGTCGAGCTCGTACTGCCAATGCGTCGGAGGCACGTGCTCGAGTAGAGACAGTAAGTCGGCGCGCCGACGCGCTTTAACGACCAGCTGCCAGCGGTACGTGGAGCCTTGACGTTCGTAAAATGCTGGTGTCGGGCCGAGGATGGTGACATGTGGCGCCGCGTTTTTTTTGATCTCGGCGGCGAGCTTTTTGGCATTTGAGATGGCTGCTTTTTCGGTTTTATATACGCAGGTCAGTTTTAATAGGTGGCAAAACGGCGGAAATAGCGCGCGCCTGCGTTCTTCGAGAGTTGCTTGGTAAAACGAGTCATAATTTTGCTCGAGGCCAAGTGCCACGCTAGGGTGCGAGGGCTGGTAGCTTTGCACGACAACGCTCGAGGCATGCGCTGAACGGCCAACCCTACCGATAGCCTGAGCTAACAACTGAAAAGTGCGCTCGCTTGCGCTGTAATCTGGCAGACTAAGTCCGGCGTCAGCCTGAACGATGCCGACCATTCGTAGCTTGGGGAGGTCAAAGCCTTTAGCGACGACTTGTGTGCCGATAATAATATCGACCGCTCCGTCGTAAAGCTCTTTGTAGCGCGTTTCGATGGACGCCTGGCTCTCTGTGTCGCCGTCGAAACGAGCCACGGTGCTGCGCGGGAATAGTTTTTTCACTTCGGTCTCTATGAGCTTCGTGCCAATGCCTTTATGAATGATATCCGCGGCCCCACATTCAGGGCAGCTTGTGGGGATACGGGCGCGCAGGCCGCAAATATGACACTGAAGCGTGTGTTTGTCGCCATGAAGGGTGAATGGTACGAAACAGCGCTCGCACAGGGCAGTCCAGCCGCAATTTTCACAGAGCGTCGTCGAAGCGCTGCCGCGGCGGTTATGAAACAGTAGCACCTGGCGCCCTTCATCGATAGTTCGCTGTATGCCGGCGATGAGGGGGTCGGATAAAAAGCGATGTTTTTTAAACGCTGCGCGCTTTGTCATGTCGACAAGCTTGATGGTTGGCTTCGTGGCGCGGCCGCGTGCCGGCTTAGTGAGTTTCACGATAGGGCGACCTGAGTGCTCGGCAAGATAGTAATCCGACACGAGCGGCGTGGCACTCCCGATAACAAGCTTTGCTCGGTGCTCATTGGCGAGAATACTGGCGGTTCGAAGGGCAGAATAGCGTGGCGATTTTTCTTGCTTAAAGCTTGGTTCGTGCGCTTCGTCGATGACGATAAGCCCGATGGATTTGAGTGGCAGAAATAGTGCCGAGCGCGGGCCGATAACGATTTGCGGCGTGGTGGCTGTCAGGGCGGCGCGCCAGGCAAGATGCCTCTCGGCTTCGGTTTGACGCGAGTGGGCGACAATGACGTCTACGAACGTCGCTTTGAACTCATCGACCAGCTGCGAAGTGAGGGCAATTTCGGGTACCAGCAGTACTACTGAGTCTCCGGCTTCAAGAGTCTGCTTAGCAAGTTCAATATACACCTGAGTTTTGCCCGATCCTGTGACGCCATGAAGTAGCGCTGAGCCAGGGGTCATACTGCTGATTTCCTTGATAGCGGCCGACTGCTCGTCGGTGAGTACTAAATGTGTTCGTTTTCGGATAGAAGTATGGGGTGATGCGGCTCGCGCTCGGCGAGCTTTGGTGAGGCCGCGCGGCAGGATTGTTTGTAGTACGGTGGCCAGATGCGTGTCATAGTAGCTGCTCATCCATGCGGCGAGGCGAAGCAGCTCCACGGGAAGCGGCGGCTCATCGAGCGCTGACGTGATGGGTTTTACGGCGTAGTTCTCGGGTTGGGCTACGTTATTCATGACGACACCAACCAGACTTTTTTTGCCCACCTCGACAGTAACGAGTTGTCCGAGAGGCAGCCGCTGTTCGGACGAATAGGTAAATACGCCACTCTTTTCGCGCACGATTTGATTTGGCGCCACCTCGTAGTAATACATGCTTCAAGTATAGCTTACTACTCCGCTCATGCTTCATTCGCTAGTTTCTGGGCAAACTGGTATTATTAAGAATATGTATTTCGAAAGTCGTGGGGAGGCAGGGCAGATACTCGGCGCCAAGCTGGCTGATGTGTATCGCTATGACGATTGCGTGGTGATCGCGCTTAGTGATGGCGCGGTGCTCGTAGCCGAGCAAGTCGCGATGGCACTGCATTCTATTTTGACGATGCTCCTCATCGAAGAGATTGAAATTCCGGGCGAGAGCATGATGCTTGGTGGCGTGTCCGAAGGCGGCAATTTCACGTACAGTTCTGAATTTACCACCGGCGAAATCGAAGGCTATGTGGGTGAGTACCATGGTTTTATCGAGGAAGAGAAGCGAAAAGCGTTTCAGAAAATCAACCGCCTGATTGGCGAAGGCGGCATGATTGAGCGCGACTTGCTTCAGGACAGGGTAGTTATTTTAGTGGCGGATGGACTTCATACCGGGATGTCGCTCGATGTCGCCGTTGATTTCTTGAAGCCGGTACGCATCAAAAAACTCGTCGTGGCCTCGCCGGTGGCTGCCATCGGCGCTGTCGACAAGCTGCACGTACTGGCTGACGAGCTCCATATTCTCGATGTCAAAGAGAACTATATGGAGACCAATCACTACTACGAAGAGAACGATATACCGTCGCATGAGGAGACGGTAGAGAAGATTAACCAAATAATTTTAAATTGGCAGTAAGCAAAAAGCTTGTAGATTGTTGTAAGATTGTGCTACGATGAGTGATAACGAAGCAAGAAACGGTGCTTAAGGGAGAGTATGTTAGACGTTTTTATCACATCTCGGGTGCGGCGGAAAATCGTGGTTGTGTACGCGAAATATCCTGATTTTCATACTCACGTGCGTGGCCTCGCTAAACTTATCAAGGAAGATCCAGGCAATATCCAAAGAGAGCTAAAGCGTCTTGAAAAAGTTGGCTTCCTCTCGAGCGAGAAGCAGGGCAATACCAAGATTTACTCGACCAACAAGCAGTTTCCTATCTTTAAAGAGCTCCAGAGCATTGTGATCAAGTCGCAGCAGCACGCTGCGGGGCGGCCAAAGCGTTCGTCTTCAGACGTCCGACCGTAGATGGATCTGTTCGAAGAGATTTTGAAGGCGCGTGGCCTGAGTGGCGAGACACGCGCTGCTTTTTTGTCGCCGGATTACGATAAGAAACATGATCCGTTTTTGCTGCCAGATATGGACTTGGCGGTGGAGCGACTCGTCAAGGCGAGGGAGGAGCAGGAGCATATCGCGATTTATGGCGACTACGATATCGATGGCTTGTCGGCCACGGCGCTGCTGCTCGATGCGTTTACTAGCTTTGGTTTTCAGCATGTGACGCCGTTTATCCCGAATCGTTTTACCGAAGGCTATGGGCTGACGATTGAGGCGATTGAGAAACTAGCTGCTGACAAAGCGACGCTTATCGTGACGGTGGATACGGGTAGTTTAAGCCACAAGGAAATCGCGCGGGCAAATGAGCTCGGCGTCGATGTCATTGTGACGGATCACCACAACGTCGCCGATGACATACCCCCAGCCGTGGCGACGGTGAATCCGAAACGATGGCTACAGGAATACCCAGAATTATACGAAGGGTTTTTGGCTAAGCATGCGACGTCTGCCGTACACATTTCACCAGCCCAGGTGAGCGCGCGAGAATCTCGAGACATGTCTCGGGAATCTCGCACGGCTCAGCCTGATAGGGTTAGGGCTAGTGAAATGGCGACGCCAGACGTCGCAGTGGGCGATCCCGAGGCACGAGGCGCTAGTCGAGCTTTAGGGGGTGGAGACGAAGCTTCGGATTTATTTCGAAGCGAGGCGGAGGGGCAAGCCCCTCCTGGGCTATATCCCTTTTTGGATCTAGCGGCCGTTGGCGTCGCATTCAAACTGGTGCAGGCCTTGCAAACTCGCCTCGAAGGTCTACCTGAGGGGCAGGAAAAATGGCTCCTTGATTTGGTGGCGCTCGGCACGGTGTGCGATATCGTGACGCTGGCGGATGAAAATCGCACTAATGTGTACTGGGGGCTGAAGGTCATGGCGCAGACGCGCCGACCAGGACTAAAGGCGCTGATGGCGGTGTCTGGCGTGACACCTGACAAGCTAAATGCTCGCAGCCTCGGATTTGGCTTGGGGCCGCGTATGAACGCTTCGGGCAGGCTTGAGACAGCGCAGCACACACTTGATATGTTGACGGCTGCGGACGGTGCTGTGGCGCTTGAGAAGGCGCAGCTGCTCGACGACATGAACCGGGCGCGTAGGGTCGAGCAGGACAGGATTTTCGAAGAAGCAGCCAAGCAAGCAGAGAACTATGCGAACGACCCGGTGCTGGTGGTATCTAGCCAGGGTTGGAGTCACGGCATCATTGGTATCGTGGCGGCGAAGTTACTTGAGAAGTACAAAAAGCCAACCTATGTGCTTGAGGAGCTGGGAGAGGAAAGTAAGGGGTCGGCACGTAGTTTTGGTGATTTTTCGGCGGCCGACGCTATCCGCGCCGCCGACGATATCATCACCAAAGGCGGCGGGCATACAATGGCGGCCGGCGTGACGCTGCCGACCAAAAACATCGCGGCGTTTCGACAGCGCGTGAACGATTTCTATAAGGAAAAACAGCTCAAAAACCAACAAACTTTGCTGCTGCCAAAAGCCGATGTCGTGGCAGATTTTGGTGATGTGAATGAAACTTTGATTGCGCAAATTGCCACCCTCGAACCGTTTGGCAATGGCAACCCGCAGCCGATTTTAAGAAGCGACAACGTGCTGGTAGTGAACCAGCGCCGCATGGGCGCAGACGCGCAGCATCTCAAGCTCACCCTCCAAAATGCTCAGGGTCAGACCTTGAGCATGCTGGCGTTCAGCGCGCCAGAGCACTTTTTTGTCGAGCCCGGCGACAAGGTAAATGTCTGGTACCAGCCGGATATTAACGAATGGAACGGTAGGCGAACTGTCGAGGGGCGACTGCTTCATCTAGAAAGTGCTTAAGGTTTGAGTTATGAAAACGCATAGTAGAATAAAGACAGGGTGGCGTACGCATTCATTACCCTCGAAGGAGGTTCGGTCATGGTGGTTCCCGAGAAAATGCTGCGACGAGTCCAATTTGCGAAGGTTGTCTCTCGGGAGATCCAGGAGTCGCTGAATCGTCCCCCAGCTAGGGGAGGATGGGTGGTCGACGGAAAGACCGAAAGGATGATCTGTATCCTCTTCGCACCATCTCTGAGGGGCGTGTTGGTCGATGAGGTAACGCTGGGAGTGCCGTTCGTTGACGCTGTCATGGCGCTGACCAAGACAATGCCGGGGCTAGAGTCTTACGCATTCGAACTTCCCACCGTTGATGGGAAGTTTACGGGTCTAGTCAAGGCAAGGCCACCAGATATAAACTAGCCCGTCTGCGAAGTTGAGCCCGCTCCTTCGTGGAACGGGCTCGACTTTTTTCTGAAATCATCTTAACTATGCTTCAAGCAGCTATTTTTGCTCAGGGTCTGACCCTGAGCAAAATCACTATTTCTAGAGGGTTGCCGCGGTTTACTCTGTTATTTTGTAAATAATTTCGATAGCTTGATGGTCGAGCCAAATTCCAGCGCGCCGAGCTTGAAGGCTTTGACGGCGAGCCAGATACTTGCCAGCATGAATGCGAACATCACGCCGAGCACCAGCCACAGCTCAAGTGTTCCAATGTTGCCGACAGTATTGCGCATTTGAGCTACGACTGGCGAGGTAGCCGGGAAGTAAGTCAAAAAGCGCACCACGGAGTTTTCTGGGTCGGTTAGAATTGGCATAACAAACCAAAACGGCACCCATGGAGCAATGTAAAAGAACGTTGCGAAGTTATTGGCTTCTTTGCTGGAAGGAGCGATGGAGGCAACAGTTGTCATTAGTCCGGAGAACAATAAGAATCCGATCACCAAGAAGCTAAGCGCGAAGAAGATGGTGAGAGGATCAAACACCAGCTCGTCGATACTTATCCCAAACGGCAGACTCATTTCGTTGCCAAGACTTTGCGCCACAAGAAATCCGATAGCGCCAAGTACGCTGAAGAAGGCCAGCTGCGTGAAAGTGACCAGTGTTACGGCCAGCAGTTTTCCGATAATCAAATCACGCGACTTGACATAGGTAAGCACCATCTCCATGGAGCGGTTTTCTTTTTCCTCGGAGACGCTGCTTAGCATATAGCCGATTGAAAAAAGAAAGATGACATAAAACAACACCAGGAAAATACCGGGGACGACATATTCGTTAAACCCGGCGGTTTCGCGGCCTTCGTCGTAGGTTATAATCTGACCTTCGGCGCCTTGTTGTGCCAAAGCTATGATATTGGCGTCGCCCAGGGGTAAGTAAATGCTGCTTTGTAGGATGGTGTCGGCCAGGCTTCCCACGCTAGTGGTTAATGAAACATCCGGGTTTGCCAGGTATATCTGATACTTTCGATCTTCGGCAATCGATTCCGGGTAGACAACCAGCGCTTCGGTGTCGCCTTCCTGCACCGATTGGCGCAGTGCTTCTTTTTCAGATTCCGGATAGAGGGTTAACCCGGCGGAATTGACCACAGCTTCGCTGATGAGCGAACTCTCGTCGACAATCGCCACATTTTCAAGATTTTCGGCTAGTTCTTCTATGCGATTGGCGCTGGATTGGTTGCTAAAATAATTAAGCGCAATAATGCCGGCAAAGACGGCCGGAATAGCTATCATGGCCAGCCAAAAAGTCGGTTGCTTGACGATAGTGAGATATTCGTGGCGAATAACAGGTTTTAATTTACTCATTTTGCTGCCTCCGCACTAGATTCGTTATAGATTGATACGAAAATGTCTTCGATTGACTGCGACTTAAAATCTTTTTTAAGCTTAGCAACCGTACCGTAAGCGCGACTGTGTCCGTCTTTAAGAATAAGCACTCGGTCGGCTAGGCGTTCGACTTCTTCCATTAGATGGGTGATGTAGATAACCGCTGTGCCACTCTGCTGAAGCTCGTCAACGATGTTGAGCAGGAGCTTCCTGTTGACAGGGTCGAGACCTTTGGTCGGCTCGTCGAGAATGAGTAATTTTGGATCGCCGATAATCGCGACGCCTAGCTGGACTTTTTGCTGTTGTCCGCCGGAAAGCTTTTTCAGCGTGACACCCGCTTTGTCGGCCAGGTCGACACGTTCGAGATAGGCGAGCGCTTCTTTTTTGGCGTCGTCTCGGCTCATTCCCTTGAGTTCGCCAAAATACGTCATAGTATCGAGCACCTTAGAACGGGTGTACAGTCCACGCTCTTCGGGGAGGTAGCCGACGATAGAGGCGGTTTCGGGAGTGAGCTTTTTGCCATTTACAAGCAGTTCGCCACTGGTTGTCTCGTAGATACCAAGCAGGCTCCGAATTGTGCTGGTTTTGCCCGAGCCATTAGCGCCAAGAAAGGCGAAGACTTCGCCGGGTAGCACCTCAAAGCTTAGGTCCTTAACAATCTTCTTGTCGCCGATGGTTAGACTGTAGTTTTTTACGCTCACGATGGGTTTTTTCATACATCCATAGTACCATGTGCGTCTTAGGCTTGCGGGGCGAAGCTCTATCTGTTACAATACATCCGATATGGTACAAGTTACACGAAAAGATGAACGAGAGGCGAATGAGAATATCATCCGCCGTTTTAACCGTCGCGTGCTGCAAAGCGGCGTACTAGCAGAAGCAAAATCTTCAATGCGGTTTGAGAAGCCAATTAGCAAGGTAGAGCGTCGCAAAAAAGCGATTGTTCGCCGTGAACGCAAGGCTGATAAAGCGCAAAAGGCCCGATTGGGGATTCGCTAATAATGGCGGGCGCGCTGAAAGAACGCATTGATGGAGATTTAAAAACCGCGCTACTAGGCGGTGATAAGTTTAAGGCGCAGGTGCTTCGTGGTCTCAAGGCTGCGGTTTTGAATGAGGAAGTCGCACAGGGTGTGCGCGATGCCGGTCTTGAGGACGCTGCTATCGAGCAAGTCGTCGCTAAAGAAGTTAAAAAACGAAACGAAAGCGCCGAACTCTACGAGCAAAACGGGCGAGCCGACGCTGCTGAAGACGAGCGAAAAGAGGCTGCTATTTTAAGCGAGTATCTGCCAGCGCAGCTGAGCGAGCAGGAGCTACAAGAAATTATCGACGAAAAGATCAAAACTCTCGGCGCCAGTAGCCCAGCAGACATGGGTAAGGTGATTGGCGCGGTTAAGGCCGAGGTCGGCACCGCTGCCGATGGCGCGACCGTTGCACAATTAGTGAAACAAACGCTGCAATAAACAAAAAGGAGCACCGAAATGATAATATTTTTTGGTCCAGCTGGAGCCGGTAAAAGTGTTCAGGGGCAGTTGCTTTCTGCGCGTCATGGCTGGCGCTGGCTAAGCGCGGGGCAGTTGCTACGTGACAGCAAAGACCCGGAGCTTCTGAAGACCATGAGCACCGGCAAACTTGTACCGAGCGAAGTGACGAACCAACTCATTGCCGAGGCGATTGCTAAAGCCAAAGATATCGATCATTTGATTCTCGACGGCTATCCGCGCGAAATGGCGCAGGCCGAGTGGCTGATAGATAACAAGAGCCACCATGGTCGTGACATCGCGCTGGTGATTGTACTCGAAGTGCCAAAAAGCGAACTCTTAAAGCGCCTGGCGATTCGCGGCCGAGCCGATGACGTGCCAGAAGTGATTGATGAGCGTCTACGGATTTATCGCCAGGAAATGTACCCAATCCTGACATACTTTACCGAGCAAGGCGTGAATATCACGCACATCGATGGCGTCGGCACGGTAGGGCAGGTGCACGATCGGATTGTCGAGGAAATCGAAGTCCACAACTTAACAGTCGAGGCGTAGGAAATGGCGCAGCCACCAAAAACCAACGAGCAAATCCAGGCCATGCGCGAAGGTGGCAAAATCTTGGCGCAAATTCTTGAGGACTTAAAAGGGCAAGTGCATGCCGGCGTGACCGGGTGCGAACTGGACGCCTGGGTTGCCAAAGAAATCACCGCCCGTGGTGCCAGTGCCACGTACCATACGCCGGAAGTTGGCTTTCCGGGCGTGATTTGTATTAGCGTCAACGAGCAAATCGTACACGGCATACCGACCGACGATGAGCTGCAAAAAGGCGATATCGTGAGTTTCGATCTTGTAATTACTTATAAAGGCATGATGACGGATGCGGCCTTTACGATGATGGTCGACGAGAAGCCGACGGGAGCTATTAAAAACCTTCTGAGCACCACCGAAAAGAGTCTGTACGCTGGTATCGATGCTATCACTGAGCCGGTGCACACCGGCGATATTGGCGCGGCCATCGAAAAAGTACTGACGGGCGGAAAGCTGAGCGTGATTCGCGAACTGGTTGGTCACGGTGTAGGAAATAGCATGCATATGCCGCCGGAGCTACCCAACTGGGGGCGAAAGGGTAACGGCATCGTGCTGGCGCCGGGCGACACGATAGCGGTCGAACCAATGGCGGCGCTTGGCAAGGAGCGCATTGTCACAGAAGATGACAACTGGACTATCTCTTCGGCCGATGGCAGCCTGACTGCGCATTTTGAGCACACAGTGCTTATCCTAGAAGACGGCGCTGAAATCCTGACACGTCTATAATTTCGCGGTGCCGCTCGCTGGCAGTACAGTGGTGGTCGCTGTAGCGACAGGAGCAGGTTCTCCGTGCGTGACGACGGCTTTGACGCGCCTCGCGATAGCCTCGGACGGCTCGAGGACAATAGCTTTCTCGCCGACAATCTCCTCGACCATGCCTTTTATCCAGTGATAATGCGTGCAGCCGAGTACAATAACATCGGCGCCGGCAGCCAGGCATTCGCGCACAGGCCTCTCTATTTGCTGCTTGTCGATAGTGCCACTCTCGATCATCCGCGCCCAGTTGCTGCAATCTGGCTGGATAATTTTCGTGGTCGGTGCGTAGGTGTCGACCAGCCACTTGTAGCGTTTACTAGCCAATGTGACGGGGGTTGCACAGACGCCAATCACACCAGTCCTACTCTGTTTTGCGGCTGGTTTTACCATTGGTTCGAGGCCAATAAACGCCTGCTGCGGATAGGTGCTACGCAGTGTCTCGATAGCAGCCATGGTGGCGCTGTTGCAGGCAATGATAATGGCGTCGCAGCGCTTTTTGAGAAGCGGCTGAATAGCAGCATCTGTCAGGGCAATAATTTGCTCGGGCGTTTTCGACCCATACGGCACATTTTCGTGGTCGCCGACGACGTATATATCTGCTTCAGGAAAGGCTACCTCTAGTGAAGCGGCCAAAGCTTTGCCGCCGATACCCGAATCAAAGACGCCGAGTTTCATTAAATATCTAGTATACACCCATATGTCAAGAACGTAAGCATGTTTATTGAACCTCTTAATTGCTAAATCTGTTCAAAATTCGTCATAAGCGCTATACTAGCCTCATGAATGATACCTCTCGCTATGCTGTAGGCATTGATCTCGGTACGACTTCAGTGCGCTGCGTGGTTGGCCATATCGATGCCACCACAGATGTCCCGACGATTATTGGCGTAAGTGAAGTGCCAAATAGCGGCATGCGAAAGGGCACAGTCGTGAATTTGTCTGGTCCAGCGCAGGCCATCGACAACGCTCTTGGTGAAGCCGAGCGTATGAGTGGTCACCAAGTCGATGCGGCGACGGTGAGTATCAACGGCTCGCATATCGTCAGTACCACGGCGGACGGCATGGTGGCTGTCGGTAGTGTTGGTCACGAGATTAACGAAGAAGATATTGCTCGTATTGAAGAAGTGGCGACGCTTGGCAAAGTACCGCCAAATCGAGTAGTTGTTCAGGTTGTGCCACATAATTACCGGCTTGACGGCCAGGATAATATTCGTGATCCGCGAGGTATGACTGGTACGCGTCTTGAAGTGACGGCTAATGTCGTTTCGGTGATGGCGCCGCATATGACCTCGCTTGAAAAAGCGCTTGAAATGGCTTCGGTCAAGCCGCGCGGCATCATGCCAGCTGTCTTGGCTGCCGGCCGCGCTGTGCTGACTGAGCAGCAGATAGAAAACGGTGTCGCTGTGGTAGATATTGGTGGCGCTACGACCAGTGTGGCTGTGTACGAAGAAGGCGATTTGCAGTACGTTGGCGTTATCCCGATGGGCGGCGCGAATATCACCAACGATCTCGCGATTGGCCTCAAAACCGACCCGGAAATTGCCGACAAAGTGAAGCTATCGCATGCCCTCGCCACTGAGCGAAAAGAGCCAAAAGACGCCGCGATTACCTATGAAAAGCAAACCT
Source organism: bacterium (assembly GCA_030432305.1). Lineage (GTDB taxonomy): Bacteria > Patescibacteriota > Saccharimonadia > Saccharimonadales > Saccharimonadaceae > JAUIHN01. The sequence goes on along the minus strand of JAUIHN010000009.1, from coordinate 5,235 downwards.
ATACTTTCCCTAGCACCGATATCGATGAAATCGTCGGCGCTCGGCTAGAAGAAATTTTTGAATGCGTCGCTAAAGAGCTTAAAAAAGCTGGCCGTGCTGGCAAATTGCCGAGCGGTATCGTGCTGACCGGCGGTAGCGCCAAGATACAGGGCATCGCTGACTACGCCAAAGAAGCGCTCGGTCTCGCCGCGCGAGTGGGTAAGCCCGCAGGCTATGGCGGCGTCGCGGAGAATATCGAGGAGCCGCAGTTTGCGGCCGCTGTTGGTTTGATGCTCATGGATTCCGAAAGCGCCACACCCGCGCCGCGTGCCAAAGTATCGACAAATAGCGCCGTGCAAGGCGCCGGTGGACTTGTAAAAAATTTGCTCAGCAAATTTAAAATCTAAAGGGTAGCTCTCGCCCATAGAAATGCTATACTATTACTAATCGTACCGTGTAACACGTCGTCGCCTCGGAAATGACTGAACACAGTCGTTTCGCTCGGCTCCTAGTGTTATACTAGATAAGAAGAAATGCTAGGGAGAGTACAGAAACATGCCTGAAGTAAAGCCAAGCGAAATCCAATCTTTTGCCAGTATTAAGGTCGTCGGTGTCGGCGGCGCCGGCGGCAGCGCCGTGAATCGTATGAAAGAAGCGGGGCTTTCTGGCGTGCAATTTATCGCCATGAACACCGATGCTCAGGCACTGCACAACTCTAAAGCTGATGTCAAAATCCACCTCGGTCACAACACCACCAATGGCCTCGGTGCTGGTGCCGACCCAGCGGTAGGCGAAGCCGCTGCTACCGAATCGCGTGATGAAATCCGCGACGCATTGGAGGGTGCTGACATGGTATTTGTCACCATCGGTGCTGGTGGCGGTACGGGTAGCGGCGCAGGGCATATAGTAGCTGAAGTCGCGCGCGATCTTGGCATCTTGGTCGTTGGCGTTGCCACCAAACCATTTAGTTTCGAAGGCGAAAAGCGCCGCACCAATGCCGACTGGGCAATCGCGCAGCTTGGCCGCAAGGTAGATACGCTCATTACCATCCCGAACGACCGCTTGCTCCAGACAATAGATAGACGCACGCCGCTACTTGAAACCTTTAAAATTGCCGATGATGTTCTACGCCAAGGCGTGCAGGGTATCTCAGAACTTATCACCGAGCATGGGCTTATTAACCTCGACTTTGCTGACGTCAAAGCCATCATGAGCAGCGCCGGTTCAGCACTCATGGGTATCGGTCGTGCCAGTGGTGAAGACCGCGCCGCTGAAGCTGCGCAGCAGGCTATCGAATCGCCGCTTATCGAAGTTTCTATCGACGGCGCCAAGGGCGTACTGTTCAATGTCACCGGTGGCTACGATATGAGCATGAGCGAAATTCAAGAAGCTGCCGAAATTATCACCAGCGCCGTGTCGCCAGATGCCAACATCATCTTTGGTGCCACGCTGAAGCCGGACCTCGAAGACGAGCTCATCATCACAGTTATCGCTACAGGCTTTGACAGCGAGTTCTTCGACCAAACAGACCAAGCGCATCCTGCGAGCGACGCTTCAGCAGAATCCATTCCAGAAGAAGACGTTCAGGCGATAAACATGGATCTCGAGCAAAAAGACCCAGCTGAGAGCTTCTCCGAAGAACCGACTGGTGACATTTGGAGCAACGCCAACGCCGATGAAGACGAAGAATCAGACATGCCAGCCTTTCTCCGCCGCCGGAAAAAGAACAAAAAAACCGACGAAGAATCCTAGGGGAGGAGCGTAGTGAAACACGGCCAGAAAATCGGTGACAGTCGCGTCATCGAGTCAAGAGAATCCGCCGACGGCATGTCTATTCGCCGCCGCCGCGAGACCATGGACGGCAAACAGCGCTTTACCACTTACGAGCGCCTTGAGCGGCCACATCTCGCCGTGGTGAAAAAGGATGGCAAACACGAACTTTTTGAGCGCGACAAGCTCCTGACTGCTATTAAAAAGGCGGTGGGCAAATTTTTCGCTTCAGACATCGAGGTAGAGGAAATCGTCAACGACATCGAGGAGCAACTCTATGACATCGGCGATACCGAGGTGACATCTCGCCAGATTGGTGATATCGTCATGGACCAGCTGGCCAAGAAAAACGAAGTCGCCTACGTGCGCTTCGCCAGTGTGTACCGCGAGTTTAAAACGCTCGATGAATTCGAAGATATCCTAAAAGAGCAGCGTGCCAAAGCCAAAAAGGAGGCTGCGTGAGGGTGGCGATTGTCTACAAGTACGAAAGCGACCACGCTCGCCAGGTGCTCGATTACCTGCGCGATACAAAGCGCCAGACCGGCTACGATATCGAAGAAATCGACCCGGATTCCAGAGATGGCTCGGCCTTTTGCCGCGTCTACGATATTGTCGAGTACCCCACACTTATCGCGCTCGATGACAACGGCGGCCTACAGCACATGTGGCGCGGTCTGCCATTGCCGACCATCAGCGAAATTAGCTACTACTTCTAGCCCCGTACACTCCTTTCGTATCTGTAAAACCACAACCGGTATGGTACACTTAAAAGTAGCTTATGCAGGCGCTAGAAACAAACAAAAGCTTTACATTGCATAGGGGCCGTCGGTACATGGGGCGAGCGCTCCTTTATGGTGTTGGTTTTTTGTGCTTTATTTTCTTGGTTTCGGTTGTTTTTTTGCGTTATAGCACCGTGCAAGCGACGATTCCGGCTGACAGCTCTCTACAGATGAAGCAAATTGCTGCCGGTGCTAGCCACACCTGCGCCATTGCTTCAGACAACTGGGTGTATTGTTGGGGGGATGGTGGACTTGATCGGCTCGGTAACGGCAGTACTAGCGACCAAACTAGCCCCGTGGCTGTCTCTCAAGGCGGTGTGCCAACCGGTGCGACGTTTATAAAGATAGCAGCAGGAGATAGCCATACCTGCGCTGTCGCCTCTGATAACAAGGCTTACTGTTGGGGGTTTAATAGTACCGGACAGCTTGGCGATGGTAGTACCACCTCAAGATCAACCCCGACAGCCGTCTCTCAGGGTGCCATGCCAAGTGGCGCGACTGTTCTCGATATAACTGCAGGTGATGCGTATACTTGCGCCATCGCCTCTGACAATAAAGCCTATTGCTGGGGTAACGGTGGTCATGGTCGACTCGGTAATGGAGGCACGAGTAATCAAACTACGCCAGCGGCCGTCTCTCAGGGCGCCATGCCAAGCGGAGCTACCATCAGACAGGTAAGCGCCGGCAGTCTTCATGCTTGTGCTATCGCATCTGATAATAATGGTTATTGCTGGGGCTCGGCGTCTCTTGGTCGCCTAGGGAATGGTGCGGCTGCCGGAACTCAAACTACGCCAGCAGCCGTCTCTCAGGGCGCCATGCCAAGCGGAGCTACCATCAGACAGGTAAGCGCCGGCTATGATCATACTTGTGCGGTTGCTTCAAGTAATCAGGCATATTGCTGGGGGACGGCCAGCGCTGGCCAACTTGGTAATGGCAGTAGTTCTGGTTATCAGGCTACACCAGCCGCTGTTTCTCAAGGTGCCATGCCGAGTGGTTCAGTTAGCTACCAGGTAAGCGCCGGCAGAGAGTATGCTTGCGCCATCGCCTCCGATAACAAAGCCTACTGCTGGGGAGATGGTAGTAACGGTCGTCTTGGTAACGGGGCTACTAGTGAGCAAACCACCCCCGTGGCTGTCTCGTCTATTGACGTAGAGGTAGAAGTCGAACAATCCGTCTTCCGCGCCTACGGTGCATCGGCCAGTGCGGACCCCGGCTCGCCGCTAGCCGCAGACAATACGTCAGCTACGCTCGGATCGATAGGGGGTGACTTTCGGCTTCGTATTGGTTTAACGAATTTGGAGCCTGACAGGGTGAACGCGATTGATAATGGTTACTCTCACACCTGCGCCATCGCCTCCGACAACAAAGCTTACTGCTGGGGCTCCAACTTGTACGGCGCACTCGGTATCGGCGCATCCTCTGGCAGCTATTCGACCCCCGATGCTATTTCGCAGGGTGACATGCCCTCAGGAGCTTTTATTCGCCAGATCACAGGCGGTAATCAACGTACCTGCGCCATCGCCTCCGACAACAAAGCTTACTGCTGGGGCTCCAATCTATTTGGCGGCCTTGGCAACGGTTTTAGTTCTGGCGATCAAACTACTCCAGATACCGTTTCTCAAGGCGACATGCCTTCGGGCGCCACTGTTCGGCAAATTGCCACTAGCAGTAGTTATCACACCTGCGCTATCGCCTCCGACAACAAAGCTTACTGCTGGGGGTATGGTGCAAACGGTCGTCTCGGTAACAATAGCACTGGCAATCAGACTGCGCCCGTGACCGTCTCTCAAGGAGACATGCCTTCGGGCGCCACTGTTCGGCAAATAGTCACGGGCGACGCTCATTCCTGCGCCATCGCCTCCGATAATAAAGCCTATTGTTGGGGGTATGGTCTTCAGTATCGTCTTGGTAACGGGTCGGCGAGCCAACAAGATACACCGGTCGCCGTTTCCCAGGGCGCTATGCCTTCCGGCGCCACCATCAAGCAGATATCTGCGGGTGAAGCCCACACCTGCGCCATCGCCTCCGACAACAAAGCCTACTGCTGGGGGTATGGTCCTTCTGGGCGCTTAGGAAATGGCTCTACGAGCCAGCAAACTACTCCCGTGGCCGTGTCCCAGGGCAACATACCGACCGGTGCGACACTTCTAAAGATAACAGCGGGCGATGCCCACACCTGCGCCATCGCCTCCGACAACAAAGCCTACTGCTGGGGCTCCGGGAGCAGCGGTCGCCTCGGTAACGGCAGTACCAGTAGTCAATCTACCCCAGACACCGTTTCTACGGGTGAAATTCAAGATAATGCGTTCACTATCGGCACTAGTGACCTCGCGCTTGAACTCCAGGTCGCACCACTCGGTGGCGCCGGTACGTGTAGTGCTGTGGCGTCGGGGTGGGCGAGCGTCAGCTCTACCACGGCGCTAAACTGGGGCTCTTCGCCGCCAACCCACACTACTGTTATTAGTAGCTTTGGTAGCGACCCAAGCGCCCCGACAGCCGGCGGCTACATGCATCAATCGATAGTACAGAGCGGTAGCTTCACCAATAATCAGGCTATTGCTCCGCAAAAAACAGCCCTATGGGATTTTGTTTTGCACGACCGTTCGCTAGCATCTAATACCGATTATTGCCTTCGTGTCATCTCGACCACGGGTGGTACATCGATAGATACCTACGGCGAGCATCCGCACATTACTACCGCCACCGG
>JAUIHN010000059.1 GCA_030432305.1 bacterium | reverse complement strand
ATTAGGTGACAATCTTTTTAAAGCCATAATACTAGCACCTTCAGCTACTCGCTTATCTAATACCTTCTCTATAAAGGGGTTCAGGTGTCGCGCCAGACCGGCATAGTTGATAATTCCATCCGTCAATGCCTCTTCCAACCGCATATTCTCGTCCTGCAAGTTTCGCTGTTTCAAAATATGGTTCAACCATTTGATGAAAATCACTAAGATCTACAAAAGGTTCTTGATAGAGATAGGTGGATAGTAAAATATATCCGCCTGAGTTTAACGCTTGATTTAATCTTCTCAATGAGCTCGGTCTTGGTTTTTACGTCGTCCATATGTTTTTTGTTTAGGCCTATTTTTCTTAACTATACCATAAGTGTTTTTCTACCGTCAACAAAACCACCCCACCTCTTTACTTTTTCGAAGTTTTCCTTTATAATCACCCCTTGACGAAGAACAGCATTTAAGAGGTAAAGGAACCCCATGCCAATCATCAAATCTGCTATTAAGCGTGCAAAGCAGACGGCTACCCGCCGCGCACGCAACATCACCACCAAGCGCGACATGAAGGACGCAACGAAGGCATTCCTCGCGAAGCCAAGCGCAAAGCTTTTGTCTGAAGCACAGAGTGCTATCGACACTGCAGTAAAGAAGAACGTGCTCAACAAGCGTACCGCTGCTCGCCGCAAGGCACAGCTCGCCAAGGTTGCAAAGGAAGCGAACGTGAAGCTCGCTGCCGCTACAACCAAGAAGGCAGCCCCTGCAAAGAAGCCTGCTACTAAGACCGCTGCGGCTAAAAAGCCAGCAGCCAAGACTGCCGCTACCAAGAAGCCTGCAGCCAAAAAGCCAGCCGCAAAGAAAACTACCAAGTAGTTTACACGGACGCGATCTTTAAGAGAGCCCTCTCCACTAGGAGCCAGGGCTCTCCTTTTGATAGCTTCATATCTGCATCGGCCTCGGCAACCGCAGCAAGAACCATACGAGCCTGAGCTAGACTTAGGCGCGAGGCAAACTGCGCCATCTTCTTGGCAACAAATGGATGGATGCCAAGATCTTTCTCGATTGCATCGGACGGTCGAGAGACTGCAACACCATACAGCTGCACCGCCTGGGACGACAAGAGGCCAAAAAATGTATACGGGTCTTGCTGAATCTTTAGCTGATCAACAAGCCGCTTCACTTCCCGTGCGTCACCCCGAAGCGCAGATTCAAATACTGCAAAAATATTTTCTTCAGTGCTCTTCTCGATAAGCGCCTCAACATCCGAAGCAGTGACAGTACCCTCTTTCAGCGAAAGTACCTCTGCCGCCTGAGAAAGCGTCCATTTATCGTACCCCACCCTATCAAGTAAAGCCGCTGGCACCGACTTATCGTGGCTCCCTAGACGACCACTCAGCCACTTCAGGGCCACCGCACGATCCTTAACCGTCCACGCAACGAACTCACGCACCGCGTTTGCCTTCTTGAGCGTCTTGTACGTCGCCGTGCGCTTATCAAGCTTCGCCTCGACGCACACAACACGAACATCGTCGCTCACTCGCGCCAACCAATCAGGAAGCGCCTGCCAAAGCTGAGAATTTTCCGATAAATCACGAATTACGACTAAGCGCCGCGTACTAAAAAGAGTACTGCTCATTAACAAATCGGGAAGGTCCCGGAGCGCAAGCTGCGTGCCATCGACTCGCTCGGTCTCACCATCGTACTCGCGCACGAGTTCGCCAAGCGCCTCATGAATAGCAAAGCCGTCGTCCCCGTAAAAAACCTCTAACATAGCCTTTAGTATAGCCTATTTCAGCACCTGACACACGGGGCAGATGTGCGTCCCACGACCAGCGACACGCAGCTTCTCAATTGTTGCGCCACACCGCGGGCACGCCAGGCCCTCGCGCCGAAACACTCGCGCAAAGTCCATGTAGCTCCCCTTTTTACCCTCGGCATTCACGTACGTATGGTTCGAAGAGCCGCCCTTATCGATAGCGAGCTGCATCACCTCGCGTAATTCAGAAAATAGATTTGAAAACTCGCCATCCGCTACGGTCTCAACTCGACGCGCCGGGTGGATGCGGGCACCCCAAAGCGATTCATCGGCATAAATATTACCAACCCCTGCAACAACAGACTGGTCCAACAGCGCCGCTTTGATCGAAGTCTTCTGCCGGCGCGCAAATCGCGCCGCGAACTGTTCGGGCGTAAACGCCTCGGCCAGCGGCTCGGGCCCAACGCGCTGCATAAAATCTTCGTTCTCAATTTCTGAGGTCGGAAGTAGCTTCATCCAGCCGAACTTACGTTGATCGTTAAAGAAAAGTGTATCGCCACTCTTAAACGATAGTGTCACCCGAGTACTTTTATCAGGAAGTGCGTTCACGAGACTGTCATTTGGGTGCCCCGCCCCAAAACGATCACCCAAGCCCACATACACAAGTTGCCCCGTCATCTTCAAATGCACCATTAACGAATAGCCACTTGATACATCAATAAAGAGGACCTTAGCTCGACGACGGACATCAGTAATCTCTGCGCCAATTAAAAACTGTGCAACGTCTGCCGCCGCGTTAGGAAAAGCCTTAGCTGTGTCGTGTTCCACGGCGGCGATAACGCGCCCAATAATACGCTCGCGCAGACCACGGCGGACCGTTTCTACCTCAGGAAGTTCCGGCATATGCTCCTAAATGTCGAGGTCGTCGATTATGTCGCTCGACTCAGGAATCTGACGTTCAAATAATGTCATAAGCTGGCTCACGCTTGCATCAAGCGAGCCGCGCGATCCGCTACAGGTCGTCGTCCAAAGCAAGTTTACCGTCTCGTCATCCTTCAGGAGTCGGAATTCGTACAGCTCACCGCTCGCGCAAATACCACGAACGTCATTGCCTTCATCGTCAAACGCATCCCCCTTTACGAGGTCGGCGCGCTCAAGCGCAAACACAAACTGTTCATACGCCGCTGTATTATTCGAAATCGTCCTTACTTGGAGTGTATTGCCCAAATAGCCCTCAAAGGTTTCGACTGTACGCGCGTTTGGACTTACCGTCATTTGGTACGAACGGAAGTCTTCGTTTGCAACAATCGGGCCGCGAACGGTTACCTGTACAGCACGATCGGCCGCAGTGCTCAGCAACGCAGCAGTTGCGACGTCAGTCGTGTCCACAGTGGACGTATTACTTGAACCAGAAAAGAAGATTGCGCGCGCTAGCGACACAAGAATGATAATAGCGATAATCATAATGCCGATTACGAGAACAATCGGAAGATAACGCTGGACGAAATATTTTGAACTTGCCATATGCTCCCAGCCTAGCTCTTTTCACCCCTGTTGTCAATCAGAAGCGTTACG
>JAUIHN010000058.1 GCA_030432305.1 bacterium | reverse complement strand
GCTACCTATGGCGAGCGCGTCGATGCTAAGGCATTTTTGGAAGATGTGCAGCTGCTCGAAAAGGCCAATAGCTACCCCGAAGAACTGAGTGGCGGTCAACGTCAGCGCTTTAGTATTGCGGCTGCGCTGGTGCACAGCCCAAAGGTCTTTTTCCTCGACGAGCCAACTACGGGGCTTGATCCGCAAGCTCGTCGTAATCTGTGGGATTTGATTCGCGAAGTGCGCGATCGCGGTGTTTCGGTCGTGATGACGACGCACTATATGGACGAGGCCGAAATCCTCTGCGATCGAATTGCCGTGATGGACAATGGCAAAATCGTGGCGCTGGATACACCAAAAAATCTCATCAAGGACCTGCTAAAACGTGGCTTCAAAAAACCGCAAGTTGTCGAGCAGGCAAATTTGGAGGACGTATTTATTGATCTAACCGGAAAGGAATTACGGGACTAGTATGGAAAAAATTCGACGCGCGCTACTTCCGGTATTTGTTTTCGCCAAGATTGATACTCGCAGACTGTTTCGGGATAAAATGGCGATATTCTTCGTCTTTCTATTCCCGCTCATTTTCCTGTTTATTTTCGGCGGTATTTTCGGTCGCGACGCGGACGTTTCGTTTAATGTGGCGCTCCTGAACCAGTCAGAAACAGAATTTGCTAAGACATTCGCTGAGAACGCCGAGGAGAACGAAGTCCTTGAAGTAAAAGAAGATATCACTACTCGCGAAGAGGCCGACGAGGCGATGACACAGAGCCAGATTGACGCGATAGTTGTTTTGCCGGAAGAATTTGGCGTCGTGCAGCCTGGCCAGACATTCCCAAGCGGTGCGCTCGAGATAGTGTATAGCGAAAGCAACAGCCAGAGTGGTCAAACTCTTGCCTCAATCATGCAGTGTGTGCTTGAAGGGGTGAATGAAGAGCTTGTCGGCGAAGCCACACAGCCTTTCACAGTTGATGCGCAGGCTAGCGGTAAAGAAGGCCTGTCGTCATTTGACTACCTGTTTCCGGGGCTACTCGGCTTCACCATCCTCGGTATGGGGCTCTTTGGGCCGACGACTGTTTTCCCGCGCATGAAGCAGCGTGGTGTGCTCAGACGCTACCACACCACCAGCCTCAAAGTATGGCAGTTCGTACTCGGCAACGTGCTCTCAAACTCTGTCGGCGCGCTACTAGCGGTCGCCTTCATGATTATCGTTGCGCTGAACGTGCCGTTCTTTAATCTCAATTTCCAAGGCAATATTTTTGAGCTGGCGTTGGTGGTTATTCTGGGAGCCTGCGTAATCTTTGGCTTCGGCCTAGCGATTGGTGGCTGGGCGAAAAACGAAAATCAAGCCGCGCCGCTTTCGAACCTCATCTCGTTTCCGATGATGTTTCTTTCCGGTACGTTTTTCCCGCGCTTCTTGATGCCAGAGTGGCTGCAGGCTATCTCGGGCTTCTTGCCACTGACGCCATTTATCGACGGCACTCGTATGATTATGGTCGAGGGCAGACACTTGGTGGATATCACGCCGCAGCTCGGTATGCTGGCCGCGTGGGGCATCATCATTTATTTGATTGCCTTCAAGGTTTTCCGCTGGGAATAGTGTTACAATATATTTATGACCCAAATCTCTCGTGACGATGTGCAGCATCTTGCACAGCTCAGTAAGTTGCAGCTCGATGATGACGAAGCTGACGCGCTGGCGGCTGATATTACCAAAATTTTAGGTTATGTCGAGCAGCTAGACGAGCTCGATACTGAAAATGTTGAGCCATCGTACCAGGTGACCGGGATAAAGAGCGTGTGGTTTGAGGACGAAGTGCAGCGGTCCGACGTTGGTCGCGAGGCGCTGCTTGAGCTAGCCCCAGAGGCGGTTGAGAATCAGATAAAAGTCCCTAAGGTGTTATAAATGCATACAATTGAGGACATAAAACAGCGTATTAAAAGTGGCGAGAGTACGGCAAGGGCTGAGGTAGAGGCGGCGCTGGCTCGGGCAAAGCAGCACGAAGACAAGAATATTTTTATTAGCCTCACTCCCGAGCGTGCGCTTGAGCGAGCTGACGAAATCGATGAGAAACTAAAGAGTGGTGAGATAGTCGGTAGTCTTGCCGGCGTGCCGTTCGCGGCCAAGGATAATTTCTTGACGCTAGGCGGCACTACAACCGCAGCTGCCAAACTACTTAGTAATTTTGAAGCGCCACTTCAGGCGACAGCCATAGAAAAGTTGGAAGCCGAAGGGGCGATTTGTATTGGAAAAACCAATCTTGATGCCTTTGCACATGGCGGGAGTACAGAAAATTCCGCCTATGGCCCGACCAAAAACGCAGTCGATGACAGCAAAGTCGCCGGCGGTAGTAGCGGCGGCTCGGCTGTAGCCGTGGCGCTCGACATCGTGCCATTTACGCTCGGTACCGACACCGGTGGATCAATTCGCCAGCCAGCCAGCTTTAACGGCGCGGTGGGCGTCAAACCGACCTATGGCATGGTCAGCCGCTACGGCGTAGTAGCGATGGCGAGCAGTACCGATTGTATCGGCTGCTTCGCGGGCACCATGGATGACGCCGAGCAGGTCATGGGTGTTATCGCCGGGCAGGACGAAAAAGACATGACAACATTGGCCGACTATTATACTCCAGCCAAAGTGAAGCAGAGTGCGAAGATTGGTCTTATAAAAGAGTTTATGGGTGATGGCGTTGACGATGAAGTACGCGCCCAAGTGAAAGAGTACGCTGAGAAACTGACAGTTGCTGGCCACACGGTAGAAGAAGTCAGTATGCCGATTACGAAATACGCGCTCGCCATGTACTACATTATTGTGCCAGCGGAGATTAGTAGTAATCTGGCGCGTTTTGATGGCGTGCGGTATGGCCAGCGGGCAAAGGATGCGACCAATCTCGACGAACTATACAACAAAAGTCGCGGCGAAGGCTTTGAGGCGGAGAATGAGCGGCGAATTATGATAGGTAGCTACGTACTTTCGAGTGGTTATTTTGACGCGTACTATTTAAAAGCGCAAAAAGCCAGAACATTGCTTATTAATGCGTATAATGAATTATTTGAAACGTATGATGTCTTGCTTGGTCCCGTAGCGCCAACACCGGCGTTTGCGCTCGGCGAAAACACTAGCGACCCAATCAAGATGTATCTGGCTGATGCCATGACAGTGCCGGCGAGTCTGGCGGGCTTGCCGTCAATCAGTGTCCGGGGCGGTACGACCAAAGCGGGACTGCCTATCGGTATTCAGCTGACGGCTCAGCAGCAAAACGACAGCGAACTGTTCGCAATCGCCAAGACAATGGAGTCCCATCATGGATAGTACGGTGTTCTTTTTCCTGGCGGCGGTTTTAGTGTTTGCTGGCGCAGTACTGTGGGTGATTTTTCGGTTAAGCCATAAAACCAGTCAGCTCGATGTCGACAAGTATCGCCGTAGATGGTTGGAAATAGAAAAGTTGCCGGATAAAAGCGATG
>JAUIHN010000008.1 GCA_030432305.1 bacterium | reverse complement strand
CGTAATCATCAGAAACTTTAAGCTCGAACGCAGCCCCGCCACACCCATGCCCTGCCCGCGGATATTAATAATGTCATCGAGCAGTCCCACTGCCCCGCCACCGACAAGCGCCGCCAGCGGCAGCCAGGTCTCGGCTCTATCGAGATTAAACACGAATGTCACGACCGTAACGGAGATGACGCCGATAATACCTGCCATAGTCGGAATCTTGCGCTTAAACTTGGCGGCGTGCAGCTTGGTAAAGACTGCCAGTTTTTCGCCTGTCGTGCTGTCCGTGCGCTGCTTCTTCCAGAAACGATACCGATACGCCATGAAAGTATAAAACGGCGTCAAGAACATGGCGAGAATAAAGGCCAGCACACTTAGTATCGAAATAGTTGCGAGCTCTGTATTCATATCAGTAAACGTCATTCCATCCATTATCTACCCCTTAGGCTGCAGTTGCAAGTAATCTATCATCCAGTTAGAAATATCGGTAAAAATCGGCATAGCGTGCTTACCGCCCTCTAGCACCTTGTTTTCGCCTGACACTTCAACCATTACCACGTAACGAGGCTTATCTTCGCCACCAAATCCAAGATATGTACCAATCGTTTCATCAAACACATACTTGCCGTCTTTTATGACCTGTGTCGTTCCGGTTTTGCCGCCAATCCGGTAGCCTTGTGTGTCATTACTACCATGGAATGCCCGACGTGCCTCAATAATCATATCTTCCATAGTACTCGATGTTGAAGCACTAATAACTCCCGTAGCAACTTCTTTCGGTTGCTCGGCACTCATCTCCCCGCTTTCGTCCATCGTACCGGCAATAACCGTCGGCTGATAGTACGTTCCCCCGTTGATAAGTGCACTGAATGCCGCGGCCACTTGCACCATCGTCACGTCCATACCCTGACCAAACGCCATATTTGAATAGCGCACAGCCGCGCCGTTCGGGTCGTCTGGTGGCACTATCGTCCCCGCTACCTCGCCACCAAGCTCAATTCCGGTCGGCTGACCAAGCCTGAAACGATCATGAAAGTACTCATACATGGTCTGGCGCGCTTTTAAGGTGATAGAATCACCATCGCCCATCAGCTTGGCAATGGTCACAAAACCAGTGTTAAGCGAATAGTTAAGGGCGTGCTGATAGGAAATTCTTCCCGTCTGGCCTTTCGTAGCATTAGTAATGGTCCTATCTCCCACCCGGATTAGATCGGTATTTACAAAAGTCGAACTTGGGCTCACAATACCCTGGTCGATACCAGTTGCCATGGTAAGCGTCTTGATATCGGACCCCGGTTCATATGGCGCGCTAATCACAGCGTTATTAAATACCGAAATATCTTCTACTTTGCTATACTCCCCGGGGTTATAAGTAGGCAGGTTTGCCATTGCCATCACTGCACCGGTGTACGGATCCATCACGATAGCGCTTCCCTTGGTCGCGCCGGTGCGCTTGAGGCCATTTTTCAGCGCTTCTTCGGTATACGCCTGAATATTGCGATCTATCGTCAGCACAAGATTATCACCGTGCTCTGGCGGCTGGCTGATATTCTTATCTCCTATTGTAAGCGGCACGTTTCTAATGTCAGTCACCGCCTGCAGCAGCCCATCTGTGCCCGTTAGCCTGTCGTTTAATCGACCTTCGACGCCATACTGACCATTGCCCTCTGTGTCCACAAAGCCAAGCACTTGAGCGCCGAGGCTGCCCTCTGGGTACACCCGGCGCGTATCTTCTTGAAAACCGATACCAACCAGGTTCTCTTCCTTTATCATCTCAGCTTGCTTGCGTGTGACATTGACGGCCATAATCTCATAGCGCGATGCTTTTTCCGACAGAAGCTCGTAAAGGTTATCCCGAGCACTGCCACCTGCTACTTTCTCAATTACTTCGACAATCTTATCTGATTCTTCAACGATTTTCGGGTCAGCAAACACCGTATAAACTGTCTGATTTAGCACGAGTTTTACAGGCTCGTCCTTAGTAAGCGCATATATTTCGCCGCGTTTGGCCGGAATAATTCGCTGCTTAAACTGCTCGGTGCTGGCCAGCTCAACGTAGTAGGAGTGCCTGATAACTTGCAGGTAAAACAGGCGAGCAATAAAGACCGCCATAATAAGCAGAGTTAGTAGAACGAGAAGATCCGCTCGGCTACTTCGGTGAGAAAAAAGCTTCATACTATTGACTAAAGTAGTTCGTCTCGGCCGGTTCTGTCATCTGACGGGCTACACTACTATTTCTAATATTTTCGAGTGCTGTCAGCCTGGCGTTTTCGATTTCAAGATCTGCCTTTTCACTGGTGAGTTCGGCAATTCTGTTATCAACGTCCTGAATATCGTAGTCATAATTCGTCGCGCTGGCAGCCTGCGTTAAGTATATCAAACCAAGCACAGTAATCATAAGGGCAACAAATACCGTATGAGTCACGGGGCCGAATTTGACGCTCGAGCTAAAACGCGCTTGATTTTGATTGCGATTCCAGCTGGATTGCCGTCTGCTTGTAAATTGTGTGGTGCGTGCTGAATAAGCCACTAGGGTTACGTCCCTCTTGTTTTTTTGTTTTTATTTTTATTCTTGGTGGCACGCCCATGAAGATTCACGGGCGCACCAACGCGTTTATTTAAAACGAACAGCCACTTTTGTTTCGACTGACTCGTTTTGTACAGGAATGTGGATTGGCATTAAAGCCCCCTTCCCTTTCCTTTTTGTTTTTATTTTTTCACTGCGACCCGTAGCTTGGCGCTTCGTGACCGCGGATTGTGAACGTCGTGAGTGACTCCGCCTATCGGCTTTTTGGTAATGACCGAAAGCTCAGCTTCGTAGCCAGCTTCGGTTTGTTCTTTGAAATACCGTTTGACTAGCCGATCTTCGAGGCTATGAAAACTTATTACCCCTACCCTGCCGCCACTTTTTAGTAGCTTGGGCAAGAGAGGTAGCAAGCGCTCTATCTGAGCGAGCTCATCGTTTACGGCTATGCGGAGCGCTTGAAAAGTACGCGTGGCTGGATGAATCTTGCTTCGTCTGCCACGATGTGTGCCCTCTATAAGCGTCGCGAGTTCCTTTGTTGTAGTAAGTGGGCGCTTAGCGACAATCGCCTGCGCAATTCGTCTGGCCACACCCTTCGGCTCCTCGCCGTAGCGCGTGATGATACGCATCAGTTCGTCTTCAGAGGCAGTATTTACCAGCTCCTTGGCTGTACGCCCCGTTCGACGATCCATCCGCATATCCAGCGGACCACTGTTTGTAAAGGAAAACCCTCGCTCTGCTCTATCGAGCTGTGGTGACGACACCCCCAAATCAACAAGTACAATATCAAATGCTTCGCCATCTTCCGCTAGCGCCTCAGCGGCACTCACGAAATCCTGATGAAGTAGCCGAGCGCCTTTTTGCGTAAACCTATCGAGTTCTGCAATCGCAAACTCATCTCGATCAACCAAAACGGCCTCAGTGAAGTTTTCAGTCTTAGCTAGAAAAGCATCTGCATGACCACCGTAGCCCGCCGTAAGATCGAGATATTTCTCATTCTTATTGGGCTTTAGTGTGTCGAGCGTCGCCTTCAGTAAGACCGGAACATGTTGCCCGTGGCTTACGCCGACGGGTAGTGGTGGATGTTCTTGACTCATGCAGACAAGTATACCACTCCTTGAAGTCGCGTCAGCACGAGGCGCTAGCCGAGCTTCAGGGGGGTGGAAGTACCTAAACGAATTCATTTCGATTAGGTACTGGAGGGGCGAGCCCCTCCTTATAATCATCTGCCTCGAGGTCACCTAACTGGTAGCAAGGAATTTTTTGTTTTTTAGTCGTGTTTGTTTTTAAAAGTTTCCAAAAGATGCTATGGGTTACTGCGTAACTCATAATCCATGTTTTGGTGTGAGAGACTTATGTGTGAGGTGGAGTTTTTTTGGGAGGTGTGTTTTGTTGAACAAAGGTACGACGGCTTTTTTAGTGTGGTACCGCTTTCCACTTCCTTACTACCAGATAGGTGTCCTCGAGAGTATTCTTTACTATCTGGTCCAGATTGTTAAAGTGCTATTAAACGTTTCTACACATCGGCATCAGGTGCGAGTATACGCCAGTAGGCTCCAGCTCGAACGGCAATAATACCGCCAGAGATGCCTGCGTAATCGAGTAGGTGCTGCTCGACCGTTACTCTGCCCTGCTTTTGGTCTAATTCGCTACCGGTCTTGCCGCGGCGAAAACGGACGTTCAAATCGGCGACCCTCTCATCGAGAATGTCACCATCAAGCGCCGGCTCTACCTGTCCATCCCATACTGCTTTTGGGTATAGGTGAAGATAGCGACCGAAACCGCGGGTCAGAACAACGCCACTCGCGAACTCACTACGAAGCTCCACCGGTATGGTTAACCGACGCTTATCATCGAGCTTGCGTTCAAAGTAGTCCACGGTTGGTAGCCTGTCCCCCTAGCGATCAGGCAGTTGTAGATTAGTTTTTAATGCAGTGGTTTGTTTATTTTGGTGGTTACCCACTTATTTCCACTAACCCTACTATAATACCCACTTCTACCCACGACAACCCCTATTTTTCATTTTCAGGCACGGTTCAAGGGTTATCCACAGATTGTGTGGAAAAGCATATAAAAAATTCCCTGGCCGGGAACAGTAGTCGGTTATGGTGAATGAGCCGCTTAGTCTTCGTTAGTGCGGTTGCTGTATAGCTCGATGATACTTCGGGCGGTCACAATAGGATCATGGCGAATCAGTGTACGCGCCGCCGCCATCGGGTCGGATTTTGAAGTGTTCTCCCAGATAGTGCCGGCCAGCAAATCCGCGCCGAACGCCTGATATGAAGCATTTTCAAGCTTGGCCATGTCATACGCCACAGCCAGTTCACCCGCCCCGGCGTATTTCTTGAGCAAGTTTTTGTCTGGTTGACGAGTATTAAATACCACTGCATCTAGAAAGTCGCGCCCAGCCAGGCGCTCTATTTCGCTCGCAAAATCGCTCACACTATAACCATCTGTCTGGCCAGGCTTGGTTACAAGATTACAAATATACACTTTCAGTGCTTTGCTGGCGGCCAAAGCTTCGCCCACGCCGGGCACGATCAATGCCGGTGCCAAGCTGCCATACAGATTGCCTGGCGCTATAACCACAATATCCGCCTCTTTGATGGCCGTCTGCGCCTTAGGGTTCAGCCCCGCCTCAGGCTCCAACCACATCTCCGGCCGTTCACCACCCAAGTCGCTCTCGCCAATCAAAAATTCGCCCTTTACCTCGCCATGCGACTTAGTCTTCATCATAAGCGTGACATTTGTGAGCGTAATCGGATCGACGCGCCCCGAAATATTCAGCACTTCGGCAGCGACCTCCACGCCCTCGGCGAAGTCACCAGTCATTTTCTCGAGCGCCGTCAAAAACAAGTTTCCAAAGGCGTGCCCTTTTAGACTGCCCTCTTCGAATCGATAATTAAAGAGGTCCCGAAGCTTCGGCGCATCAGACAGCGCCACCAGACACTGCCGAACATCACCCGGCGGCAAGACGCCCAGTTCATCGCGCAGCAACCCCGTGCTACCACCGTCGTCCGCCATGTTCACGAGGGCCGTTAGCGAGCTAGTGTATTCCTTAAGCCCACTTAAAAGCGTGAAGCTGCCGGTGCCGCCACCGATAACGGCAATTTTTAGATCAGCGTTTGCGGGCGTCGGTACCATTCGTTCCCTTTCATAGTTGTCATAACTACTCTTATTAAACCACACCTGAGGCGGCCGTGTATAATAACCTATGTATGATTCGCGTCTTTTTGCGCACCCTGTGGCGGTTGTTTATTCTGCTAGCTGGAGTAGTACTCGTTTGGTTTACTATATTTGAATTCTTTCCCTATGCAGACGTGCGCCTGCCAGCTTTTTTGGTGTTGCTCCTCATTTATATCGCCTTCGTCTATGTCATCATTCCTACATTGATTCGTATTCTACGACTGTTTGATAAGCCAAATCACATCCCGCTCTACGCCGTTACTCCCGATGGCTGGCCATCAGACCCGGTCAATATCGCCGTGATTGCCCCGAGCCGCGAACAACTCAAAAATTCCATGGAGCGCGCCGGCTGGTACACGGCGGACGAGCCCACGGTCAAGACCGGCCTCAGAGTGTTTTACGCTATGATTTTCAACAAGCCATACCCCGAAGCACCCTTTAGCCAGCTGTATCTTTTTGGCCGTCCTTCCGATATTGGCTTTCAAAAACCTGCCAACGATAAAATGACTCCCCGCTCCAGACACCACGTACGCTTCTGGCTGCTCGAGGAGCCCGAAGACGAAAAGCATCTTCATCACTTCGATTTTTGGCACAAGAAGGTCAAGCACTTGCTTGGTTTCGAGAAGCAAATTTGGATTGGCGCCGCGATTAAAGACACCAACATCCTCGGCATCCGCTGGCGCAGCGGTAGCCTAACCCACCAAATCAGCCCCGACACCAACGCCGAGCGCGATCTCATCATCAAAGACCTTTCCGGCGTGCGCCAGGTTAAAACGGTCGATGTCGTTGCAGCCGGCGAGCCGTTTTCGTTTCGCGGTCAGACCATCAATCGAGGCGGCCCGCTTATTTGTGACGGTACGCTCAGCATTGTCGAGCTGCGTGGCCGCGTTACGTCAGCGGCTCTTGGCAAACTTCCTAAGAAATAACATCCTCGCCGAAGTGTTTTTGTAAGCGCATTTTTATGCTCCCCTCATGGCGACCCAGTTGCTGGCTGAGCTTTTTTATCGAGGCGCCATTTTGGAAATCCTGTTTCAAAAGCGCGTCATCTGCCGTCTGCCACGGCCGGTAAGCGTTTGGGTGCGTCTCGCGCATTTTGGCTATCTTGTCGCTCCAGCCGCTGGCGCCTTTCTTGCTCTTTTTCTCTGGTTGTTTTTTGCGTGCATCGGCCTTTTTTTGCAGATGCGAGAACCGCTTGGCGTCGTTGTTGCCCCGTGTTTTGAGCGCAGCATCAATCTCCCGCGCCTCCTCACTCGCCCGTAGCGCCATTTGGTTAATACCTGTCAGGTATAAATTATCCAGGCTCTTCACTCGGCTGAGCGCCACGTAGCCCATACCTTCGACAAAGGCTTTTCGAAGATCAATCCGGGCGGCATCGAGCGTCATACCCTGCGACTTATGCACCGTAATCGCCCAGGCCAGCCGCAGCGGAATCTGGCTAATGCTGGCTCGTTTCTTGTCACCATCTCGCAGCTCCCAGGTGTCTGGCACCATACTCACCGTCCGGCCACTAAGAAACTCGACGATCGGATATTCTGTTCCGGGCGCAAAGTCTACCACCGTGCCGAGACTGCCGTTGGCGTATTTTCGCTCGGCTGAATTCTTGACGGCCATTACCAGCGCACCCTTCTTGAGCCGCAAATTGCTCGGGGCCAAAACCGAACGTTGCAGCGACTCGACGTAGCTCTCGGCACCTGTCGTGGTCTGCGTATACATCAGCTCATCTTCGTTCAGCTCATCGAGCCGCGCTTCATTGATCCTGTCGACATCGACATTTACTGTGTGCAGCTCTGTCACCACAGCGTTTTTTGGCGGCTCTACCCCCACCCTACCGAGCAGCTGCTCGGCATGGCGGCGGCGAATATCACCACTTCGGAGCGCGTTCAAGATTTCAAGCAGTGTTTCGTCGTCCTGCCTATGCTGCTCGGCCAGATAACATATCGCTGGATCGAGCTCTTGCCAGACATCACTCGTCACCACAAACCCACCAGCACGTGAGTCGCCTCTGTTGACCGGTGGCAGCTGGAAAAAGTCGCCGCTTAAAATCACTTGTATGCCACCAAACGGCTCGTCCTTCTCTCTCACCTGACGACACACCTCGTCTACCATATCGAGTCGAAAATCATGCAGCATCGATATTTCATCGATAACCAGCACATTGGTCTTTAGAATAATTTCTTGTCGGGATTTCGAGAGGTGTTTACCAAAATCCTTTGGCAAACTGTCGTGCACGCCAATTCCCGACCAGCTGTGAATAGTGTTGCCCCCGACATGCGTTGCCGCTAAACCAGTCGTCGCCGTCACCGACACGTGCTTGCCGTCACTTTTGGCCAGACGAATAAATTGATTCAATACAAACGTCTTCCCCGCCCCAGCCGGGCCAGTCAAACACACACTCTCCCCAGAAAGCATCACCTCCAACGCTAGATCTTGGTTCATGTTCTCCAGTATAGCAATAAATGCTAGCCGCGTGGCGGCTCGCCTTCCGGCTCGTCTAGCAGCCGCTTGGTCTTTATCTCGTAGCGCTTGCCGGTAATATGGCTGGTGATGTAATCCTCGTTGATGAGGTTCACGAACATATCGAGGTCATTGCCGTCCATAATAATAATCGCACCGGTATCGTCTGTCATCAGCTCCAGCTGCATTTCATCGGCGTATTCCAACGCTTGATCCTGGCTGACGCCGCCAATCTCCATCTTCTGGAGTTTATTGACTATCTTCTTACGGTCGCGCACTAGCGACTGCAGATCGAGCCCATCCGGAAAACTTAGCTTGTATTGCCCACTAATTTCTTCCGCCTTTTTGTCCGCCAGCGCCTGCTTTTTGTAATCATAGCCAAATAATTTTTCAAACTTCGACGGGCTAAACACAAAAATATCGCCGTCGACTATCAGCACCTGGTTATCGGCTGGCATCTTGATGCCAGCCTGTGCTTGAAACAGGCCAAACTTACCATCGCGAAATTCCCAGGAAACGGCGCCTGGTAGCACATTGCTCTGGTTGATGGCCTTCACGACGTAAAACGGTTTATCCGGCTGACTTTTGTGTGTAAACCTCGCCACGATTCCTTTGATGCGCTTAAATTCGTGCTCTTCGTCGCTAAACTCCACGATATCGCTGCGCTCGTGCTCTATCAGGTGCAGCAGCGTCTCCGCTCTACCGACATTGGCAAGCTTCGTCTTAAGCAGTACATTTTCTTCGGCCTCGCTCAGCTCAAATTCACGCACGCTCAAGCCCGTGCCTGCACCCATTTTGACTTCATTCA
The DNA here is from genome assembly GCA_030432305.1 of bacterium. Lineage (GTDB taxonomy): Bacteria > Patescibacteriota > Saccharimonadia > Saccharimonadales > Saccharimonadaceae > JAUIHN01. The sequence goes on along the minus strand of JAUIHN010000008.1, from coordinate 10,718 downwards.
GGGCATCGTAGAGAAACAGCGGCTTGATTTGGTTATTAAGATTACTCAAAAAACTCGTCGTGTACGGCGTGTAATTTTTGTTGAACAGGAAAAACTCGACATCAAGCTCGTCTTTTTTCCCATCTGTTTGGTTCGCCCACAAAAAGATATCGGTAGCTTCTTGGGCATCGCTAGTGTCGTTGGTTTCTGTGGTAGTTTCAGGCTCTGACATACCGTAGTATTGTACTACGAACCGAGCTACTTTTCCCAATCAAAATTGTGGCCAAAATGCCCATAGCGCGCCGTCTGTTCGTAGATTGGGCGGCGCAAATTCAACGAGCCGATAATACCAAGCGGTGTCAGGTCATAACCCTCAATTGGTTCAGCCTGGCCATCGATAATCACCGTCGCTTCAAGTGGCTCAGCCACGCCAATCGCATACGCCAGGCGGGCATAAACCTCACTCGCTTTAGGGTTTTTCTTCAAGTAATCAACGGCGATTTGGCGCGCCGCATAGGCGGCGCTTCGATCCACCTTGCTTGGGTCTTTACCGCTAAAAGCTCCGCCGCCCACCGGTATGCGCGGGCCATAGTTATCAACCGCTAACTTTCTTCCGGTCAAGCCGGCGTCAGCGTCAAAACCACCTTGATCCCAGTCGCCCGCCGGATTGATGTGCAGCGTCGGGCTCTTTACGCCCTCTTGTTTCTTTGCCCATTCTCGCACCGCTGCCTCAAGCTCGGCGCGCGGCGCATACTGAAAGCTCGCCACAATACTGTCAACTGTGCGTCCTCGCAGTGTCACTTGTGTTTTGCCGTCATACGGCCATTTGGCATACAAAAATTGATTGAGCGAGCGCGATAGCACCACTTCAAGTGGCAGCAGCTCGGGCGTTTCCCGACAGGCGTAGCCTACCATAATTCCTTGGTCGCCCGCTCCGCCAGTATCTACGCCGGCGGCAATCTCCGGGCTCTGCTCGGCGACATGAAGAAGCGCCTCAACTTCTCCGGCAATGCGGCGCACAATGGCCTTCTCGTCCACATTTTTAGCGCGCGATGTTACCTCACCGGTCACGAACACTTTACCGTGTCCGCCCGCCACATCCACCGCCACACGAGCCAGCGGATCTTCTGCTAGATGGGCATCCAAAATAGCGTCAGAAATCTGATCGCAGAGTTTATCCGGGTGACCGGGTGAAACACTTTCAGCCGTTTTGTGCAGTTGCTTTGACATAAAAATCCTTTCTTTTGGCCAAGCAAAGAAAGGACTGAAGAATTTCACATCTTTCCTTAAGCCGAAGCCAGGTAGAACGTAGCACCTTACCAAAAAATTAGCAGGTTGCTGGCGAGTCATAGGGTCCAATCCCTCGTCGCACTCTTGATATTTAAATTGTTAATGATTTGAATTATAGCACACCTAGTGCTAAAGCCGTTCTCCTCCGCGAGCTCTATTCGCCCACTCATCTGCCAAAATATTACTCTCGTCATCGGCGTGACCGCGCACCCACTCAAGCGTGGCGTTGCTGTTTCGATATAGCGGACAAACTTCTTTCACGATATCAATATTTTTTATCTCACCACCCTTTTTCACCCAGCCATTTTTCTCCCACGTCAGAGACCACACAGTGATAACATTCACCCAAAATTGACTGTCGGTATAGATGGTGCACTTCTTGCCACCAACGTGCTCGAGCGCCGCGATGATAGCCTTGCCCTCCATGCGAATATTCGTCGTCTCGCCCGGCTCGCTACCAAGCACGACCGGCTTGCCGTCCTGAATCACGGCAAAACCACCCGGTCCAGGATTCGGGCTTGCACTGCCATCGGTGTAGTATGTAGTCATTGTTCTAGTATACTAGATCCATGACAAAACGACAGGTTTGCATCATCCACGGTGGCGATAGTTTTGCCAGCCACGAAGAGTTTCAACAATACCTAAAGAATAGCGACGTAAAATACGAGCGCCTGCTCTATTCCCCAGATTGGAAAAGCTGGCTGCCGAGCCAGATGCCCGAGTACGATGTACTGCTGCCCTCTATGCCAAATAAACAGAATGCCTGCTACGATGATTGGGCGCTCTATTTCTCGAAAATTGTGCCGTTTCTAGCACCCAACGCGGTTCTCATCGGCCACAGCCTCGGCGGCATCTTCCTCGCTCGCTACTTTTCAGAGCACCCACCGAAAGAAAAGTTCGCTCGCATAATCTTAATCGCCGCGCCTCATAGCGATGAAACTACCGAAAGCCTCGGAGTCTTTAAGCTCGAAAGCGCCAGTGGCCTTGCCAGCGCCAGCAACGATATCTACCTACTGCATAGCGAAGACGACCCGGTGGTACCGGTCGCAGAAGCTCATCGCTACCAAAAAGATCTCCCCGAGGCCGAGCTACGAATTTTCAGCGAGAAGCTCCATTTCAACGAGCCTACTTTCCCAGAGCTGGTGCAGATTATTCGCGCTCAGTAGTCGCGCTACAACCAGCCTCTTCGGCGCCAGTAAAGATAGCTACGTTATATATCCTTTACGGGATTCACGGAACGAAATTCTTCCACGGTGTAGAAACCATCAGAATCGTAATCAAACTCCATGACGAAGCTAGCCTGAAAATAATCCCCGTTGTCCCTCTGTTTGTATTGAAGATACGCCGTCTCATCGCTGCTACTCGTAGGTGCTTTGCCCTTATAAAGCCGTATTTCACGCCCTTCATTCGGCGACAATACGCGGTCAAGTTCAGTTGTCAGTCCGAGCATGGTAATTTTATCCAGCTCGATAATCACTGGGGACCGATTCGTTACCCAAGCGGTCACCTCCATTTCTGATCCATTGACGCGGGATTTACAGTGCTCAAACTCCACTTCAGGGATAATTTTGCCGCCACCACGGCTGGCTAGAGAGTCATGGGGCGTAGCTGTAGAATCCAGCGATGCTAGTGTATGCTCTGTGTTTTGCTGGCCTTCCGCAGGCGCTTCAAACACAGGCTTGCCTTTCGCTACTTTTACGAGTCCGCTCCAAAACCCCATGCTATTCCTCCTTATCCGCCGTTACGCGGTATGGCCATCAAATCGATATCAAACACCAGATCGCTATTGGCTGGGATATTTGGTGCCGGGCTATTGGCGCCGTACGCCTTCGCCGCCGGTATGACAATCCGGCGTGTACCGCCAACCTTCATGCCAGGCACGCCTTCTGCCCAACCCTGTATGACTTGGTTGAGGCTAAATGTCACCGGCTTTCCCGTATCGTGACTACTCTGAAAGATAATGCTATTCTTCACCAAAGCGCCAGTATAATGCGCCGTTATCGTCGCGCCGGGGCGCACTTCCTCGCCAGTGCCTGGATGCATATCAAAAATTTCCAGCTCCGCCACCAGCCCCCTGGAATCAAAACCGAATAATTTTGTGCCTTCGTACTTTGTCATTACCCCTCATCATACCACGCTACATATGGGGTGTATACGCTAGACCTGGCGCGTTTCAGAGTGGTCGCGTAGCCAAGTGGCGATCGCTTCAACATCCAGCTTTTCAGTGGCGACAGATACCGCGAAGTCTTCGAGCTCAGATGGTGCGGCTGTTAACTGTAGCCTGTGGCGCATCAGAAATAGAACCGCCAGGGTCGTACCTATACGTTTATTGCCATCGACAAATATATGATCCGCAATTGTATTACGCATATATACAGCACTTTTTTCGTAAATAGAATCGTATTGCTCCGTACCGAAAGCGACGAGCTGTGGCGCCTCAAGTAGCGATTGCAAACGAGACTCATCGCGCACGCCATGTGAACCGCCATAATCCTCGATAATGGCGTAGTGCACCTCCAGCACCTCCTCGAGAGTGAAGTATGACATACACCTACCTGTTAGCGAGATTCTTTAAAGTTTCGCCGTATCGCTCTTTAAAGGCAGCGTATTCATCAGAAATCTTTCTTGGTTTGACAGCCTCGATTGTTACCTTAAGCTCATCTCCGGCTTCAACCTCTAGAGCCTTAAGATCTTTCGCAGGAATAGTAACACCGCGGCTCGTGCCAATTTTTATAATTTTTTGAGTAATCGTTATGGTCATGCTTTCAGCATAGCACCATTATAATACTATTGCAATAGTATTATAATAAATCTTCAATTCTGATGCGCTTTTGCTCCGTCGTATCACGGTCGCGCACAGTCACTGTGCCGTCGCCTTCGATGGTTTCAAAATCAATTACCACGCAGTACGGCGTGCCGATTTCATCTTGGCGGCGGTAGCGTTTGCCGATATTGCCGTTGTCATCCCACATCACGGCGCCATACTTTTTCTTCAGCAAATCGTAAACTTCGCGGGCTTTTTCTACCAACTCTGGTTTGTTTTTAAGAAGTGGCGATACACAGTATTTCACCGGCGCTAGATGCTCTGGGAACTTCATGACTATGCGCTTTTCGCCGTTTACTTCGTCTTCGGTATACGCGGTTGAAAGCACCGCCATCAAAGCTCGCTCAACACCAAAGCTCGGCTCAATAACATGTGGTACGAAGCGCTCCTGCGAACCTTTGACGATGTATTCCATAGATTTGCCCGACTTCTCGGCGATATTATCGAGGTCAAAACTTGTACGGTACGCCAGTCCCATCAACTCCTCGCGGCCAATTGGGAAATCAAATTCAAAATCAATCGTTCGCCTAGAGTAGTGCGCCCTCTCTTCCTCTGGTACCTCAAGCTCGTGCACGCTGCCATCCGGCAGACCAAGCGCCGCGAACCACTCCTTGCAAAGTCCAACCCATTTCTCAAATTCGGCTTCCCAGTTTTGTGGATCAATAAAGTACTCGATCTCCATTTGTTCAAACTCACGCGAGCGAAACACGAAGTCGCGCGGACTAATTTCATTGCGAAAAGCCTTGCCCTGTTGGGCGATACCAAATGGCAGATCGGGATAAAAATTGTCCACGACATTGCGATAATTCGTAAAGATACCTTGAGCGGTTTCTGGTCGGAGATATACCTTCCCCTTATCCTTTTCTTCGACGTACCTTCGCACCGATCCAACGTACGCCTTTAGCGCGGCTAGTACCTCCAGGCTAGATACCTGGTGTTGTACAGATGATTTCTCCCACGATCCAACAATGACCTCTAGTTCCTCGATTCCTGCTTGGAATTCCTCATAGCTCGCAAGAGATGCTGGCCCAATGATAGACTCAAACATCATGTTAAACTGGCGGGCTTCGCCAAACGTGCCCTCTTTGCCGCACGTCGGGCACTTATTTGGGTCGTCAAGCTTGTCAGCTCGAAAACGCCCCTTACATTCCTTGCACTCCACCAACGGATCGGTAAACGTATCAACGTGCCCGCTCGCCTGCCAGACCTTCTGGTTCATCAAAATCGCCGCGTCGACCCCGTACATGTCATCGCGAGAGTCAACGAACATCTGCCACCACAAATTCATAATATTTCGCTTCAGCGCCGCACCAAGAGGGCCATAATCCCACGTACCGCTAAGGCCACCGTAAACCTCGCTCCCCTGATAAATAAACCCGCGGCGCTTGGCGAGGGACACGATTGATTCCATACTTTGCTCGTTTTTTTCTCCTGAAGTCATAGATAGCTACAATTATAACACTAGAAGCCGAGCAGGGTGCTATCAGATACTGGCATGCTGTCGCGCCGTCAGTAGACACACTGGCAAAATCGGCTCAAGGCGGCTAATGTGGCTCAATACACTAGGCGGATTGACATGCGCCAGGCGCAGCAGCTTAATGTGTTCAGCCGCGATATCGCCCGAGGCCGCCTCGCGCAGCCCCTGTTCGCTAACATCATACATATAAGTTTTCTCCTCCGACAGCGGCGCGCCAGCGGTATCGTGGCGCAGATTCAGGCCGTGCCCGAGTAGTTCGGCGTACTTTAAGTAAAACCACGTCTCACTGAGGCGCAGCGGTATGTTTATGTTATCAAGCGCCGCCAGCACCTCCGCTAGTACCTCGTACCACTCCGGCTCGTCGACCATTTCACTGGCGCGAGCAATCTGCTTGACCGCTTCGTAGGCGAATTGCAGCGTGTCGTAATCTTCCAGAATGTGACGAAAAAACGTCACCAGCCGCGCCGAGGTAATGATGCCGAGCTCACCCTTGCCCTCTGTTATCACCACGTCGCTAATCGCGAATAGCTCGATACCGCCAGCCAGTCGGCTCTTCTCGCGCCGCACCCCACGTGCCAGCGCGCTGCGTTTCCCGGCCGGCGTCAGCAGCTGCAAAATCCGATCTGCCTCGCCGTAATTTGTCCGACGAAGCACAATAGCCTTGGTGCGCTTACTCCTCGTCATAACAGCGCTTTCCTGACAGCTCCCACCAGCTCGCCCGGCTGCATCGTTTCTTTGTCGAGCACGCTGACAACGCCATACGGAGCAAGGCTTTTTAACGGCACGTCGCTCGCGCTACCGCTACAAATAATAATCGGTAATTTCGCTAGATCAGAATAGGATTGAATCTCATGCAGCAACACTAGCGCATTCGGCCCCGGTAAAAAAATATCGAGCACCAACGCATCCGGCAACTCATCGTCAAGCATCTCGATACCAGCCAGTCCGTCCGAAGCGTGTTTAGCACTAAACCCAGCCTCAGCGAGGGTTCGAAGCTGCTGCTCGGCGAACCACGGGTCGTCCTCGATAAGTAGAATTGTGTGTGGCCGTTTCATAGTAATTTTAGCTGCTTTGACGCCAGCAGCTCGACATAAAACGAAGCGCCATCGCGGTGGCGAGTCGCGCCAATCGACCCGTGCATAGCCTCAGCGAACTGCCCGGAAATATAAAGGCCGAGACCACTGCTGGCTGGTCGGCTCTGCAGACTTACCGGCGCTTTGCCAAGGTGTCGTTTGACCCGCTGCCACACATCGCTCGGCACCGCCGGACCATAGTCACGCACGCCTAGTTTCACGGTTTCCCCGCCACGCAGTGTTGAGGCTTGAATCAACACTGGCGCATTTGTATCGGCGTAGTGTAGCGCGTTATCGCTGAAATTTATCAGAATTCTCCTGAGTAAATCTTTGTTCGCGACCGCCAGCAGCTGGCGCCGCCCGGCCACGACCCGGAGCTCTCTACCCCGAGCCTCATAAAGTGGCGTCAGCTCATGCGCTACCTCTTCGCATAGCTGACGTGAATTAACCGGCTCGAGCTCAAATAGACTGTCCTCGAGGCGAGTCGTGCGTGTCAGATCGCTAGTTAATCTTAGTCCACGCTCAGATGTCAGGATAATTTGCCGTAGCATCCGACACTGTGTATCAGTATCGGCCGTGCCCTGTTCGAGACCAAGCGAAAGCTGACGAATTAACGCCAGTGGTGACTTTAGTTCATGAGCAGCGGCAAGCACAAACGGCAGCTCTTCGCCCCTAAAATCGGCGTTACTCCCTACGTCCAGACCGCTCCCCTTCATACATTTTTAGTGTAGCATGGAGCCGCTCCGCGATGCGACTGTAAGCGGATTAGCCCCTCAAGCTAATCGTTGAAGTCGATGGTGGCGATAATATCGTTAAAATAGTCGCTAAAGGTCTCAGCCTCAGTACTGACGGTAATGGTTTTATCACGCACCCGAAACAGCACTGCCGAGCCGCGAATATCCTTGTCTATCAAGCCATCGAGCCGAGTGCCCTCGTGATCGTTCACTGAGTACGGGCTGCTCTTCACTTCGCCTTCTTCGATAGCTTTTCGGTAATCATCGAGCACCTCATCGTACGCTTCGTTTTCAATCAGCACCGAAAGCGCATAACGAGAATTTTCAGCCTCGATTGGCGGCACGACTACCGGGCTGAGATAGGCTCTATACTCATTGCCCCGCCTCGTAATCGTAGGATCCGTCGCAACGTACACGCTCCAGTTTTTCGGGTACTTAAACGACAGGCGGCCGTAATCCTCAGGCCCGGCAAATTCACGATTCGGCTCTTCTTCGATGGCCTTAATCTTAATATCGTCTTCTTCGGCCTGCTGCTTCCGTGCCTCGGCCTCAGCTACCGCAATTTTGCTATCGACATTAGTTTTCTGATCGGTGTATTGAATAAATAACCACGCAGACAAACCACTTAGCCCAACGGTCAGAACCAAAAGTCCGATAATAACGAGTAGCTGCGTGTTGACAGCGCCGCGCTGATAAGAGGATTTTTTCGTAGCCATATGAGAGGTATTATACCCGCATTGCACTTACGCTACAACACCTTCTGGAGGTACAATCTCATAGAGGTAATGAGCACCAACGTGTTTTTTAGCCTTCATCCCTGGCACAGCGAAGCCATAGCTGATAAACATCAGCGGTCGCTGCACTCTCAAAGCAGTCTGCTCTACTTTGTCGGCCATTTTTTTGATATCCCGAGAATCGCCAAAAACATACACCACAGTTGTATCGCTCGGCAATGTCGCTTTCCAAAAACTCGCCAAATGTACCGAGACGAGCGGCGATGAGCGCGATAGCCACCTGGAGAGCCGAACGAGTAGCGGATTGATTTCGTAGCCAATCGCCGTAGCACCCTTTTCGGCCGCCATCCTAAGAACGACACCATCGCCCGAGCCGATATCCACCAGTACATCGTCTGGCCCAAGCGGGTAGAGTTCATCAAACGCCCGCTCAAGGTCACGCTTTTTGCTCGGCACATACGGCGCACCAGAGAAGACGACGAAACCGAATAGCAAGACTACAGCCAGCAGGATCCAGATAATCATTCTTTTTCTCTATCAAACCGCTCGCTCACGACAGAAATCGTATTCTTCACTTCCATCAGATCGTTTTCGATGGCGCGCACCAGCTCCTCCGCCTGTTTGTAGGTATCGACCGCCTTTTCCAGCTCAAAATCATCGCTATCAAACCACGTCAGCAGTTCATCGAGCTCTTTCATTTTTTGAGTAATACTAGGCTTTGCTTTTGACATTTTTTACCTCCGCTTTCGCTATACTTGCTTTCGTTTCAATTTCAATCTCGGCACCGGCCTGCAAATCCCCTCGGACAATGGCGTAGCCTCTAGCGAGCACTTTTTCGGGGTTCAACCCGGCGAGCACCTGCTTTTTGTATTCCAGCTTGGTGTGCTGTGCTATCTGTTGGCGCTGAATAGCGCCGAGTACCGCCTCAAGTTTACCACCGAGCACTTCTCTACTTCTATCGATTTCGCGTATCACCTGCAACCTGGCCCCTTCGACTCTCTGCTGAGCGTGGCGGATTATCTCCTTTTTGTCCGGCACCAGCAGCTGCGCGGCGTTACTCGGCGTGGCCGCCCGCACATCAGCCGCCAAATCCGCCAGCGTGGTGTCAGTCTCATGCCCAACACCGACTAGCGTCACCGCGCGACTACTGGCAATTTCACGAACCAGCACCTCGTCGTTAAACGCACTCAAATCGTCTAGACTACCGCCGCCGCGAATCAGCACAATCACCTCTGGCAACTGCTCCTGCGTGTTGAAATATTTCAGCGCCCGCACTATCTGATCAGACGCCTCGCTCCCTTGCACCTGGACATGCGCGACATCCACATCGAGTCCGCCCCACCTGTCGTTAATAATTTTGATAAAGTCAGCGTACCCTGCCGCCTGCGTACTACTAATGACAGCGACACGGTTCGGAAGTTCCGGCAGCGCACGCTTTCGCTCCGGCGTAAATAACCCTTCCGCCTCGAGTTTACTTTTTAACAGATCGAAGCTGCGTTTTAAATTACCCTCGCCGCTCGGACGAATCGCCTTCACAGTCAGGCTGAACTTCCCCCAGTCGGTCAGCTTGGGCGAGGCCGAAACAATCACTTTCATGCCGTCTTCAATCGGAGTGCGCAGCTGCCACACCGTCATAAAACAACCCACACTTCCCGTCTTATCTTTAAGATCGAAAAAAACGTACTTGCCTTGATTTACCTTAAAGCCAGAGACTTCCCCCTCCACAGCCACACTTGAAAACGCGTACTCAAGCGTTTGGTTGGTGAGTGCTATAAAATCACTTACGCCGAGGATCGTATTGTCCATATTTTAGTATCGCCTTTTGATAAAACACATAGCCCAGACCAATTGTGCCGAGCAACAAAATCACCCTGGTAAGAATCACGCCCGCAATCGCTTCGCCTTGGCTAATGCCAGCCACTGCCAAGAAACTAATCATCACCGCCTCAAACGCTCCAGCGCCACCAGGGGTAATAACCAGTAGACCTGCCATGCCCGCCACGCCGTAGGCAATCAAAAGCGGCGCTGGGTTAAAGAAGATCCCCATCGCCCAGAACGTCAGCAGATACAGCAACACATCGCCCAGTGTGTAGGCGATGCCCCAAAGAAACGGCCGCACCAAAATATTCCGATCACGCCGTAGCGCCACGTAGTCAAAGTGCATTTCCGTAAAAAATTTCTCAACCTCGCTGTAGCGAAAGGTTCGCTTTTTACGCCCAAATGTCAGCCGGCGCACGATTCTATTGCCATACCGCACCACTCTATCGGCCGTCTTCCACATGCGATGCCGACTACTGAGGATATACACCCCGACGACACCAGCCACGAGCGATGCCAGCACCAGACTAAAGCTTGCAAAGATAATCCAGCGGTTAATATTCCCGTCAATCGTGATAATAACCACCGCGACCAGCACGAGAGATATAAACGCCGCGAATGTCATGGCGAAGCGTACAATATTTGCCATCGTGGCTCGCCCGGCCGGGATGCCGAATTTATTGAGCCGCCAGGCCATGTACGAAATACCGCTCACCCCGCCGCTCGGCAGCACATGATTCACGAAGTTCATCTCTAGCGCCATCTGAGTAAAATCTTTCGCCGACATAC
>JAUIHN010000007.1 GCA_030432305.1 bacterium | reverse complement strand
TCGCCCCAGGGACGCTACTCACTATCAATGGCGACATTCGTGACCGCGCACACGGCGAAGAGCTAGTGAAAGAATATGACGTCGATGGAATTATGATCGGCCGCGGTGTGTTCAGCAACCCTTTCGCGTTCGCTAAGGGTACGAAATATGAAACAAGAAATAAGGAATATGATTACAGCGAAAAGGCGAAGTTGCTGGAGCTGCTCTACCTCCACCTTAATCTTTTCGATAAATATTCCGCTGAGCTCGAACCGCGCAAATTTGAGCCGCTCAAGCGATTTTTCAAGATTTACGTACGTGATTTCCCGGGTGCAAGCGACCTCCGCGAAAAGTTGATGCATACAAAGAGCACGGACGAAGTCCGGCAGGTACTGGCTGCTCACCAGTAATTTAAGCCGCGCGTTTTTCGAGACGAACAATCCGCGTTTCGTGATTGTTCAGTTGATTTTCATGTTTATCTAAATCAGTTCCGACGGCGTCCATGATAGTATCGAGCTTTACATCCATGTCATCGAAACGTTTGTCAACTTCATCGAAACGTTTGTCAACTTCATCGAAACGAGCGTCAATACCTTCCATCAACACCTTATTATTCGCAGCGATAGTCGCTTCCATCAACTGTTTAATGTCGTCGAGATCGTCTTTGGAGAGGCTCATGCTTCTAGTATAGCACTATTCAAGCGCGACCACGCGCATGCCAGAGCCCGCCAACACAAACGCCGTTGCCAGGTTGTAATACACCATGGCAGCGATTTTTTGCTGGACTTCGTACTCATCGTCTCCAGAAATTTGGCGTGCCGCTTCCTCAAACGCCCAAACATCGACGTTAAAGGCTTGCGTGTCTGGCCCGTAGACTTCTGCCAAGGCGGCTCGATCGAGCGTTATGTTTGTCCTGGTATTTACAACCACCACAACTTCCTTGTGCTCTCCTTCGAGCTCTGGCATAAACTCAGGAGTGGTGCGCTCCTCGAGCACGCTCTTTATGTCGGTAGACAACGGAAAGTTGGTCGAGCCTTTGGCGCGCGTGGTAATACGCTGATGGGTATCTTCGGGCACTTCCACGCCAAGCTTGCCAGCCCACTCCTGTAATGTATCGCTATGCTCGGCAATGTAGGCGTAAATTTCCTCAAGACGATCGTTCGCACCGCAACCGGTTTTGTGCTCACCGGCATGCGCGTCCGTGTGGCCACCGATGGTCACGTGCTGGTCGCGCAAAAAGTCCGCGAGTTTAGTAAAATCTTCAACCGTCGGATTGTCGCTGGCGTCCTCCGAGATTAGATGATTAGCCACGAAATACGTCAGTGTTCCGCCAGCAGCATTGGCGACAAGTGCATCGCCTGGCAGCTTCGGTAGGCGACCATCAACACATGCCGCAAGATTAATAATCGTAGCAGGCGAATGAAATCTCCCGCGTCGGAGATCTTCCATGCAGTTATCAAGCTGGTCCATCTGGTCAGCTTTTGCCTCGATGGTTCCTCTGGCGGCGTCACCGAGTAGCAATACAGGAGTTTTATCAGCCTCAAAAGTATCCATAGTTTCTGGATTCGTCATCACAACACCTTTCTTAGTTTACGCGTCGCTTACGGCGTAGTTCAGCAACTTTTAATCGGACAGCGTGACGGTCAACCAGTTCCATGGCCTTTTCGAGCTCCACCTGGTCTTTGGCATTCTCGCGTAGTTCCATAGCGCGCTTTAAAGCGGCCTTACTGTCTTCTTCCAGGATATCTTCGCTATGATCAGCTTCGTCTACAAGAATCCGCACTCTACCATTCGATACACGCACGACACCACCGGTGATAGCCAGATACTCAAGCTTGCTGTCGGGGTCATCTCGGTTATGACGAATCGCCAGCGCGCCGGGGATGGCGAGCGTGACAAGCGCTTCGTGATCTGGATACACCGAAATCGGCCCGGTCTCGGTCGGAATAGTAACTTCGTAGATGTCTTGATCTACCTTTTTACCTCTGAGAGTGACAAGCTCTAGATGCAAATTCGATGACATATTAATCCTTCTTCTCAGATAGCGGGCCAGGAGCCATGTAGAACCAGTTTTCAGGCTTATCGTCGTACTTGCCAGCCAAGATATCTTTAGCGTCTTTCACTGTATCTTCTACCTTAATGTAGGCACCTTCGTTACCGGTATATGCAGTCGCCACGAAGAATGGCTGCGCCAAGAAGCGCTGGAGACGACGAGCGCGCGCCACGGTTTGTTTTTGCTCGTCAGACAGTTCTTCCATTCCAAGGATAGCAATGATGTCCTGAAGCTCTTTATATTGCTGCAACACACGCTGAACTTCACGCGCTACCTGGTAGTGGTCTTCGCCAACGATTTCCGGATCAAGAATTGTCGAACTAGAATCGAGTGGGTCGACCGCTGGGTAGATACCGATTTCGGTCAGCGCACGGTTCATCACGATGGTTGTATCGAGGTGGGCAAATGTCGTGGCGGGCGCCGGGTCAGTCAGGTCGTCTGCTGGCACGTACACGGCCTGAATAGAAGTAATCGAACCTTTATTAGTACTGGTGATTCTCTCCTGCAAGGCACCCATTTCCTGCTGCAAGGTAGGCTGATAGCCCACAGCTGAAGGTAGGCGACCAAGCAGAGCAGATACCTCGGCACCGGCCTGAGTAAAGCGGAAAATATTGTCGATGAAAAGCAGCACGTCTTTACCTTCGTCACGAAACGCTTCGGCCATGGCGAGGCCAGAAAGCGCTACACGAAGACGCGCGCCAGGTGGTTCATTCATCTGGCCGAAGACAAGGCTGGTTTTGTCGAGCACGCCGCTACCGGCTAGTTCTTCGTAGAGGTCATTGCCTTCACGAGTACGCTCGCCAACACCGGCAAAGACTGAGTTACCAGAGTGGAATTTGGCAATGTTATTGATAAGCTCCTGAATAAGAACCGTTTTACCGACACCGGCACCAGCAAAAAGACCAGCCTTACCACCACGGGCTAGCGGGGCGATGAGGTCGATAACCTTGATGCCCGTCTCAAGAATCTCGGCCTTGGTCGACTGCTCGTCGAGGCTCGGCGGTTCGCGGTGAATCGAGGCTTTCTTGCCTTTGAGGGCAGCCTTACCATCGATCGGATCACCAACCACATTAAACATACGACCTTGCGTATCTGGGCCGACAGGTACCTGAATTGGGCCGCCGGTTGCTTCCACACTATCGCCGCGCTTGAGGCCATCGGTACTCGACAACGCAATCGCGCGCACGGTGTTTTCGTCGAGGTGGCTCGCTACCTCAAGTGTCACCACGTGCTTGTCAATCGCTACGGTCAATGCGTCATAAATCGCCGGCAGATGCTTATCTTTAAACGCTACATCGACCACCACGCCAACAACCTGGCTGATGTAACCGATCCCTGTTCTTTCTACTGTTTTCATCATACGTCTCCTTCTCTAAACTAATCGATTGGCTCTAAAAATATTGACAGCACTGCAAGAGTAATGAGTGCAAGGAGAATGGGGGTAATCCAAAGTCCTATTACGATACCTGTTGCTTTAATTAGGCGTCTTGAATTAACTTCTGTTGACAATTTAATCATTCATAGCCTCTACGCCACCTGATATTTCTGCAAGTTCCTGGGTAATCGCGCCTTGCCGCGCTTTGTTCATCGCAAGGGTCAAATCGTCAACCAGCTCGTCGGCGTTGTCGCTGGCGTTTTTCATCGCCATCATGCGCATGCTGTGCTCGCTGGCTTTGGCATCAAGTAGCGTCTGGTACAGCTGCGCCTCGACCAACCGATAGACAACTGCATCGAGCACTTTTTTAGGGTTTGGCTCATACACGGCTTCGTTTAAATCTTCAGCTACTTCGACTTCGGTAAAACCAGCCGGCAGAATTCGTTTCACCTCGACCTGCTGAGCGATACTGCTAATAAACTTGGTGTAGATAATATCGACAGCTTCAATCTCGTCAGCCTCGAATTTTTCCACCGCCATCGCCAGCACGGCCTGCAGCTCGCCGCCATCGAGCTGATCAGACACATTTTCATACACGCCAGCTAGTTCAGCTTCCCTAAGACGCGTGACAAACTGGGCCGCCTTTCGGCCAAAAGCCACACTCGGAGTCTTGTCACCGGCCGCGTGATCGTTTTTCAGCTCCTGGACGTACTGTTTGAAAATATTGTTGTTGTACGCACCAGCTAGACCTCGGTCGCTCGCCACTACTATGAGTAGTCGTCTATGAACATGCTTTACCTTAAAAAGCGAGTGCTTTTGGGTAATCCCCTGGGACGCGAAGTAGCTGAGCAGCTCGCTCGCCGCCTCGGTGTAGCTAGCCGCGGCTTTGTCGGCATCCTGCGCACGGCGCATTTTGCTGGCAGCCACAACTTCCATAGCCTTCGTAATCTGCCGGGTGTTACCGACAGAACGAATGCGTGATTTTAGCTGACGAGTCGATGCCATGTTTTTTAGTCCTTCATGTCCTTGGCCGTCTCTTTGGCAACTTTTATGATAGTCTTTAGCGTTTCATCACTTGGCTTGTCGCCCTTGTTCAGCGTGCGCATAGCTTCTTTATGCTCGGTCCAGAGACGAGTCAGCAGGGTAGCCTGAGCTTCCTTGATTTTCGCGACAGGCACATCGTCGAATGTGCCTTCATTAACAGCGTGAATACTGGCGACTTGTTCCCAAATGCCCATTGGCTGATATTGATGCTGCTTCAAAAGCTCGGTCAGGCGCTGACCGCGCTCAATTTGCGCTTTGGTGGCGTCATCGAGATCGCTACCAAACTGCACGAAGCTGGCCAGCTCCCTAAACTGGCTAAGGCCAAGCTTCAGATGAGAAGAAACACTTTTCACAGCTTTCGTCTGAGCATTACCGCCAACACGCGAGACTGAAAGACCAGCCGAAATCGCCGGGCGGATACCCTGGTAAAAGAGATCCGTTTCCATGAAAATCTGACCGTCGGTGATAGAAATAACATTGGTCGGAATGTATGCCGAAATATCGCCAGCCTGAGTTTCGATGACTGGTAGGGCAGTCAGGCTACCGCCGCCGAGATCGTCACTCAGTTTAGCTGAGCGCTCGAGCAGGCGAGAGTGGAGATAGAAGACATCACCCGGATACGCCTCGCGGCCTGGTGGGCGACGCAAAAGTAGTGACATCTGGCGATACGCTACGGCGTGCTTTGAAAGGTCATCGTACATCATCAGCGCGTGGTCGCCGTTATCGCGGAAGTACTCGCCCATAGCAGTAGCCGCGTACGGCGCAAGATACACCATCGACGCCGGATCGCTTGGGCTGGTTGCCACCACGATGGTCTGGTCCATCACGCCTTCGTGCTTAAGGCGGTCAACCAACTGAGCAATCTTAGAAAGCTTCTGGCCAATCGCCACGTAGACATTTATAACACCAGATTTCTGGCGGGCTTGGTTAATCATAGTGTCGACCAGAATTGCGGTTTTACCGGTCTGACGGTCGCCAATAATCAGCTCACGCTGGCCGCGGCCGATAGGGAACATGGCATCAATCGCCACGATACCGGTCATCATCGGCTCATGCACGCTTTTTCGACCCATCACGCCGATAGCTTCACGCTCAACCGGGCCGGTGTGTTTGGTCTTAATGGCTGGACCGCCATCGAGCGGGCGACCAAGCGGGTCGACCACACGACCAAGCAACTCCTCGCCAACAGGCACAGACAGCACTTCACCTTTAAGTTTTACCTTGTGGCCGGCACGAACAGTTTCGTCGCTACCAAGTAGCACGGCACCAATTTCATCTTCCATCAAGTTGAGAGCAAAGGCCTCGACAATACCAGACTCGGTCTCAATCTCAAGCACCTCAGAGTAGCCGGCGCTTTTTAGACCATGTACCCACGCGATACCGTCACCGACACGCGTCACCACACCTACAGTCTCGAGCCCTTCAGCGGCCTCGAGCTTTGCAATCGCGCCCTTCAGCTCCTTGGTTAATTCTGTAACTGTGATATTCGTCATGCGGTTTCTCTCCTTGAGTCTGTCTCCTTTAGTGAATCGATTTTATGTCTCAGTGTCGCGTCAAGACGCTGGCCGGCCGCTTCGATTTTGACACCGCCCAGAACGGTAGTGTCGACTGTCTCTCTGGCGTGTAGTTTCTTGGCGCCAAGCAGTTTGGCGATGTCAGATTTCTCGCTATCACTCAGCTTCCGAGCAGACGTCAGATCGGCCACGAAAGTGCCGCTATCAGTCAAAATCTCTTCAATATCACGCACCAGCGAGTCAACGGCGTGCTTCTGCTTGGTTTCTATCATGTAGGCCGCTGCTCGCTGGATAGCTTTGTCGCCATTGCCGGAATGTAGTTCGTCCACGACATATTCAGCGAGTTTTCGGCGAGATAGTTTACGGCCGGCACTCATGCTTTATCGGCCTCTTTCAGCGCCGAGGCGACTACTTTTTTGTCGATAGCATCCGTCATGGCCCCGCCGACAACTTTCTCAGTCGCCAGCGCTACGAGGTTGATGGTTTCATCGCGAAGTGCTTTACGAGCCGCGTCAACTTCTTTTTCGATATCGGCGTTGGCGCGCTCGAGCATACGCTCGGTTTGCGAGGCCGCGTTCTGGTTGGCCGTCTCGACGATAGAATTGGCCTCGTCTTTGGCGCTGGCTATCACTTCGCTAGCTTGCTTCCTGGCGTCACTCAGCATTTTGTCGACTTTTTCGCTAGCCCTCTCGGCATTTTTCTCGGCATTTTCGGCCAGTTCGATGCCTTCCTGGATAGCTTTTTCGCGCTTTTCGAGCATGCCAGAAATAGCCGGATAGACAAACTTCGACAGTGCCCATAGCAGCACCAAGAAGGCAATCGCTTGAATTATCAGAAGCCGGACATCAATACCAAGCGCACCTAACAGGCCGCCGTCTCCGGCTGCAGTTTCCGTCGCTGCAAAAATAAGCATTGCTTCCATGTGCTACAAAGTCCTTCCTAGATAAATCGGGCAACAATAGCCGCAATCAGACCGATGATAGCGAGGGCATCCACGAAGGCGATCGCCAAGATCATCACGGTTCGGATATCGTTTACTTTCTCTGGATTACGTCCAACTGCTGTCATCGAAGCATAGCCGATAGCCGCAATCGAAAGCGCTGCCGCTGCTGCTGGGATAGCATAGGTCAAGCCAAAATCAAGATTTTCCATTATTTTCTCTCCTTATTACTTACTTATAAATTGTATCATCTTCCATCTGACGTGGCCAAGGGCGTATCAGGGGAGGGATGAGCGGGTTCGGGGTGCTCGTCGTGCGAGCCGTGGCTAGCCATACCTAGCGAAATAAAGATAGTTGTCAGCATGAAGAAGATGTAGGCCTGAATACCGCCGATGAAGAGCTCGAATAGGTAGAAGAGCGGTAGAGCGGCAGCGGCGGCTTGTTGCGCTAGAAAAGCAATCATAATGAGTAGCACTTCGCCAGCGAAAACATTTCCGAAAAGTCGCATCGATAGGGCGATACCACGAGACATCTGAGCGATGATTTCTAAGATCCCCTCAAAAGCACCGAGCGGATCTTTTATAGGGTTTTTGATGTAGCGGCCAATACCGCCAAATACACCATGGATTTTAAAAGCGTAGATTTCTGCCGCCACAATCGTGACGATGGCCAGGCCGAAGGTAGTGTTAAGGTCGGCCAGATAGGAACGAAACAAATGATGACCATCATAAAATACCGGTCCAACTAGCGGCAGAACACCAAGCACATACTGCACAAAAATGAAAAAGAAGAGCGTGATTGGAATCGGCGCTAGCGTTTTCGCCATTTTCTTGTCGCCAATAATCGTCTCGACGGTGCCGTAGAGGCCTTCATATACCCACTCGACAAGCTGCACCAAAAACGTCCGTTTGCCGCCGCGTTTTAGCACCGAAGCCGTATGCCAGAGCATCCAAAAGACAAGCACGAAGCCGATACTACCTAAGATAATAGAGTTGGTAATCGGAAACCCATTAATCGTAAAAACTGTCTCGGCATTAATCGAAACATGCGGTTTGTCAGCTGCTGCAAATTGGGATAATTGGTTCATGTATTTTCAGGGTTACCAAATCTTTTTCAGTTGTAGGCGTACCATCAGTCCAGCCAGCATGAGCCCCAGGATGATGCCGGTAAACAGCAGCCACGGTGTTGTCTCAAGCTTGCCATCAAGCCACACCCCCAGAAGAGTACCTCCAACGCTTGGCACAAACATGCGCCACGTGGTATCGGCTATAGTCATAAAAACAACCGTCGAGCTGCGCCCGGGCGGTGTTTTGTGGCTACTCTTAGGTGATTCGCCTTGCACCTATACACTATAGCAAAACTAGACTACGCTGTATAGTATGCCACGCCGCAACCGGACACCGAAACACCAGCCCTATGTCGATACAGCTAGCTGCCAATCGAAGCGGCGTTTTAAAGACGAGCGTGAGGCCGAAGCGGCTATCGAAATCCAGGCTTTATGGCACATTACTCTATCAAGCTACAAATGCGAGCGCTGTGGAGGCTGGCATCTGACCAGACGCAAGCAGAGTAGTTAAGGTCGTACGACTAGTCGAAAGCCGGCGTCACCATGACCAGTGTTGGTGGCACGGTTCAAGGCCAGTGAGAAGAGCCCGTAGCCGTTGGAGTCACTCCAGTTGCCGCTTCTTAGAAACGCGCGCGACGACGTATAACTATTATTACTATAGAGTTTACCGATGCCGTCAGAGAAATTCCAATCTTCCGCCGCCGGATTGCCAAAGATCGGCGAAGGATCGGGACTTAGAAGCTGCGTGTTATTTATAGTGTTCCATTCGCGCCACGCCCAGCCGCCACCGCCAGGCTGGTTACCGCTCATAATACTACTCGTCCATTCCCACACATTACCACTAAAATCCCAAATCACTTCGCCGTTACTGAGCGTCAGCGTACGGCGCTGATTGCCGCTAGCGTTTGAGGTGCCATAATAGCCATTATCGTCGTCGCTACTAGCAGCCAGTCTGGTAGAAGGACTATTGTCGGTGTGACCTCTATAAATCGTACCGCTTCCAACACTGCCGCCCGTCCAGTTACTCGGTACGTTGGCAAGGTTATGCGCAATCGTAAGCCACTCCGCATCGCTAATAACGCTACAGCCACAACTGCCAAACACAGTGTTTATGACTGCGCCTATCTGCGAAACATTTACAAGCGGCAAGCCCCCCGATTCACTTACATAGTTACCACCGTCATCTTTCGTCTCATACTTAGCTACGCAAAAATTATTGGTGTTAAACAGGCTATTGCCCGGTACCGGTATATAGCCGTCTGGGCAATTGGTTTCGCTAATCGGCACAAAAGCAATACGAAAACCAAGCGCGTTGTTGGTAGTCGTCGGCGCATCGTTAAAATTAAGCGTCGCGATACCTGCGTTAGAGCCACCGTTCCAAAAACTGCCACGCTCAATACCGCGCTGACCTGATTCGTCACTATCGCTATACAGCCGCCCTATGCCGTGACTGCTTGTCCAGGCACTGGCAGCTGGCGTCGCAAAGCTCGGAAAAGATTCCTCAAAGGAGCCCAAATTCATGCCGCCGGTGTTCCACTCGCGCCAGGCATAGCCAGGCAGGCCAGGCTGACCGCCGCTGACGGTCCCATCTGTCCACTCCCATACATTGCCAGCCATATCCCAGACGACTTCGCCGTTACTGAGCCGCAAGGTACGACGCTGATTGCCGCTAGAATTATTGGTTCCAAAATACCCATCACCATCATCGGTGCTCGCTGCCAGAGCATTGCTCGGATTGTTGTCGCTGTGCCCGCGGTACGTCGAGCCACTGCCAACAATCTCGCCGGTCCAGTTACTGGCGACATTCATCGAGTTATGCATCACGGTAAGCCATTCACCCTGCGTCACGAGATGACAGCCGGCACACGATAATTCGGCTGCGTCAGCTGCCGCGGCTTGACTGATTGAAGTGTAGGGTGTACCACCGGCTTGGCTTTTTGCCGTACCGCCGACATTTTTGGCTTCAAATTTACCTATGCAAAAATCACTAGTATCAAACCGGCTATCGCCCGGCACGGCGGCAAAGCCTTCAGGGCAGGCTACTGCCTGCGGTGGCTCAATACGGTGGTACAGCGATTGCTCATAGCTACGCCACACGGTATGCGGCGGCGAAGCGCGCACCAACTCGGTTGTGCCGACAACTTCTAGAATTGAGCCGATACCAGAGCCGATCGGCGCCTCGATGCTGTACTTTGTCCTAATATTTAGATCTGGCCCTACGCCGTCGCCAACCACATACTCGCTGACACCGCCACCGCCCATAGTCGTGCCAGCGCAGGTGCTGTTTGGTCGTAAATCCCGACCCGTACCAACAGTCGACCACTGCGGCGTATAGCCGCTGGACTGGAGGCATTCGTTTGCCCGCGCGATGCCAGATTGTGCGGCTTGTTTGGCAAGTAAATTGTAATACTGCGAATCAAGTGACACCCTCGAAGCGGCCGCAGCAGCGATAGATGCCACCAGTATCACCATCATCACGGTTGAAACCAACAAAATAGTCGGCAAGGCAAAACCGCCCGCCCGTGCACTCATGCCAACCGTAAGCTTCATGAGATATACTATAGCACCGCACCTTGGTCATTTAAATACTTGCTCGGCATGTAGTACAATAGAGGAAGTTAAAGAGAGGGGAATACATACATGGACGATGCAAAAGTCATTGTTTACAGCACGACCTGGTGTGCTTTCTGCAAGACAGAGATGCAGTACTTGGAAAAACTAGGCGTAAAGTTTATCAAAAAAGATATCGAAGAAGACTCGGCTGCCCACGAAGAGTTAATGGGTAAGATCGGCGGCAACTTTAGGGGTGTGCCGGTAACAGACATCGATGGTGACCTCGTGCTTGGTTTTGATAGGCCAAAAATCGACGGACTTCTAAAAGACAAAGGCCTGATAAAGGAATAGCTACACGCCAATCTGCACAACTTCGCCGCCCATGGCTTCGCGAAAATAGTTGTCGTGACTAACATAGAGCACCGCGCCAGTATATCTGCCGAGCGCGGTTTCTAATTCCTCGATGCTCGGTAGATCGAGGTGGTTTGTCGGCTCGTCAAGGATAAGCAGCTGCGGATCGTTCGCCAGCATGTTTATTACTTGAAAGCGCGCTTTCTGACCGCCAGAGAGCTTTTCTATCGGCACCGCACCGTCAGTATCGACAAATAAATAATCACTCATGAGTTGGCGAATTTTTGTTTCAGTAATAGAAAGATTGCGGTCGAGATACAGCCGCTCGATGCCATCGTGTAACGTCAGCCCAAAATACTTGGGCGAAACCTCTTGCTCGTAGACACCAACACGGGCGTGGGGGTAGAGTTTTAGTTCACCGCCAAATATGGTAATTTCTGCTCTTCGCGAAGCCATCTCGACACCACCATTTAAAGAAACGGCTTCCGCACGCAGCGAGTCTCGCTCGCTCGTTTCTTTGGCGTCTGCGGAACTCCCTTTGGTCGGGTCAGAAGACCAGTCCTCGACACGCAAGGAATCTCGCTCTCTCAACTCTCTGGTTTGTGCAGATATTTCTATAAAGGTGGCGTCGGATGACTGATTTTTTACGGCCGGAGACAAGCGGGTGGCGCGCGGCGAGGCGGCCGCCGGCGGCACCTTTCCTGGCGACATTAACCCTCTAGGCTGAGCGGCGTGAGATTCCCGAGGCTCGCCTCGAGATTCTCGCGCGCTCACCATGTCTCCAGGAATGCGTGCGCCAAGGGCGCTAGGTGCCAGCAAAGCCTTTATTATCGTCGTCTTACCAGCACCATTTCGGCCGCGCAACTCAACCGCTTCGCTTTCACGCAGGTCGATATTTACGCCAGAAAACAGGGGAGTATCGCCATAGCCAAGGCTCAAATCTTTGGCAGAGACAAGCACGTGCTTGCTACGAGACGCATTGTCCTTGAGGCCAATCCGGATATTCTTAGTTTTATACTTCTTGTAGCGCTCGGCATTCTTAAAATCGAGCCCAGCAGCCGAATCTTTATCTATCCAAAACGTTGGCTTCTCGATCTGCTGCAGCTTCTTTATCTCTTTAAGCGCTTTTTCTTCCATTACCACAAATGGGTTCTTCTTGTCGGCCGTGCCGCCCCAGCTGGCTTTTTTGCTGCGAGCGTACTGAACGCGCTTTTTGAGATTATCAATTTGCCGCTGCGTCACCTCGTATTCATTCATCCTGGAGCTCGTACTGGTGGCATTTTGTTTCAGATAATCATCATAGTTACCTTTAAAACTCTGCGCTGTGCCATCTTTTAGCTCCACGATTCTATCAACCTCAGCCAGCACATCACGGTCGTGCGTGATGACAAGCATGGCCTCGGGCGCCGTTTTTAACCAATCAATAAACTGCGCCTTGGCAACATAGTCCATGTGGTTGGTCGGCTCGTCGATGAGCGCCAGGTCGGCATCAGAATGCATAATCTTTATCACCTCGACTAATCTTTTTTGACCTCCACTCAAAGAATCAAACGGCCTATGAGCAACGTCTGGCAACTGAAAAGTTTCGAGTTCGCGCTCGATTTTTTCTTCAATCTGATAAAAGTCTTTGTCGTCAAAACGTTGCAGAGCGGCCGTGTACTCCTCGATCTTTTTCATGTCATCACCCATAGTAGCGGGGTAGGTCTCAATAATTCGGCTCAGCTGCGGATACTCCGGCAGGCCTGCCAGCACGTATTGCAGCACCGTCGTATCGCCAAGATCATGATGCTCCTGAGCGGTCTTTGCCACCACCGTGCCTTTTTTGTAAATAACATCGCCAGTGTAATCATGATCCGTATCGGCTAGGATGCTAAAAAGGGTCGATTTACCTATGCCGTTGCGGCCAATCACACCGACTTTCTCTTTGGCATCAATACTAAACCGTACCCCAGTCATTAAAATCTTAGGGCCAAATGATTTTTCAGTAATATTGATGTCGGCAATCATGACTTAGTTAGTGTAACAGAGGTGAAAAATATATACTAATTGACTATATATTAATAATGTGTTTTACTACTAAAGCCTACGTTTTGTTGAGTATCACTGGAGGAGAGAATGTCTAGCCCTTCCAAAAAAGCTGCAAAAAAGACATTCGTTGGCTGCCGGTACCGACTGGGCGCTGACGAAGGTGAGGTTGACAGGTGTACTATTCAAAAGGGGATTGTCAGGTTGTATCGGCCTAACGAGTCTCTTCCGTTCTTCACATTTCACAATCAAGGAATGTGGTGGCGGAACGGAGACTCAATAACCGTCTTCAAGCTTGGCGCCGACACCCTCCATCTTCGCGGCATCAAGCCGTAGGTAGCCGTCGACAGCCAGCCGAAGTCGAGCCCCCAGGCTCCTTCGCAGCGCTTCGGCGGCTGTTTCATTTCATTCCGCTTATGATTGACGGAAATTATCTTATCTTATATAGTCTTTTTCACGATCCTGTGCACCGTGCACAGGTAGTACATTAGAGGAGGCAGGAATGCCAGAACTAGTAAAACTCGAAGAAGCCGGTGCGTTCGCGTGTGGGCGCGCTCGCATCGGCCACCTCTTCATCGTCCTCAACGCGCATGGAGATGAAGTGGCGTCGGGAGTTGTGGGAAGCATCCACTACCGCGCCGATTGGACGGTTCACGCAATCGTATCCGAATCCGGCGACGTGTGCCTCATACCGATTGGGTCGCACGTGTGTCAGTGTCTCACCGGCTTCCGAGTCGGCGAGGACAGCGAAGAGGAGGAGGCCACCCTCTCTTGCAGTGTCTCGCTCGCCGACCAAGGTATGCTCAATCTGGGCATCTCGCCCGCCTTCCTCTAGCAGCCACCGCAGCGTGGCCGGGTGCACAACGACGTGCACCTCGGCCGCCTCGGTGGCAATTTTAATTGGAGTCGTTTTCTAAGACAGCAATCCGTTGTTGATAGTACATTTCAAGACGTTTAGCCAGGTGTACGATATCAAACTTGCGAGACAACGCCCTCGAAGCCGCTACCATTTCTTTTAGCTGCGTATCATCAGAGAGTAATTTATCGAAAGCCTCGGCAAAATGAGTACCTTCAATCCCGCCGGCCAGCAAGGAGTTGTCAGTCGTCAAGCCTTCCTTCAAATTGTCGTCACAGTACACTACCGGCAGCCCGCTGGCGATTGCTTCAAGAATAACCATCGGTTGGTTATCGAACCGGTACGACGCCAGCGCAAACACATCAGCCTGCTTGAGCAGCGCCGCCACTACCTCTGGCGACTGTCGACCCATAAATACGACTCTATCCTTAACGCCTAGCTCTGCCGCTTTATTCATGAGGTTAGCCTCTTCCGGACCATCACCAACCAGCACCAAGCGAGCATTTGATTTCAGATGCGTCATCGCATCGATAAGCACGGTTTGGCGTTTCTCACCACTGAGGCGCGCCACCGCAATAATCAGTTTTTCATCTCGTTTTTTCTTGAGCGGCGAATCGGTTGCTTTCGAAGCTTTATAGCGCTCCAGCCGGACACCATTCGGCAGCACCTCATACGGCGCCGTCAGGCCGTTATCCACCAACGACTGCGCCAGGTGCGCAGACGGCGTGATACAGCCATCGGTACGGCTGGCCATGGCCGCCAGCAAATACCAGGCCTGCTTTTTCATTATGCTGTCTGCGTCGGCAGAAGACAGTTCCATGATTTCGCGCCTGGTTTTGAACGGCAGGATAGGCTTTGCTTTAAAGACCACGGGGTAAGCAAAAGTGAAGCCAATAATTCCCGTTTTTACCGCCACCGGGTAATCATCGAGTAGCTCGGAAAAAAGTGTGTGGATTGTCGTAACGTGCGGAACACCCTGGCGCTTCGCCACAGCCTGCGCCAGCACGCCCATGTATGGCTGTGTGTGGCTATGTACGATATCGAATTGGTATTTATCAAGTTTGCGCGCCAAGCCAGGGTAGAAGACAGACACTGGCTTCTTGTCAAAAATATACGGGTTTATCGAGAAGAGGCGAATCACGTGATCGTCATTCTCTTTATAGCCACGTTTCTTCGGCGCAATAATATAGACCTCGTGACCCAGCTTCTCAAGCGCGTAACGATAGTTTTGAATCGATGTCGTGACACCGTGCACAAACGGCAGGTAGTCGTCGGTAAAAAAGGCGATTTTCATATAGTGATGGCTGCCAAAATGGCACGCACTTGTCTCATTATACAATGCGTGGCCGCTTACGCTGCTTATTCATAGACCTAAACTAGCGACGACGGTGATGCCGTATGGCCTGCATATCCGCAATAAGGTAGCGTGCCAGCTTAACAGGCGACATGTCGTCGAGTCTAAAATATGCCTTGGCATCTTTTAAATAAACCGTCTTTCCAGCGGCATGCAAGATGAGAGAAACTTCCGTGTCCTCGGTACGCGTAGCATTGCGAGCCACGATAGCGTCGCGATGCTCCAGCCAGGCGGATTTACGAATCGCACAGTTAAAGCCAAAGAGAGCGACACTTTTTCTGAAAAACTTTCGATCAAGCATAGCGAAGAAAGCCGGAACATGCCCGAGCCACTTTAGAGGGTCATGCCGTAGGGCGATTTGCGACAGTGGTTTTCCGCTGGCTGCCAGGAGAGATTGATCGCTTAAGAACGCCTTCTCATAGACAGCGAGCAAATTACTATCTGCTAGAGTATCGGCATCTACACGGATAATGACGTCACCCGAAGCTTCGTCGAACGCGCGGGTTCTGGCAGGGGCAATACCTTGTTCTACCTCCGTCACCACCCGAGCATATTTCGCTGCAATTTCAGTAGTACTGTCAGTCGAATTGTTGTCTACGACGACAATTTCATCAGCTGGCCTTGATTGATTCTGAATCGACCGTAGACAGCGCTCGATCGAATCCTCCTCATTGTAGGCAGGTATTACAACAGAAAGTTTTAGTTGTTTGTTCATGTACTGCATACTACCATCATTGTGGCACAAGTCAGAAATGAAACGGCCGTCCGTTTCTCAACGTTCCCCGAAGGGTCAGCGAGTACTAGGACGGCGTTTCTTCTACGTGGCGGAGCGGCGCCAGATTGGCTGCCACTTCTCGACATACGTCTCTGAACTGTCGAACTCTCGCCTACCGTCAAGGTAGACAAGAATAATGAACAGCCCGACGCCGACAGCTGACAAGGCACCCCATTGCTGGGTTGCCTCGTCGGACCAATCCGCTCCGAAGACCATGGCCAGCGCCACGACCCCAATCACGTAGCCGTACCCTCCATAGAGGACAAGGCTGTGATAGAGGCCGACAGGAGAATACATCTCCTTGGCGGTGTGGCCTCCGGAGGCGACTTCGAGCCGCATCATGACGGAGGCGAAGATTGCCGCCGCCAGGAGCGCCATGAGGTGGAACCATCGCTGATTCCACCAGGCCGTGCTGTCGGGCAGCCGGTTCACGACCTGCAAGCCCGAGGCGACCCCGATGCCGAGGAAGAAATCCCCAGGGGAGAACCCCAGATACTGCCGGCTTGGAGTCAATGGAATCAGCCGACTTTCGCCGATGATTCCGACGACGATCATCGCACCGGGCGTGATTGCCCAGCAAATGATCAACGAAACGAAGAATGAGTGCCCGGTTATCAGGTTGAAACCAAGCAGCAAATCCATTTTTGACACCTTTCACGTAGAAGAACAAACAATCACGCTCACCCGGTTAGCAGCGCGATGTTATACTTTCATGATAACACACTTATGCTATATTGTCAATATCTGCCATCTGTTATATCAGTAGTGCTCGAGAGAAGAACCGAGCTCACTCGTGTTATTCAGAGAGCGCGCCCTGATACACGTAGTATAGTAGTGGTAGCTATGTCGCAGAAAAGCCAACATCAGAAGCAGCCTAAAGCCGTCCTGAACCGCAGGGCGAGCTTTGATTACAGCTTAGGCGAGGAAATCGTCGGCGGGCTGGAGCTGACAGGACCTGAAGTCCGTGCCGCCCGCGATGGACATGTGCAGCTTAAAGGCTCTTTTGTCTCTGTCAGAAACAATGAACTATGGTTCAATAATGCCAGCTTTAGCGTGAAGCTGAATCAAAAAGGGCAGGAGGGCGCCAGGAGCGTCGACACCAGAGCCAGAAAGGTGCTATTAAAGCGAAAACAGATTGATAGTCTGGTCGCTTCAAGGCAAAAGGGCATGACAATTGTGCCGCTGAAGCTGCTTACGGCTGGCCGGTTTATCAAAGTTGTGATTGCACTCGGCAAGGGTAAGAAACACTACGATAAGCGCGAAACACTAAAGCGCCGCGATCAATCACGCGAAGCGGCCAGAGAAATGAAACGAGCTAAAAGCTAGGGTATACTAGAGCTATGAAACTATACTCCTGGAACGTAAATGGTATTCGCGCGGTGGTGCGAAAGGGTGAGTTGCAGAAATTTTTGGATAAGCATCAGCCTGATATTTTGTGTCTGCAAGAAACCAAGGCTGAGCAAGGGCAGGCGGCGTTTGACGCACCGGAGTATATCGAATATTGGAACTCGTCAAAAGCCAAGAAGGGCTACAGCGGCACAGCGATATTTACCAAAATCAAGCCGCTAGCCGTTATAAATGACATCCCCGAAGAATTTGTTAAAGCCGGAGGGCTGACGCTTGATGATTATGGCCACAGCAACGACGAAGGAAGAGTGATAGCGGCGGAATTCGACGATTTTTACGTCGTGACCGCCTATACACCAAACGCCAAAGACGACCTGACTCGCCTCAATCTCAGGCAGCAGTGGGATAAAGCCATGACGCTCTACTGCGCGGATCTACAAAAGAAAAAGCCAGTGCTGTACTGCGGCGACATGAACGTGGCGCACACCGAGGACGACCTGGCGAATCCCAAACCAAACCGTGGCAAGAAAGGCTTCACCGACGAAGAGCGCGCTGGCTTCGACAATTGGCTTGAAGCTGGCTTTAGCGACGTCTTTCGCCGCGACCACGCGGGCAACGGCCACTACACCTGGTGGAGTCACTTCGCGAAATCCAGAGAACGCAACGTCGGCTGGCGGATTGACTATTGGCTGGCGAGTAAAGCAATCGCCGACAAAGTAGAAAGTCCTAAAATCCACGCCGACCAAATGGGCAGCGATCACTGCCCGGTGAGCATCGAACTGAGCTAACGTGAGGAGAAAAATGACCGAAACTACCGACAAAAAAGTGTGCACACTACTGTTTCTACGCCGAGGCGATGAGATTTTGCTCGCCATGAAGAAGCGTGGCTTTGGCGCTGGGCGCTATAACGGCGTAGGCGGCAAGCTTGATGAGGGCGAAAGCATTGAGCAAGCGCTGGCACGGGAGGCACGTGAAGAAATCGAGGTCGTGCCTATGAATTACTGGCAGGTGGCCGAGCACGATTTTCTTTACCCTAAAGACGGCGAGGTGACAAAACAGATGTACTCGCATGTCTATTTCTGCGATGAATGGCAAGGTGATCCGAGCGAGACCGAAGAGATGAAGCCGGAGTGGTTTAAGATTAGTGACATACCGTACGAGCAAATGTGGGCCGACGACAAGCTGTGGCTGCCGCAGGTGCTCGCCGGCGAGAAAGTCTACGGCGAATTCACATTCAATGAAGACGATACAATCCTGACACACGATGTCCGCTTCGTCGAAACGTTCCCCTCAGAAGATATAAGTGACTAACCATGCAAAACTACCCCTATTGGCGGCAGCAGACGACTGCTAAGCCGCTTTATCCGGACATCGAGTGGAGTAAGCCGGAGCGACGCGACCAAGCTGGGCGACTCGGCATTATCGGCGGCAACAAACTTGGTTTTGCTGGTGTGGCCGAAGCCTATAGCGTATCGCTCGGCGCCGGGGTAGGTGAAGTACGAGTGCTACTACCAGACGTGCTTAAAAAAACCATTCCCTCTGCGATTTCAGACACGGTGTTCGGAGAAACCACGCCATCGGGTAGCCTGGCGAAAAATGCCCTGCCTGAAATGATCGCGCTCGGTGAGTGGGCGACTGGCGTACTCCTAGCTGGCGATGCGGGGCGAAACAGCGAGACAGCCATAGCATACGAGCAATTCGTAGAAGCCTACACGGGGCCGCTAACGCTCACCAGAGACGCTGTCGACCTTATGAAAAACAGCCCCGACCGCTTGGTCGAGCGACCAGACACACTCCTGGTTGTTTCGTTCGCACAACTACAAAAACTCTTTAGCAGCGTCTACTATCCGAAGGTGCTGGCATTTAGCATGCAGCTGACCGGCCTCGTCGAGTCAGTACATAAATTTACCATTTCGTACCCGGTGACGATTCTAGTGCTCCATAAAGATCACCTCATCGCCGCGCACGGCGGCAACGTCACCACTACGCCGTGGGACAACCCAATGGCGATTTGGCGCGGGCAAGTAGCGACCAAGGCGACGGCGTACTGGCTCTGGAATAAAACGTCACCACTCGAGGCGGTGACGGCAAGCTTAGTCGTTAAATGATAGATATTAATCTCTCTAATGCTTTTTTAATATTAAGCATAGCTGTATACTTTCTAAGATGAGTAAAACCAAGGATAAAGACATAGTCGGTACACGGATCAACGCATTTTTAATAGACATTGTAGTCTGGGGTATACCAACTTTTATCTTTCTTAGCTTCATAACCGGACAAGCTTACGCAAGTATCACAGGGTTCTCTTTTCGCCTTGAGGGAGCTTCATTTCTCATCTACTTAGTGCTGTGGTTAGCCTACTACTTGGTGATGGAAACTAAGTATAGTGCTACCGCCGGCAAGCTGGTTATGGGAATCCGCGTGGTAAACGATAATGACGGTAAAATAACAGTGCGCCAATCGTTTGTCCGCAACATTGCTCGCGTCGTTGACGGTTTCCCTTACTTGCTACCATATGTAGCAGGAATAGTTTCAGTAGCCATGAGTCCAACCAAACAAAGGCTTGGTGACCGCTGGGCGAACACGTACGTCACAAAAAATAAATAAATCGCAGCCCATAGAACAGTGTCTACTGGTAGAGTGGTGTGTTTGGTGCCGCGAGAGAGAATCGAACTCTCACTCCTTTAACAGGAACGGGATTTTGAGTCCCGCGCGTCTACCAATTCCG
>JAUIHN010000006.1 GCA_030432305.1 bacterium | reverse complement strand
TGGCGGCGTCGCGCGTGCGTTTCGCCGGCCTCATCGTGCTCGACGTCGTCGAGGGCACGGCCACCGCGTACGCTGCCGTGCGCATGGAGCAGGAAAGCGCTTGCTGTTTTGCGTAAACGGCCAGAGAGGATTCCTTCATTCTGTCCTGCAGGCGGCGATGCACTTCTTCTATTTCCCAATAAAACCCTGCTCGGTTTTGCACCCACTCGAAATAACTAACGGTTACCCCGCCGGCGTTGGCTAATATGTCAGGGATGACGGTAATTCCTTTTTTGAAAAGAATGCCGTCTGCCTCAAAGGACACCGGTCCGTTGGCTAGCTCAAGCACCGTTTTGGCTTTTATCGAGTCGGCGTTGGCTGCGGTGATTTGATTCTCAAGGGCTGCGGGAACCAGAAGGTCAACATCAAGCTGTAGGAGTTCCTCGTTGCTGATTTTTCGATGGTCGACCGTTTCGCAGACCGAGCCTTCGCAGTAGACCGCCTCAAGCGTATTGTTTTCGACTTTTACCTTATTGACGCTGTCCGGATCGAGGCCCTCTTCGGTGAAGATGCCTCCCTTAGAATCGCTGACTGCGACGATCTTAAATCCGGCAAGCGCAGCGAGCCGCGCAAAGTGGTAGCCGGCGTTGCCGAAGCCCTGGACCGCAATGGTCGGGGTCTTACCGCCGAGCGCGAGCTTATCGCGCAGCGCCTGGAGCACGTAAAAACCTCCGCGGCCGGTGGCATCATCACGGCCTAAGGAGCCGCCGAGGCTAAGGGGTTTGCCGGTGATCACCGCAGGCTCATGGGTGCGGCGAATGATATTGTACTGATCCGCCATCCAGCCCATGATGGTGGAATTGGTGTAGACATCCGGCGCGGGAACGTCTCGGTCGGGGCCGACTACATCAGCGGCCTCATTGATGTAGGCGCGGCTAAGCCGTTCAAGCTCCATTCGGGAGAGTTCTTTGGGGTTTACGCGAACACCGCCCTTGCCGCCGCCGAAAGGAACGCCGACGACCGCTGTTTTGATCGTCATCCAGAATGCCAGAGACTGCACTTCATCGAGAGTGACCGAGGGGTGGTAGCGTATCCCGCCCTTACAGGGGCCGCGAAAGTCGTTGTACTGCACCCGGTAGCCCTGATAGACCTCAAGATGTCCATCATCCATGCGCACTGGAACTGAGACTTGAAGCGCTGCTTTTGGACTCCTCAGACGAAGCTCTGTTTCCTTATCAATGCTGTAAAATTTTAAAGCTTTCTCGAGCTGCCGAATGGCACCTTCAAAAATAGAATCTGACATAGCTCTCTCCTATCTGTCTCCGGGATAAAGTTAGCGCGATTGGAAAAGAGTGGAAAGTCCCTAGCGATGCAGCGCTTCACTGTACGCATTGAGTAAAGCCGTTGCTACCCGGGCTGCTCGAAGCCTCTCTCGAACACGCTGTGCTGCTCTTGTTCTTGTTTCTTCAGGAAATTTTCGCCTGAGACAACCGATGAAGGCCTCCCGAATACTTTCTACTGAACGCGGGCTGCACTCGCTTCGCATCTCCCGGGTATCCTCTTTGAGTTCCTCAACACAGATACCTCTACTGTGCACGACGGGAAGCCCCTGTGAGATGGCTTCGTAGACTGGATACCCAAAGCCCTCAGCAAGTGAAGGAAAAAGCAGTGCTCGAAACTGGCGATAGTACTCTGGAAGGTCCTTTGCTGGAATGCGGAGGTCACAGAAAATATGTCTTTCGAGTGCTCGCTCTCGAGCAAAGCTCTGTACCCTTTCTGCTACTTGTTCATTCGAACATAAGACTCGAAGCTCGCCACCATCAAGAAGCCAGGGGCAGATAGCTTCAATCGCCCTTTCAATATTCTTGCGTCTGTCAGTTGCCGCAAAGGCAAGCACTGCATTTCTCTCCTCAAGCAAAGGGAAGTGAAGGTCTTTCTCCAAAAACGCTTTTTCCAGTGGAGAGTAGAGAACTTCTGGCAGGGACTCTAAATCAAAAGTCTCCTTAATTTCCCTTGCTGCATGTTCACTCACCGAAAACACATGCGACGCCTTTTCCAGAGACTTTCGAAATAAGCATTTGTAAGTGGCGGAGCGAAGCCTTGCATAGAGCGAAAGCTCGGAATGAGCTTCAAGGGCAATCAGGTCATGGATGGTAAGAAAAAGCAGCGAGCTATTTTGAAAAGGGGCAAAATTGCAGAGCCCATGGATGAGTGAAAAATCTTCTCGCTTTACAAATCCATCTCGAAAGGTATCAAAACGCCTGCCCAGAAAACTCTCCGGCAGCGCTTCCCAGGAAAAATCTTCAAATGCCTCCTGCAGCTCGCTTAGCTTTGCTCGGATGCGCTCATCTCCCTGCGCAAGACAGATAAACTCGAAGTCTGCCTCTTGTTCCTTCGCCTTAACGAGCAGGGCTTCCAAAACCGAGGAGAAATAGACCCAGAGGCCAGAAGAGCTGCTCTCAAAGCGTCCGGCATAAAGGCAAATTCGCGGTCTGGTGGAGGGCATAAAGTTGTTCTACAATTACAGGCATTAAGAGGGTCCCTGTCTAATCTACGATTTAGACAGTTTTTTTCAATAGATGTAGAGGACAATGAACGAGCAGAGCCAGTCAGTTTCAGCAGAGGAAGAATACGAGGTTCTGCCCTGCCCGAGCTGTGACACCAGATACCGAATAGCGGCCTCTGAAGGACTTCAGGATGAGGACCCCCTTCACTGCTCAAAATGCGACACACTCTTTAACCGCTTAAAGGCTCGCGCTATAGCTGCAGGCGATCCTTTTGCGGCTAATCTTGCGGTCAATCGTGCGGTTGATCATACGACGGGCGTAAGTGTACCATAAGACTATGAAAGCAATTGTTGTTGGCTATGATAAGAATCGCGGCATTGGCGCAGAGAATGATCTTTTGTGGATGCGTGATTTGCCTGCTGATCTAAGGAATGTTCGTAAACTTACTATCGGAAAAAGTATAATTATGGGACGGAAAACGTTTGAGTCGATCGGCTCCAGGCCTCTCCCTGATCGCCAAAATATCGTGCTCTCCCGCACGCCAACGGGTGTAGAAAAGGTCATTACGGCTGGATCGCTCCAGGCAGCATATGCAATTGCCCAGTTCCCTGTCGTCATCTTCGGTGGCGCATCGGTATATAAAGATGCTTTGCCGGATGTTGATACAATATACGCCACAGAGGTTGATGCTTCGTTTCCTCAGGCGACTATTTTTTTCCCTGAAATTGATATGAACGAGTGGCAGGAAACCTCGCGCGAGCATCACGAAGCAGACAAAAAGAATAAATACGCTTTTGATTTTGTAGTCTATCGTAGGCATATTGACGGATAGAGATATAAATGTTATAATGAAATTATAATCCCTCGTTCGTAACGGGGTGGCCGTCAACATGGTAACGCCTTTTGTTGCAGGCTGATTGCGACAGGTCTTTGAGGTGACAGACATGAACTCCGTTCGCGGTAGCATTGTTATTAGTGACTTTACAGAGGAGGACTTCGGAAAGTACACTGAGAAACTGGTTTTTTCGGGGACACTCATAAGGCGCCTCTCGTCAGGGAGCACCGTAAAGATTGCCGTCAGGGGGACCGCGATCGTGTCAAATCGTAAGCATGTAAATAGCGTTTGCCACGGTCGGGCCGCCGTAGACGGCGTTGAGGGCTTTGTCGCCTACTGGCCAACTCTGGAGATATATGTAGATCGCCGCACTAAACGCGGTTGCATATTTTATCCAAACAAGTAACCCCCCAGCACCTGTTGATGGCGAAGCCTCCGGGTGAACTGGGGGCTTTTGCCTTTCTGTGATTAAATAATTCGCAATGGCGAGGATAGAAAAATGAGTTACCGGTCTCTTGTCCCGCAGGTTATCGGGATCTACGGCCTAGATGTAGTAGAGGTGGGCACCGCCCAAAAAGGCTACAGGAGTGAGTCTTACCGGCTAACTCTTGCTACCGGCGGCGCTGCTAACCTTATCTTTTTCAAAAATGAGCACAATACCCGACAGCGAATTAGATCTGCAGATAACGCAGCGGATACTCTCAGCTCTGCGCTTCCTGTACGTAGCAGATTCGACGAGCGAACACTTCGGCTATCGGATGCTAGCAAAGAGGTCTATGCCAGCATCTATAACTATCTGCCAGGCAGCACCATTCCCTGGGAGTCGTACACCAAGAACCATATAAAACTGCTCGGCTGGGCCATGAGCGATATGCATAGTGTTTGGCGCGCATCGGATAAGGCTGTTTCATTCCACGTTGGCGACGAACTGAATCATCTTCTGACTCGCATGAAGCGTTACTTTGACTCAACCGATATCCAAAAAGCAATTCAGAACAAACTAAGCGTTTCGCTTGTGGCGCATCTTGGTGATTACGAAAGGCTTTTTAAGAAGCTTGGGGCAATTACTGTCATCGATGAGCACATCCTTCATATGGACTTAGTACGTGGCAACGTACTGTTTGATACAGACGGTAATACACCGTGGAAGATTGATAATACTACACTCACCGGCGTGATTGACTTTGAAAAAGCTGCCATCGGCCATCCTATATACGATATCGCACGTACGCTCGCCTTTTTGTTGGTAGACTGCGCAAACAAAGACCGAGCGTCGATCTATAAATACTTTTTACAATAGGGCTACAACAAACGTGGCAAAAGCTCATTCTATAAAACAAATACTATTGCGGGCATGTCGGCGGACAAGGTGCTGAAGGCACTTATCGGGTTTTTCCTGCTTCACGATTTCCATAAGTTCTTAAAACATACGCCATATGAGTCGCTTGAGCAGAACCATCATTTTGTCCGCACGCGCGATATACTCATTGACTACGGTATGCTACGATTAGATAAAGACTGAAATTCCTGGAGGGTAAAAGGTGAAAAACTGGAAGAAACGGCTCATTGCTCAAAGCGATCTAATGACACTTAGCGAAAAACTAAAAGACCAGGATAAAAAGATTGTCTTTACGGCCGGATCTTGGGACTTAATACATGCTGGCCAGTGTCGTTACCTTGAGCATGCGAAAAGTTTCGGGGACATTTTGGTCGTCGGCGTTAGCAGTAATAGCGCCATAGGTCGCGTTAAAGGGCCGAACAAGCCAATCCTCGATGAAAAAATTCGTGCTGAAATGTTAACTTTTCTCCGCGCAGTAGATTTTGTGACTATTCTTCCCGAGCCGAGCTGTCAGCCTTCGCTTGGCCTACTGAAACCAGACGTCTATGTGACTGTAAAAGAAGATTGGACTGGCGCGTATAAGGAATCTCGCGAGTATAAGACAGTTACAAAATATGGTGGTTCTGTTGAGGTGGTTGACCGACAGTCGACATCTGTCAGTACGACACAGATCTTGCAGCGTGCCGTTGGCGGTCACCTAAACGACATCCTAAAAGATTTCATGCAGTATCGAAAAGATCCGATCAAGGAGAAATAATGCTCACCCCAGAGCAGGAGCAGCAAGAAGAAGCGTATCGCACCGCACGTACCACGGGAGCGTATAATCAGATTTGGCAGACAGTTGGTCGCTGCGTATTTTGTGACCACGACGAATCGCAAAAGCATCACGAGATCTTTGAAGAAAATGGTGTGTATATGACAGTTCCGGCGTATGCGTATGTCGACGGGCACTTGATGGTTATTCCTCGTCGCCATGTTAAGTCGGTCAAAGAGCTGACACCTGGTGAGTGGGAAATTATGCGTAAGTTTTTTTATCTCGCTAAGAAAATGATCCGCGAAACGTATGGCATCAAAGGTATGCAGATTGTTCAAAAGGACGGCGCGACGGCTCAAAGTACCGTCGAGCATATTCATTTTCATTGTATTCCGTTTGATCAGCCCGATCTTTCTGTTTGGAATTATCGCCAACTTGAATATACGCCATCTGAAAATGCCGCCAAGTATAACGAGCATATAGAGACGATCCAGAAATTAGCCAAACGTTTTAGTAAGAAGTATCAAAATGACGGCGAGTAGCTTTGACGATGCGATTTTTATTGCTGCTCCGCGCGAAATAAGCGCCGCAAGATTCAAGCAGCTTATAAAGCACTACCTCCCTAAAGCATCGATTATTCTCGGTATTAGCAAGCAACCGTATGTTGCGGGCTTCGATGGCCAGCCGCAGTTTAGAATGCTTGAGCAAGGGACTGTTCAGCCGATTATTGATGCCGTGAACGAAAGGTCAAAAATCAACATGATCGAAGTTCTCGAATACGATCAGTCAGAACTGCCGACAATTCTTTCGAGCCATAATTTCAAGAGAGTTTTACTCGTTAACGGTTCATGGAAGTTCACCTTTCAGAATCATGAGGCGTTTAAGGTGCTGACGGAGCGAAAAATCCCGTTCAAATACGTTTCGCCGTTTATCGATGAAGATGAAGCTAGAGCGTACGAAGCGACCCATCGTTCAGAGCTGCAGTTTCCGGAAGTCGGATCGATTTTGAGTGAAACTGAAATGCTCGACATTGCGAATCTAGCAGCCAAACAATCTTACGACTACAGCTTTCAAACCGGAGTCGCACTCGGTAAGAAAACTAGTGAGGGCTACTCGTTTTTAATGGAGGCATTTAATAAAGTTGTTCCCTATCAAACCTATGCACTCCATCACGGCAACTCCCGCGAGAAACAGATGTCTGGTTTTCAGGATACTGCTCATTACGATACGATTCATGCGGAAATGCATATACTCATCAAAGCACCTCAGCAAGGCATCGACCTTAGGGGTACGACACTTTTTATTACCCTTCTTCCCTGCCCAGCCTGTGCGCGTACGCTAAGTCAAACCGATATCTCTGAAGTCGTATATGTAAACGATCACTCAGAAGGCTATGGCACAAAATTACTACAAGCGAGCGGCAAAACAGTGCGTCAAGTAGCGTACAATAGAAAGTGATTATGCATCCGGAGTATCAATACCTTCAGCTCATGGCCGACATCCTAAAAGACGGTAAAAGCAAGCCGTCTCGCGGTATTCACGACCTCAAATCTATATTTGGTTACCAAATTCGCTTTGACATGCGCCACGGTTTTCCGCTCCTTACTACTAAAAAGATGCCGTTTAAGATTTTGCTACACGAGCTCTTTTGGTTTATTTCAGGCAGTACGAATATTCAATACCTCCACGATCACAAGATCCATTATTGGGATGGCTTTGCAGATGAAAACAAGAATTTAGGCCCTGTTTACGGTGCGCAGTGGCGGCACTGGAAATCACCAGATGGCACAGAAATCGATCAGCTAGTGTGGGCAATAAATGAAATAAAGAACAACCCAAATTCTAAGGGAATTATCGTAAATGCCTGGAATGTGGCCGACCTTGAAGCGATGCGCCTCCCGCCCTGCCATACGATGTTCCAATTTGATGTAACGAAGGGTAAACTTCGCATGCAGCTCTACCAGCGCTCGAGTGATGTATTCCTGGGTCTTCCATTCAATATTGCGCAATATGCGATGCTACTGCATATGATTGCGCACCTGACCGACCTTGAGCCGCGCGAGCTCATTGTGAGCATTGGTAACGCACACCTCTATAAAAACCACCTTGATGCTGCGAAGGAGCAACTAAAGCGAAAGCCTACGGCATTTCCAAAGCTAAAGATTGTTGGTGATGTGAAATCAATTGATGATTTTGCCGAAGAAAATTTTGTTCTAGAAGACTATAAACCACAGCCGCACATTAAGGCTGATTTAGTGATTCTCTAGCCAATCGTTCGTAGAGTTCGGCGTGGGCATCTACCATTTTTTCTAGTGTAAAGCGCTCCTCGAACACTTGTCTGCATATCTTCGAATCAATCGATGCGACGTCTTTGATGGCTTTTGCAATTTCCTCTGGTATGTCTTTGCTTTTGGTGTCAATAATAAACCCAGTTTTGCTATCTTCGATAATTTCACTGGTAGCGCCGGCGCTTAGTCCAATGACTGGTGTGCCACAGGCCAAAGCCTCGATACTCACCATTCCAAACGGTTCTTCAAAGGTAGACGGTACAAGTAGAGCTCTGGCGTTTCCTAAAAACACTTGTTTTGCAGTATCGTCTTTGATATGCCCAATGTATTCAATTGTTTCGTCAAGTTCCGGCTCGATAGCTTGAAGCCAATAGTCATCTTTGCCGTGCCCGGCGTAGTGCTTACCGGCAATCTTTAGCCTCAGAGGCCTCTCGTGCGTAGCGTTATAACGCTTCACTGCTTCGATGGCCAGGTGAACGCCTTTTGGTTGAATAATACGCCCGAGATAAGCCACATAATCGTCTGTCGGATTTTTTATGGTCTTAAACCGATCTTCAGTAATACCGTGGTAAATATTTGCGACCCAATTCGTGCCATCGGGCATGCCCTTTCGCTGCGAGAGTGACAGCGATATCCAGTTTAAGTGCTTGTATTTCGGGAAATTGTTTTTGTACTTTACTGAAAAATTAAATGGATCATGGTGCGTGAAGACAACCGGTTTCTTGCAAAACTGCGTAAAAGGTAGCGCAATGTCTTCTTCATTCGTATAGATATGCACTATATCGAGCTCGCCGTCGTTTGCCATTTTGAAGGCTTTGGCGATAAGCTCGGCTTGCACTTGTCGGGCGAGATTAATAAACGTAAAAGGATGCTTTTTCAAGAGATCCATATAAGTGTC
Source organism: bacterium (assembly GCA_030432305.1). Classification (GTDB taxonomy): domain Bacteria; phylum Patescibacteriota; class Saccharimonadia; order Saccharimonadales; family Saccharimonadaceae; genus JAUIHN01. The sequence goes on along the minus strand of JAUIHN010000006.1, from coordinate 11,854 downwards.
ACCACGAAGCGCAAGTTCCTGCTCGAAATAGCTCATATCGACTGTGGTGTTTGAAAGCGGCGTGTTGGCCGGCCCTGGGGTGAATAGACGGACATTTACACCTGTGGCGTTTAGGCCATTCGCTAAATCAAGCGCGAGCTCGCCAGGAGAAAAAATCACTCGTGGCAATATATCGCGATGAATAAAAATATGCGGGACGACGAGCCCGACTCTAGTTTTTGCTTTCGTCCTCATCGAGGAAGCTAAGGTCTAGCTCGCCGTTGTTTAGTTCTGGCTCGTCGTAGTAGCCATCTGCTTGTGTGTCTGAATCGTTCACTATAGTTCTCCCCTTTGTAGAGTATTGTAGCAAAATACGCGCCGTATCGTCGAGGTGAAAATAAAGAAACGCCCCCGGACGGAGCACTTCTTTGGTGGTGGGTGACTAGTTTTTAGTTAACGACGTTCTCAACCTTGATGCCTGGGCCCATGGTCGTGCTGATGCTGGTCGTTTTGACGTAGCTGCCCTTGAGGCTCGATGGGCGCTGTGAGTTAAGGCTATCAAAGAAGACCTTAGCGTTGTCTTCGAGCTTCTGGGCGCCAAACGATACTTTACCGATAGACAAGTGGATGATAGCCTGTTTGTCGACGCGGTACTCTACCTTGCCAGCTTTGGCTTCAGTTGTAGCTTTTGCGATGTCAGTTGCGACTGTGCCGGCTTTCGGGTTTGGCATGAGGCCTTTTGGTCCAAGCAGGCGCGCGTACTTACCGAGCTTTGGCATGTACTGTGGTGAGGTGATGAGCGTATCAAATTCGATTTTGCCAGCATCAAGTTGCTTTAGAAAATCTTCGTCGCCTACGATATCCGCGCCGGCCTTTTTGGCAGCAGCGTGATCAGTTTCTGGTGCGAATACAGCAACACGGATTGTTTTACCAGTACCATGTGGTAGCGAAACGGTTGCGCGGATGTTTTGGTCTGCTTGGCGCGGGTCAACGCCCAGGCGTACATGTACCTCGACAGAAGCATCAAATTTTGCAGGGTTGGTTTCAACTGCGAGTGCAAGCGCTTCTGAAATTGGATACACCTTGCCCTTTTCTACTTTTTCGGCAAGCTTGCGATAGTTCTTGCCACGTCGCTCGATAAGCGGACGAGTGACTGGCCGAGGACCACGCTTGACGTTCGTCTCAGCCTCTTCGGATTGTGGTGACGTATCGCCGGCTTCTTTGCGAGCTTGCTTTTCGGCTTTTTCCTCAGCTTCTTTAAGTGCTTTTTCGCTACGCTTACCAGCTTTAGCGGCTGGCTTGTCGGCTTTTGTCTCTACCGTGACTTCGTCTACAACCTCATCAGGTGCGATACCGGTATTTTCAGCAGTCGTTTCGACGCCTTTGATAGCAGCTTCGATCTCTGCGATCGTATTTTTCTCAGTGACCTCGAGCTTCAGCTCTTTGGCCTGTTCTAATAATTCGGCTTTTTTAGCCATAAGTATGGAATCCTTTCTGTGGTGCAAACCCCCGCATCTTTTTCGTGATACTCCACAATCTGATTACAGACTGCTCCGCTCAAGAAAAGGTGCGGGGTCCCAAACATTGATTTTGTGAGATTATAATAGCATAAAAGTTTCTAAATGGAAAGCCGGGCGACAGACACTATCGGTAGAGAGTTCCGCCGCCCAAGTGTTCCTAGAGTCCGAGCTTACGCTTCACGAAGAAGCGAGCAATTGGCGGGCCAAGCCACCACGGTAATTTACTTGCGACCCGCCACGCGCGCTGCCGCTCCGGTCTCCTGTCCTCTCCCATTAGAGACGCGGTTGCCGTTGCTCGGGCTATTGCGTCCAAGTCGGCTACAAGTGAAGCAGTGAAGAACCACCACTCGATGTCAAGCATCGTTGGCTCTTCCAAACTCTCCTCCAATAGTCCTGCCAAGCGACTCCAGGCTGACCAGATGTTGTCCGGCTCTCCTGAAAGGAGCATAATCTTGCAGCGCGCTAGTTCGTCGACTGGAAGTTGTGAGAGGTCCTGTCCCTCGTCGTCTTGTCGACTCCGAATGACCTCCCTTATCATCTCTTCTGCCACGCTGAAGTCTCGCTCTACCTCAGCGTAATAAAGAGCCCAGCCCCGGGCGAAGTTGAGCTCGGCTGCGTCGTAGTCGACGCACTGCTCTGCGGCTTCGCTAATGGTGATGAGCCGTTCTTCAGTCGCATTCACTTCTCTTGCCGCTACGAAGGCAGCGTGATGGGTAGACGCGGATACGAGGAACAGCTGCTCGCGCTCATAGAATCGGAGCGCGGTGCTAAAATGCCCCTCTGCTGTTAGCCTGAGAATACGGCTTCCCAGGCGAGCTTCACTGTCGGGAATAATCCACGGTCGCATGGCGTCTCTCCTTTGCTGTAAAAGAACTCCAAGGAACAGTACTGTTATACTACCGTTTTGGCGCCATAGCAAACATAAACGAAATAAAAAGGAAACAAAAAGAACTATTCTTTTACAGAGGTGAAAAGTCGTGATATAGATTGGATTGTCATTTGCGTAGTGTATCGACACATAAAAATAAGAGGCGTTTTGCCCCTTATTTTATCGGTCGTATGCTACTGGCTGATGCTCAGTAACATCCAAGACCCACCATTGTTGTCACTTCTGAGATAGAAGTTGCGCAGCCCGTCACTCATGCTGAGTATTTGAGCCATGCGTCCGCCGGTGTTCACGACCGTTCTGATGCCGCCGTCAGTAAAGCTGATTGAGGCGCCTTCTAGCTCAATGCGGCGAGGATACGCGCGCATACCTTTGCCGAAGCCGATAGCTGTGACTGATACTGGGCTGTTGATTGTTGTTTTAGTCATATTCTTTTTCTCCTAGAGTAGTAGTTTTGTAATAAAAAAACTGACAGCAAGAATGTGGTGTGTCAGCTGCGGAATTGGTGGAGTGTAACTACAAGGAAACAGAAGATACCGCCTAAAATCTGTCTTATAACGCTAGGAAACGAGTGAAAATCGAACCTGTTCGGTTTTCCGAGTAACGACGCGTTTCAATAGTCGTATTACATCCTGAAGTAGTTTTGAATATGTAGTGCGGCGTTAAACCGAACTAAGTGTTTATAGGCCTGTGGGTGGAAAGCAACCCTGCCCGTGGGCTATTTTCTGGGCTCCAGTACTCACATAACCACTACTAGTATAGCGCGGTGATTAGGTGGGCGGTCAAGGCATGTATGGCAACAAAAACTGTGATTCGGAAAAGCTGTGTAAAAGAAAAAGCCTCGCTTTCGGCGAGACTTTTTATGTAGTATCGAACTGTTTAATCAACAACTTCGACGCCCATCGAGCGAGCGGTGCCGGCGATAACTTTTACGCGGCCGTCCATGTCGATGGCATTGAGCTGATCTTTCTTGGCTTCGGCGATTTCCTCGAGTTGTGCGCGAGTAATCTTGCCTACCTTTTCAGAGTGTGGCTTGCCGCTGCCCTTTTGGATGCCAATCGCGGCGCGAATCATATCGTCAACCGGCTGGCCGAGTGACTTCCATTCAAAACTGCGATCTTCGAACACCTGGATGTGCACGATAACATCTTTGCCCATCATGTCCTTGGTGGCTTCGTTGAACGGATTGATGAAATCCATCATGTTAAGCCCCCACTGACCAAGCGTGCTACCAACAGGCGGACCTGCGGTGGCGCGACCGGCTGGGATGCGGAGTTTTAGATTTCCAATTACTTCTTTTGCCATTGTAAGCTTTTATATCACACGTTCTACTGCGTTGCCGTTTCCGGTACTCGTTCACCGTATTCTTTCATACGGCTCACTCCGTTCCTCTCCGTCGCCTTGTATAGCGCGCGATCTAAAACCTTTCTTTATATATTAAACTGCTAAAATTTGAAGCTTTTTGCAGTGCGTAACAGATGTATTATACAGTAGTAATTTGTCGTTGTCCAGTAAGTAGATGAGGGGACGCGACGTGTGTCGCGACCCCCTGTCGAGCGTGAGCCCTGGACGCGCACTGACGCTCAGGTTTCTGAGTCCTCGCTGAACGGCAGTAGCGCCTGTCCGTCTACCGTGAGCTCGTGCAGGTCTTCGCCAACTCGAGCGAGCGGTGCGTTGCCGCCCGCGTCGCGCACCTCGGCGCGCGTTCCTGGCGCCAAGCCGACCAGCCTACACCTGGCCAACTCAACTGCCCCGCGGATATCGTTGGCGGACACCACTTCTGGCCGGTCGCCAACGTAAATTGCGAATAACATAGCTCACCCCGTAAAGGAAGGGTTAAACTTGAGGCACAATTGCCTCGAAAGCTACCCAATCTGACTCGATAGACAACGAGCCGCCTTTTCAGGCGGAGCCATTACACCACAAATATGTGCCCTGTGTCAATAAGCGCTATAATTAATTATATAAAAGTCTTCGTAATAACTCAGGCTAGACTTTATTCACCTGCAAAGCGTCGAGCTCGACAGGAGTGTCGCGGCCGAACATGCTGACCATGACGCGGATTTTGCCCTTTTGGGTATCGATTTCGGATACGGCGCCGTCGAAGCCTTTGAATGGTCCGTCGGTGATATTTACGACTTCGCCAACCTTGAGGTCGATTTGGTGTTTCGGATCTTCCACGCCCATGCGCTTCTTGATTTTATTAATCTCAGCTTCTGACACAGATGTAGGCGTCGTACCGCTGCCGACAAACCCGGTCACACCTGGCGTGTTGCGCACGATGTACCACGTAGCATCGGTGAGCTTCATTTCAACAAGCACGTAGCCCTGGAAAATCTTCTTTTCAACTATCTTGCGCTTGCTGTTCTTGATTTCGATTTGCTTTTCTTTTGGCACCATGACATCAAAAATCTCGTTGGCCATGTCGACCGCGTTGATGCGTTGGCGAATGCTATCCGCTACCTTTTCTTCGTAGCCGCTATAGGTGTGGATGGCGTACCATTGCCGAGTTGAGTTGTATCGATTTTGAGCCATAGTCGTCCTTTATTATCCTAGTAGAAGCTTAAATAAGTTTTCCCACGCCAGGTCGGTTAGCAAGATAAAGCCAGAGAAAAGGCCAGTAAAGATAAGCAGCGCGGCGGTCATGCCGAAGGTCGCGCGGCGGTTTGGCCAGCGAACCTGACGAAGCTCGTACCAAGCACCCTTGAAGTAGCCGATGAACTTTTGAAAGATATTCTTCTTCGGTTCACCCTGCTCGCCATTTACCACCAGCTCAGCTTGCTTGTTTGGAGCTTTTGGCTTTGCAGCAGCTTTTGGTTTTCGGTCGTCTTTAGCTTTTACACGAGTGACGGTTGTTTTCGCACTATCGGTTGCTTTTGCGCTTTTCTTTGCCTTTGCCACGTGGTTTCCCTAATCAAATTAAATAGTCTGCTTAGGCAGACTGTCAAGATAACTATACTCCACTACTGTCATTCAGTCAAGAGTTTCTCTGTGTGCGACTCGTAGTACAATGGTAAGCAATATGGTAATTGCTGCTACTAGTGCCCTATTACTGCTGTCTGCTTGGCTGGCGGTGTGGCACGGCGTTAGTCTGTATAGGTCACTCGGCCGCTTCCAGCTTCCGAGGAATCTCCCGGCTACTGATAAACAACCGACCGTCAGCGTATGTATACCGGCGCGCAATGAAATGCATGCCATGGCGCAGTGTCTGGAGCGAGTACTGGCAAGTGACTATAAAAAGCTCGAAATCCTGGTTTTTGATGACAGTTCCGACGACGAAACCTCTCGTATTATCCGTTCGTTCGCCCAGGCTGGTGTGCGCTTTGTGGCCGGCACCAAACTACCAGAGGGGTGGCTTGGTAAAAATCACGCGCTTGATGTCCTGGCGAAAGAAGCCAGCGGCAGCTACGTGCTCTTTATGGATGTCGACACGATTATTGCGCCGTCGACGATTCGCCGCCTGGTCGATACTGCCATTATGGAGAATAAGACCATGCTATCTGTTATCCCGGAGCGGGCGGACGGCTGGCGGCTCAGTGTGCTTTTTGGGCATCTGCGCTATTTTTGGGAGCTAACGGTCAACTCAGCAGCTCATCCGGCAACCGCTAGCGCTCTTTGGATGATTGATAGAAAGACGCTTTTAGATAATCTCGGTGGCATGAAGGCGTACCAAGCCACTGCCGCTCCAGAAGCAGCGATTGCAGCGCGGCTTGGCGCTGGCCAGTATCGAAGTCTAGTATCGGGGGAAGAGATAGAGGTGCTGTATGAAAAGAAATGGCGCTCGCAGGTGGAAACCAGCAAACGGCTGCTGTACCCGAGAGCAAATGGTACGAAATTCGGCGCTCTTATTGCACTTGGTTCACTGCTGCTGCTCAACACTCCGCTCTTCGTGCTTTTGAGTGGCTTTGTGCTTGGCTGGTCACTTCTTCAGCTCATTGCTGGCCTCACGCTCATTATCGGTATGCTGGTGTACGGCATATATAGTTATTCGATGTGGCGCCACGCCTGGTGGGCGGGTGTACTCGCCTGGCCGGTGGTGGTGCTACAAGAACTCGTGCTATTTATAAACAGTCTCCAGGGCTACTATCGTCACACCATCACCTGGAAAGGCCGCCCGGTTTCGCCGTATCCTCGGCCACTGCCGAGCGAGGGCTAGCTAACCTTCTTTTTTGTTTGAGTCGGCCTTTATAGCAAAGCTAAATGTTGAGCCGTGATTGAGGCGGCTGGTGACGTCGATCTTGGTGCCGAGTTTCTTTGAGAGCTTGGCAGCGACGTAGAGCCCAAGGCCGGTGCCGCCGGTTTCGCGGGTGCGGTAATCTTCGGAGCGGTAGAACTTGTTAAAAATCTTCAGCTGGTCGCCTTTGCTAATACCAATACCGGTGTCTTTAACTTCAAATTTGACAGTGTCGGCCTTTCGCTCAGCGCGCAGCGTGATAGAACCTTCTTTGGTGTATTTTATGGCATTGGTGATGAAATTTTGCAGTAACTCCCTGAGGTAGAGTGGGCTGGTCGTGACAGTGCCAAGCTTGCCCACGGTATCGACGTCAAACAGGAGCTGTTTCTTCTTCGCTTGCGGCTCGTATTCGCCATATAGACTCTCGATGAGCTCCTTGATGTCAATCTTCTCTGCTGCATCGGCCACGCCGCGCTCGGCGCGTGATAAGGTGCTGAGGTCATTTACCATTCGCGCCAAAAATAGAATCTGTTCGTGCGCATCGCCAAGGCTGCGCTCCAGCGTGCCAGGAGGCGTCTTGTCGCCGCGTTCTATCATCACCTGGGCGTTGCTGAGTGTACCCTCGGCGATGGTGATTGGAGTTCTGAGTTCGTGGCTCACCACACTGATAAATTCATCGCGTTCTTCCTCTAGACTTTTGGCCTTGGTGATGTCACGCAAAATAAGGATGTAACCGTCGGTTGAACTTTGACCCTTTGAATGGCGATAGCTGCTTCGCACTGGCGAGGCGGTGACTTCGAGGCGAATGGTTTCATCATCCGTCACAAGCGACAAGTCGTCGCGGACGCTGACGCCCCTGGCCTCTTTGGCAATGTCGAGTAATCGTACCGATTCTTTAAACTGATCCTGTACTTTTATGATATCGTCGAGTTTTTGCTGATACAGGCCAATGTTAGTGTTTAGGAGATTAAGGCTGGCGGCGTTGTAAAGCTCTACCTTGCCTTCTTCGTCGAGGTTAATCACAGCATCGGCTAGATTGTTGATGAGTGTATTCATCCGGCCGCTCTGCAAAGATTCCTTTGCCTTACTGCGCAGCAGTTCCTCGCTGTCCGCCTGCTGGATGCGGTTTAAAAGAATCACAATAGCGCCAATGATAAAAATCGAACAGACAGAAACAGCGTTGAGTAACATGCGGTCGGTATTTTGGTTATGGAGTAGACTGTCACCGATAATAACGAGAAGTAACGTTGATAGATTGAGGACGAGGCCGACTTTTGACAAATAAATATAACTAACGAGCAACAGCAGTACCCAGCCAAGCGGTATAAGCGGCAGCAAAAAGCCAGATGCGAGTAGGACGAAGGCGCCAGCAAAGAGATGGTAGAGCGCCAATCTGATAGTGATATCGATTGTCCGTTTAGCAGGGAATAAAAACATACCGAGGCTCAGGAGAAGCCATGGGATCATGATGAGCGAGAAGATGTAATCAGGTTGCGCCACCTCTGGTGTTATTGCCCATGACAAAAAACGAAACAATACCAGCGCCAGGGGTACAATAACGCCTGCGAAGCGAATAATTTCGCGAACTCGCTTTTCTACCCTGATTTCGCCACCCTTCATACTGTCGCTTATTGTAGCATGAAACGCTTTTAAGAATAAGCAATTCTATAGGGGCATTCTAGACTGATGGCGTTTCGTTCTTGATTTCTTTCCGATGTGTTTTATAACTTGGGTCGCAGTGCTCAACCAGTGACCAAAATGCGCTGGAGTGATTCATCTCTTTGGTGTGAACCAGCTCGTGAATTAAGACGTAGTCTATTAGATGAAACGGTAACTTCATGAGTGCAATATTTAAGCTAATGGTGCCGTTCGAGGAGCAGCTTCCCCATCGGCCCGAAGCGTGTGAAAAACGTACTTTTTCGTAACGAAAGCCATGGTGGCTGGCCAAGTGCGCCAGGCGCCTGGGCAGATAGCTTTTGGCCTCTTTTCGAAGCGCGGCTATGACAACTGGTCGGATAATCGCTTGCACGGCCGGAGTTTCAATAGGTTGGCTATCTGGCAGCGACACGATAATTTGCTGACCGTGACGAGTGGCACTAGCTGTCTTCTCACTCGTCGGTCTCACGACGATACCGTGACTCTTGCCTATCTGCGTGCCATCGGTAAAGACAGTGAGGCTGGTGTGCGCCTCGAGCATGTCGCGCAGTTCCGAGCGCGATGAGCGGATGAGGCGCTTCACCAGTAGTATCGGAGCGTATCGTGGCATTGAGGCGCGCAAAGTGCCGTCTGTGCCCACCCGGATACGAACATGTGAGGCTTTGGCGCTTTTGGTGATTCTTATCTCGCCGAACTCTTCGTCGGTGATGGTCGGCATCTTAGGGATTACCGGGTTGTTATGTTACGTTTATGAACCGTAATCGAGGCGTGGTCTCTAGAGCTACCAGGCTTTCCTGGTCGTCTCGAGGCTGTTAAGTTCTTCAAAACAGCTTTCGCCTGTGTCGCGTAGGTGTGTTTGCCGCTTACTACCACTGTCGGGTGTTCTTTGGCGTTGGGCGGTGAAAATTCTTTTAAGAGCGCGTCGTATTGGCTTCCGGTAACAATTCGGCCGCTTTTACGGTGCTCTTTAATGAAACGAGCTTTAGCGGTCTCTTTATCTGTCTGCGTCCAAATAAACAGCGACTTATATCCTGCTGTGGCAGCGAGATCCTTCAGAGCGCTGCGCTCAGCTCTTGTAGCAGTCGGGCCGTCAAATATAATGGTGTGACCAGTTTTAAAAAGCTCTTTTAACAGATAGCCAGCGTACGCGTCGCTGACGTTTGTGTTCTGGCCGGCAATCTCCATGATTTGGCTGTAGTCAACAAACGGGGCATTAAATGTGGCGGCAAACTTCTCGGCAAATGTAGATTTGCCGCTTCCAGGAATTCCTACCGTTATGAGCAGATGCGGCTGGCTCAAACTGAGTGACTTCATATATGACAGTATACCAAAAATATGCCCATGTATGGTAATCTGTCGCAAAATACCTCTTATGCTTAAACTAACCATAAATTATTATTGACATTTGATGAAATCTATTGTAGAATGAAACGCATAAGCCTGTGAGAGGCAAAAGTAAAGGAGTACTACTAGGTATGGGACGTATTAAAAAACTCTGTATCGGTGCGGCGAGCCTGCTCGTTGCTGCTGGCGCTTTTGTGACGCTTCTAAGTGTTACTGGTGGCTCTGCCGATGCTGTAACAATGGGCGACCGCCGCGACTGTGGCTACACTGATGTCATCATCAACTGTGGTGCTACCAGCCAGAACGAGTTGCTGCAAAAATACGATAGCAACAACGATGGCCGCGGTAACCGCGACATCCAGGCTATCTTTAACCACTACGGTGTTCAGCGTAGTGATATCGCTGGTACTACCAGCGAAGTTAAGCGCGGTTGGCTTAACACGAACGGTGTGATTTCTGTTGGCGGCAAGACTGTTGCGACACAAGCAAAATCACTCTACCGTGTATGGGTTGATAAGCAAGTGAGCCCTGTCAAAATTGCCGGCAAAACCTATTACGAAGGTCCTGTGGCAAACAACTACCGACTTGGTGCAGACGTATTTGTCTTCTTTAAAAACGGTGTCTTCCATGCTGCTATTCAAGCAAGCTGTGGTAACCCAATCGTTGCTAAGCCTGAAAAGCCAGAGCCAAAGCCTGAGTACAAGTGTGAAAGTCTAAAGGCTACTCAGCTTGATCGTACTCGTTACCGCTTTAACGCAACGGCTACTGCCAAGAATGGCGCACAAATTGTTGACTACACCTACAACTTTGGTGATGGTAACTCGACAGCTGCTGGTGCAAGCGTTGAGCACACCTACGCTCAGCCAGGTAACTACAACGTAACAGTTACTGTGAACTTTAAGGTGAACGGTGAGACTAAGTCTGAAACTGGTCCGAACTGTAAGACACAGGTTACTGTTGAAGAGAAACCGAAAGAACCTGCATATAAGTGCGAAAGCCTGACGGCCAATAAAATCAATCGTACAACCTACGAATTCACTGCAGATGCCTCTGCAAGTAACGGTGCCGTAGTTAAGGATTACACCTATAACTTCGGTGACGGCAACTCTGAGACAACTACGAGTACCCAGGTAAGCCATACCTACGCTGAGGCTGGTAACTATACTGCGACTCTGACTGTGAACTTCACGGTGAATGATCAGGCGAAGTCTGACACCGGACCAAACTGTAAAACAACCGTGAAGGTTGAAGAAAAGCCGAAAGAGCCTGCATATAAGTGTGAGAGCCTAACGGCAAATAAAATCAACCGCACGACCTACGAGTTTACCGCGGACGCATCTGCAGGTAACGGTGCTGTAGTTAAGGATTACACCTACGACTTCGGTGACGGTAGCTCTGAAACTACCTCGAGCACTAAGGTAAGCCATACCTACGCCGAGGCTGGTAACTATACGGCTACCCTAACTGTAAACTTCGACGTTAACGGTGAAGCGCGAACAGATAGTAACGCTAACTGTAAAGTAAACGTTACTGTTGACGAGAAGCCGAAAGAACCTGCCTACAAGTGTGAAAGCCTAGACTCTAAAAAGATTAACCGTACAACTTACCGCTTTACCGCGGACGCATCTGCAAGTAACGGCGCAACAGTCAAGGACTACACCTTCGACTTTGGCGACGGCAGTAAAACTACAACTGAGGAGTCGACCATTACGCATGAGTACGATAATCCAGGCACCTACACTATCCAAGTTACTGTGAACTTCGATGTAAACGGTGAAACTAAAACTGACAGCGGCGCACACTGTAAGACAACTATCACGGTTGACGAAGAGCCTGAAGAGCCTGCCTATAAGTGTGAGAACCTGACCGCTCAGCTCATCCAAGATCGTACATACGAGTTCAACCTTACTTATGCAGCTGAAGGTGGCGCCGAGCTTGACCGAGTTGTCTACGACTTCGGTGACAATACCTCTGAAACATTCGGTCGTGATGCTGCAGCTACTGTTCAACACACCTATGCCGAAGCTGGCAACTACACAATCACTACCACTCTGTACTTCAACGTACCGAACGGTGGCGAGACAGTAGAAAAGTCCAAGACATGTGAAGTGAAAGTGAACATTGAGGAAGAAAAAGAATACTGTCCTGTCCCTGGCAAAGAAGACCTGCCAAAAGATAGCGACGAGTGTTTCGAACCGTGCCCATACGATGAGAACCTACCTGCTGATAGCCCAGACTGCGTGAAGGAAACTCCACCTGAGTTACCAAAAACTGGTATGGAAATGTTCATCGGCG
>JAUIHN010000005.1 GCA_030432305.1 bacterium | reverse complement strand
AAAGTTCTGGTCGGTGACATCGTCGATTGCACGAAGTACTATAAACTCAGTCGATCCTGCCCCGACTTCATTATCGCCCAGAATATCAACGCACGCCGTTTTACCGTTTTCCAGGCAAGGCGTGATTCGTGCTAGTAGAGTGTCGCCGTTGATAAATTTTGCTCCACCCTTATACTCTCGTTCTTCATAGCCACTAATTTTGCGCTTGAATGGGTCGAGTTTGTCCATCGAAACAAATTTTGAATCAGTACCCTTTTTCAGCCTAGTTGCGGGGTTGATCTGCACACCGTCTCCAAGCAAAACAGTCTGTGTCATTTTCTCGCTCCTTTTTCTTGCGTGATGGTGGTGTAGGAGCTCATTAATGAAACTACGTCACGAAAATCTTGTAGATTTTCACTGCCGCGTCTGCGGCCTTCAGGAGTAAATAAATTCTCATAATGCTTCACTAAAGCATCTATAGCTGCCTTATTTAATTGCTCCTGGCTTAAGTCTGTTTGATCTCTTACTTGCCTAGAACCATAATGCACAGCACTGGCGGATGACGGTAGGAAATTTCGCAAGACATCGGCACCCTTGCCGCTAACAAACTCCTTGAATCGACTGTCGTTCTTTACTTTAAGGGCAAGTGCTAATGGCACAAAGATGAGTTGTATAGACCATTGCTCTTCTTGCCAGTTCCTATTTCTACTCAGGAAGGAATCTACTAGACGAAGTGCTGAGTGATAAGAGTTTATTTCCCTCATTTCAAAGTTGAAGTATTCAATCGCATCGTGAGCAACTTCATGAACTACCATACCCCCTGAAACCCAATCAAGAACCGCCTTAGCGTAATTCTCTATTTCAATAGGACGTAAATCGAAAGTAAAGTCGAAAAACTTATTGAGGTATGAAGATCCATCAAAATTGTACCCATAATACTTCTGTACCGTATGCGACAACTCTTTTGTGTTAATTGTCAAAATAAACGTCACATCATCTCGAACAAAATAATGTTTTATTACCTCAAGAATGTCAACAGCAAATGATGGCCTGCAGCGATCGAGTTCATCTACTACAAATACAATACGCTCCTTATCGCGTTTTATTGTGTTGATAAAGTCATCTACGGCATCGTGCCTGTCTACGATTGCCTGAATATCTTTAACTAAATCTTCTTTGGAAGTATTCGCGCTAAAATTTATAAAGTCATGTGAGACATTCTTGATTCCTGCGGAAAGATTTATCATTTTTGCGGCACGTTTGATGGCAGCGATATTTAAGCTCTCGTCATCGTCAGCTATTAATTTAAGCAATATTGCACCAAGCGCATCGTTTATGTAGTCATTCTCCCACGCATTGAAATAAAATACTTTTTGCTTTTCTCGAAGTAACTCTACGGCCACATTATCTAAAGTGCCATGCCTATAATCGCTAATTGTGCTCTCGGCCAACATTAGCAGTTGTTTTATAAAAACCGTTTTGCCCGAGCCCCATGGTCCATCAATCGCTAGTACGGTGTTCTCTTCGGATGAATTAAGTACCTTTACGAGAACGGAAAGCTGATTGTTTCTTCCGATAGTATTTTGTTTGAGATGGTGTAGTATCTGCTCGTTATCCAGCTCTTTCATTGCTTAGCCTCCAAAATATAAAATCCAAGTAATACTAGAAGCGCGATTAACCCGAGGCAAAACCCGCCAAAAACTGCAATACTTAATACTTTTTGAAGTAGCTGAAACCGCGGTCGATATTCTCCCCTGCTTATGCGAATTGGAAACAGAAGGTCTTTAGTAAATGTTTGCTGAATATCACGCAGAACTAAACCAGCTAAGTAAAAGTTTACTGTAGAAAACAAAATGACGAGTAAAAAAAGTGCTAAAACCGCAAACGACATTACAGGATAAGGCACGAACACTTCTTTATTTAGTGCGGCAATGGCAGCGAGACTAGCGATCGATACCGTTAAAATAATTTGATTAAGATGCATATTATTTTTGACGATTGTTTCGTACACTCGAATTCTACTTTCGCGGTATTCCTTCAAGTATTCCGCGGCAAACCAAGAAAAAGCCCCTGCTATCACACCCATCATTCTCTGCCGCTCTTCTTGCTTTTTCGTCCATTTTTTGCTATATTTGTAGGTGAATCACCATGTCTTGGCTTGCCTAAGGTTTCGACCGACCGCGGATTCCGAGACGTTTGCCGGCTCTGCCTAAGGTTTCGACCGACCGCACGAGCCGGTTTTTTGTTTTTGTGGCTATCTTTCATATACTCAAGCTTGTTTTGTAGCTGCTCGAGGCTAGTAATATACTTGCGGTAGCCGCTGAGCAGTTTTGAGTACTTACGGTTTGGAGTAAGTATCCGGAGCAGCTTCTGCTCTTCTTCTAGGTACTCCGCCAGGCAGTAAAAATCACCGTCGCCACTTACAATAATGGCTTTGTCGTACGAGTTATATAACTTTGCCGACGCGTAGAGCACAAGTTCGGCATCGACATTACCCTTCATAGTCTTTTTGCCTTGTTCAAAGTAGGCTACGGTTGGCTTAAATACCAGTATGTAACCGGCTTGTTGCAGACTGGTATAAAGGTCTTGATTGCCTTCGGTTTTCCCTATAAACAGGTACGCTTCTTGAACATTGTATTTGTTTTTTAGATAAAGGCGGAACTTTTTGTAATCCAAACTCCACCCAAGGGAGCGCACACCAAGATTAAGGTTCTGGCTATCTACAAACGCGTAATTTGGCTTTTGTTTACTTGCCATACTCTATTTTTTCTAAATTGGTTTTTATTTTCGCCTCTAGCTCGTGAGATTTGGCAAACTGCTCGTCTAGTTCCTTGGTGAGCCGTTCCATCTTTTCGGCAAAAGCTTCGTCATCTTCTTCTACCTCTTCGCTACCTACGTAGCGGCCTGGTGTAAGTACGTAGTCGTGCTCTTTTATCTCATCGAGCGAGGCAACTTTGGCAAAGCCTGGTATGTCTTGATACTCACCGTTCTGGGTTTTGAAGTTATGGTAGGTACTTGCGACCTTAGCAACATCCTCGGGTGTAAGCTCGCGGTTACGGCGAGTAATCATTTTGCCAAGATTGCGGCCATCGATAAACAAGGTTTGGCCGCTACGATTCGATCGGTCGCGGCTCACGAACCATAAGCAGGCTGGAATGCCCGTGTTGAAGAAAAGTTGGCTTGGGAGCGTAACGATTGCATCGACTAAATCGGCTTCTAGCAGCCTCTTGCGGATTTCACCTTCACCACTGCTTTGGCTGCTCATGCTACCATTGGCGAGCACAAACCCAGCCGTACCTTTTGGCGACAGGTGATGAATCATGTGCTGAATCCATCCGTAGTTGGCGTTGCCTTTTGGCGGCGTACCATACCGCCAGCGAGTGTCATTTTGGAGGTGCTCGACACCCCAATCGCTGATATTAAATGGTGGATTTGCGAGGATGTAATCGGCCTTTAGATCAGGAAACTTATCATCATGAAAGGTGTCGCCGCGACGAATATCCGCGTCGATACCCCGAATTGCCATATTCATCTTGGCAAGACGCCAGGTTGTTTCGTTGAGCTCCTGGCCGTAAATAGCGATGCCACCGATGCGTCCGGAATGTTCTTCGACAAACTTTTCGCTTTGCACAAACATGCCGCCGCTACCGCAGGCTGGGTCGTAAACACGGCCGCCGTACGGCTCGAGCATTTCAACCAACAGTTTAACTATCGAACGCGGCGTATAGAACTCACCACCGTGCTTGCCCTCGCTATCGGCAAACATGCCCATAAAATACTCATACACTTGGCCAAGTAAGTCTTTGGAGTTGTCAGACTTGAATGTAACATTTGTAAATAGGTCGATCAGCTCGCCGAGACGACGCTTATCGAGTGCTTCGCGTGCATAGTTTTTCGGTAGGACGCCTTTGAGCGACGGGTTGTCGCGCTCCACAGCGTCCATGGCTTCGTCTATTAGTACGCCAATAGTTGGCTGCTTGGCGTTAGCTACAAGATAATCCCAGCGGGCTTCTTTTGGTACCCAGAAGACGTTATCGGCTAAGTAATAATCACGATCTTCAGGGTCGAAATTCTCTGACTCAGCTTTCTTGTACTGCGTATCGAATGCATCAGAAATATATTTAAGAAAAATAAGCCCCAACACTACATATTTGTAGTCTGATGAGCTAATATTGCCCCGAAGCTTGTCTGCTGCCGCCCAAAGCTTTGACTGAATCTGCTGAATTTCCATCACACCCCTTATTTATAGAGGTATTATAGCATAATGCGTATCTATAATTTTATGTAAGAATCGTTTGTGACAATGATGTGATCAAGTAGAGTAATGCCGAGTAGTTCCGAGGCTTCCTGCAATCGCTTAGTAACCTCTCTATCTGCCTTTGATGGCTCGAGGCTGCCGCTCGGATGGTTATGCGCCACAATAATACTCGCAGCGCGGTCGGTTATTGCGTCGGCGAAGACTTCGCGCGGGTGAACGAGGCTGGCAGTAAGCGTGCCAATGGTGATGATGCGTTTTGCTATCAGGCGATTGGCGCCGTCGAGTGTGAGACAGACGAAGTATTCTTGTTTTTTATCACGAATGTCAGCCAGTTGCTCGACTGCTTTTTCCGGGCTATCGATAATTGGGCGGTCTGGTACCTCAAACTGTCGCCGCCAAAGCTCAAAACCTGCCATGATTTGCGTAGCTTTCGCCGGACCAAGACTTTTAATATTCAGCAGATCCTCGTAGGTAAGTTCACTGCCCTTTTCTTTTACTAGTTTCTGGACATCTCTGGCAATCTTTGTGACATCGGCCTGAGCGTTGCCGCTACCGATAATCGCCATAAGCAGCTCATAGTCACTGAGCGCTGAGGCTCCTTTTACTGATAGTTTCTCTCTCGGCCGTAAGTCTTTGCGCATATCTGACATTTTCATAGTTGTAGTATACTACTTCCGTAGGCAAAAGGAGATTATTAAACCATCATGGGTATTTAGCATTCATCTGCACGAAATCGTTTAAACTTTAAGCGAAAGGATGTTTGTTATGGCTAAAGGTGCGAATAAACCGAAACGCCAAGTCAAGAAGCCTAAGAAAATTAGTGCTTAGATAGAAAGAGCCGGCTGCCTACGCCGGCTCTTTTACTGGCACAATCCGTGTTTGCTCATTGACCTTTTGGCTCTTTGCTGCTACAACTAGGACATCACCATGACCAGGGACGCCTAAGGTTTCGACCGACCGCTAGTCCTGGTCTTTTTATGTTGGCTTACATATTCTAGTGAGGTTTTGATATATGTCTCGATTTACGTCACCAGCGGCACGAACACAAACCCGGGGTGGTGTTTGAGGTGGATTTCGCCCCAGTTGTTCATGGTGACTTCGAGGACTTCTTCGTGGACTGGAATAACCATTTTGCTACCGCGGCCTGGCTTCAGCTGGCCGATGAGGCCGATGGGGAGCTGCGAGGTGCAGGCGTTGACAATGATTTTGTCGTACGGCGAATTTTCGTGCCAGCCAAGACTATTACCAGCCTGATGAAAGGCAATGCTATAAATACCGTTTCGCTCGCAATTGGCGCGGCCAAATTCAAGCAGCTCAGTAATTTTCTCCACTGAATCCACACTACCATCGCTCCCCACAAGATACGCGAGCATCGCGCTCGTCCAGCCGGAGCCGGAGCCGACTTCGAGTACTTTGTCGCCTTCCTCGACGCCGAGCCACTTTAGCATCATGCGCACGGTCGTAGGCTGGCTGTTGGTTTGGCCAAAACCAATATCGAGCGGTCGATCCTCATCGGCGTATTTTTTCATTTTTTCGGGCAAGAATTCGCTACGAGGAATGTTCTGAAAAGCTTCGTCAATCCTATTCATGCGACACCTCCCTACACGTTCTATGTTCTATTATACCTCAAACGAAAAGAACCCTCTGTGAGAGAGTTGTTTTGGTCGCTAGCGAGTGAGAGAGGATTTGCCTCTTACATCAAGTTAAACGCACATATCGTGACAAACCCTCCCGCTATGGTAGGCGGGAGGGTGGTCAAAAGGAGTATTAGGCGAGCTCAACATTCTTGCTCGCCCACGCCATTGCCTGGAGTGTCAGTTGACGCGCTCGCCTGGCCGAAGCCGGCGGGCGATCGCCGTGCCACCATTGCCGCCAGAACAGATCGAGCGGGTTAAGGCACTCGAGACAGTCCATGTGTCGCAGCTCACCGTCCACGAACGATTCATTACGTTCCGTGTAGACGAATGTGTAACCGCTGCGGCTTAGGGCCGTTGCGCTACCACCGTTGGCTTGAATCACTGCGGAATTAACGCGGTGCAGCCCAAGGTGCTGAAAAGCGTACCAGGTGCGCACTTTGTGTGCACTGCTGGCGATGCCCTTGCCCCAGTGTTCCGGCCGAAATATCAACGAGCCGCTTGTGGCTTGACGAATGAAGCCAGCATGGCTATCGCCGATGCCGTTGAGACTCGAATTGCCGATGAGCGTGCGCTCATCGTCTTCTACTAGCCAGATTCCCCAAACGATATCGTCCTTTGAGGCGCGAACCCGGTCGAACCACTCATACTCGTCTTCAAGGACGGGCGCAAGGTTTCGACCCAGGTACTTCGTGACGCTATGGCGCTGCATACCTCCACCATGATCGATATTGACGAATTCGCACATCGAATCACGAGTCAGCGGTGCGAGCTCAAACGACAGTTCGCCGGTGCGAACCTTCATAATGGGACCGAATGCCATGGGGCACACTCCTTTTGTATGTACTTGGTCTCACCCTGTTGTGAGACCAGTTAAGCCTCCAAAAAATCAGATAAACCCTTTGGAGGCTTATCTGATATCAAAATGTTCTTTGGTTAAATAAGACGAAGATAAGCCATACCAATAGCGCCACGCTTGACGCCCATGCAAACAATGCCGAGTGTCATCTCGGAATGCTGTGTGCTGAAATGGTATGAATCTAATCTGTTCATAACAGTATAATATCACGATAATAATAAAAGTCAACAAAAAAGAATCCGCCGTAGGTAGCGAACTCTTTTCTGTCCTGCGAAAATAGGCTTAACGCTTCGAGTACTGCTCGCGCTTGCGGGCGCTTCGGAGGCCGTATTTCTTGCGCTCCTTTTCGCGCGGGTCGCGAGAGAGGAAGTCTGCCTTCTTGAGTGTCGAGCGAAGATCGCCGTGCGCGAGAGTTACAGCTTTAGCGATTGCCAGCTTGATAGCGTCTACCTGACCGCTGAGGCCACCGCCACTGACAAGCAGCGTGACATCATAGTCTTTTTGCTTGTTAACAAGGGCAAGTGGGTCGGTAATTTCCGCTAGCAGCGTTTTGTTGCCAGACAGATAATCACTGGCAGATTTGCCATTGATAGTGATAGTTCCCTTGCCTGGTAGTAGCCGTGCGCGAGCAGTGGCGCTCTTGCGTCGACCTAGGCCGTAGAAATAGTTTGAATCAGCCATATTATTTAACCTCAACTTTCTCTGGAGTCTGTGCTGTATGGTCGTGTTCTGCACCGGCAAACACACGGAGGCGCTTTAGACGCTCAGCCGCCAATTTGTTGCGCGGAATCATGCCTTTAACGGCTTGTTCGATGATGCGCTCTGGGTGCTTCGAACGAACATCAGCCAGGCTGGCTTCTTTAATACCACCAGGGAAACCACTGTGCCGGAAGTATGACTTGTCAGTTTCTTTGGCGCCTGTTACTACCGCGTTAGCGGCATTGATAACGACAACATAGTCGCCGCCATCGATGTGCGGAGTGTAGCTTGGCTTGTACTTGCCAGTAAGATAGGTTGCGATTTGCGTAGCGATACGTCCGAGTGGCGCCTCTGAAGCATCAATCAAAATCCAGCGACGGGTTACTTCGCTTGGCTTCTGTGAATATGTTTTTGCATTAACCATGATTATGCCTCCACCTTTTTAGGAGCGGCTTTTAGCTCGTCAACGAACTCAATAGTTGCCATCTGAGCACCATCGCCAACGCGTAGCCTGGTGCGCTCTACGCGTACATGACCACTGTTTCGCGCGGTCAACTGCGGTGCAATTTCGTCGACCAGCTTATTGGCTGCCGCCTGAGTGCTCAGCCCAGCAATAACACGACGACGATTTGCCAAGTCACCCTTTTTGGCCTTGGTGATTAGTTTTTCAATATAACGAACAAGTTCTTTCGCCTTTGGCAGCGTGGTCTCGATCTTGCCATGATTGACAAGCTCGGTAGCCAGGCCCTTCATGAGGGCTCGACGCTGGTCGCGCTCGCGGCCGAACTTTCGTCCTACGTACCCGTGTCGATGCATCTTAAATCTCCAGCTCCGCTAGCTTATCTTTCACTTCGTCGAGCGCCTTGCTGCCAAAACCTTTGAGCTCGCGAAGATCCTGCTCGCTGAGGCTCACGAGATCTTGCACAGTGCGGATGTCGTTATTGACAAGCGCGTTGGCGGTACGTGCCGATAGATTCAGCTCTTCGATTGAAGTGGTCAGGATACCATCGTCGTCCTCAGTCTGTGAACCGAGTGACGGTGCTGCCTCGACAGTCGTGCTGCCGGCCAGTGCTTGGTACTGATTAACGAGAATCGCAGCCGCTTGCTCAAACGCATCGCGTGGGTCGATAGAGCCGTCGGTCTCAATAGTAAGCGAAAGCTTGTCGAGATTGGTCTCTTCGCCGACACGAGTGCTGTCTACCTTGTAGCGCACGCGCTTTACAGGTGTGAAGATGGCATCGAGCGCAATCATGTCGCTGTGAATACGAGCTTCGCTTGAGTCTTCCATGGTGCGGTAACCGCGGCCTGAGTCAACCACGAGATCAATCGTCATCGACTTCTTTGGATCGTCGATAGTCGCGATAACGTGCTCTGGGTTTACAACTTCTACATCGGCAGTCGTTTTGATATCCCCGGCAGTAACAGGACCAGCGCCCTTTTTCTCAAGACGCAACTCTACAGGCTCATCAGAGTGATTGCGGAGCACGACTTCTTTGATGTTGAGCATGATGTCGACTACGTCTTCTTTGACGCCTTCAACAGTAGAAAACTCATGGCTCGTGCCTTCGATACGAAAGGCCACAATGGCGCTGCCTTCGATACTCGAAAGTAGTACGCGGCGCAAGCTGTTACCGAGGGTGTTGCCGTAGCCGGCGTGAAGCGGCTCGATGGTAAAGGTCGCGCTCTGAGCGTCGATTTCTTCAATGCTTGCAAGTGCTGGGTTATGAATAGCTTTTGACATTCGTTCTCCTTTACCTATCGTGAGTAATACTCAACGATGAGTGATTCGTTAATATCTGGGTCGGCTTCTTCGCGCTTTGGAAGGCCCGAAACTTCGATTGTAAATTTTTTCGGGTTGGTCTTTATCCAACTAAGTGGTCCCTGGGCAGAATTTTTCAGCACGTCGTCGAGATGAGTAAAATAGTCAGACTTCTGTGAGCGTGGACGGACAGTAATGACGTCACCTGCTTTAAGTCGGATAGAAGGAATATCGACACGACGGCCATTCAGCATAAAGTGTCCGTGGCTCACCAACTGACGTGCGCCACGGCGGCTAGTAGCAAAACCAGCACGGTAGACGGCGTTATCGAGTCGTAGTTCAAGAAGTTGCAGTAGGTTTTCGCCGGCCAGACCAGGGCGACGGGTTGCCAAGTCCATTAGCTTAGCGAATTGCTTTTCAAGTAGGCCATAGCTACGGCGAACTTTTTGCTTTTCGCGGAGCTGCGTAGCGTAAAGGCTCATTTTGCCTTGGCGGCCATGAGCGTGTTCACCAGGAATTCCTGATTTACGCGCCAGGACTTTGTGCGCTTTGGGATGCAGCGCATAGCCTTCGCGGCGTGATTGTTTAACAATAGGTGCTCGATCGCGTGCCATAGAGATTAACCCCTCCGTGCCTTCCTAGGACGTACGCCACCGTGTGGCACGCCTGTTATATCTTTAATGCTGTCAACTGTAATATCAAAATTTGAAAGCGCGCGAATCGCTGTATCTCGGCCGAGACCAACACCTTTTACGAAAACATCGACGGTGTTCAGACCGTATCCGGATTTAACAGCTTCGGTAGCCTTTTCAGCCGCAACTTGCGCTGCATATGCAGTACCTTTTTTGCTGCCACGGAATCCGCAGGCACCAGCACTACTCGCAGCGAGCGCGTTACCTTTTTTATCCGTAAACGTGATAATGGTGTTATTAAATGACGCCTGAATATGGAGCTGACCTGAAGGAACAGATCGGCGTTGTTTCTTTCTTGGCGTTGTGGTGGGTTTTGCTTCTGCCATAGTCTATTCCTTTCTTTATGTCTTAGATGCTGCCTTAGGTTGAGCGCCGCCAACTGCCACAGCGCGCCCTTTTCTAGTGCGGGCATTGGTCCGGGTTCGTTGGCCACGAGTCGGCAAACCAGCCTTGTGGCGAAGACCACGGTACGTGCCGACGTCTTTAAGTCGCTTGACGTTATTAGCGGTGATACGCTGAAGATCGCCCTCAACAAGGTGATTGGCGCTAATAACATCGCGTAGGCGGGCTTCTTCTGCTTCGGTCAAATCTTTAACACGAGTCGTTGGCTCGACATTCGCCGCGGTTAGTATGTCTTTCGCCACCTTTGGACCAATACCATAAATATAGGTAAGACCAATGTGCACTTGTTTGTCACTTGGGATGACAACACCGGCAATTCGTGCCATTAAATAACTCCTTTCAAAACAGAATCAATCACTTATTATCCCTGCCTTTGCTTATTCTTAGGCTTTTTCTTGTTGATGACGCGGAGGATGCCTTTGCGGCGAACCAATTTGTCATCGGGGCTGATTTTCTTGACACTCGCACGTACCTTCATGACGTTTAAAACATCTCCCGCTTAGTTAATCTCTCAGGCGGAAGCTGATTCTGCCCTTTGTAAGATCGTAAGGGGTCAACTCAACTTCCACGCGATCGCCTGGCACAAGTCGGATGTAATGTTTGCGCATTTTTCCGGAAATGTGGGCGATAATACTATGACCATTCTCAAGTTCGACTTTAAATTGCGTATTAGGCAGTGCTTCGACCACCTTCCCCGTTAGTTTAATTACTTCCTTCTGATTTGTCATAGGTAACAGAAGTAGATTATACAGCAAGACGTCTTGCCATGCAAGCGCTAAGCATGAAATCTTCATGTGTTTTTATGAAGCTGCTTTTATGCTTCTATTGTAGCGAATTCTGCCAGCTCGTCAATACGTAAGCCGCCTATAGATTGACAAGCATCTTTTGCAGTCATTGCTTCCGCGCTCAGGGAAACAAATGCGGTCACTTCTTTGGGGTCTTGCGGAACTCTCCGCTGGACAGCGGATCAAACAACCGCCGACACGCAAGGAAGCAACCTTATTTGTTTCTCTGGCTTGTGCAGATATTCCTTTAAAAAGACTTTGTCAATCGCTGGCAGAAGATTAATAGTCGTCGTATGTAATCATCAATGCGCGTGAGTTTATCTGGCGTAGGGTCTCGAGACCTACCTGAACGACAATCAAGAGTCCGGTACCGCCAACTGCGAGGTTGGTGGCCGAAATACCCATGTTTGCAAAGATATACTCGGCAACGAAAGGCAGAATCGCGATAGTACCCAGCGCGAACGAGCCAAAGAGCGTCAGCCTATTCACGACGGTGCGTAGATATTTCTCGGTCTGCACACCCGGACGCACCCCCTCGAAGAAGCCACCTTGCTTCTGCATGTTTTCAGAAATTTCCTTGGCATTGAGCACGATACCTGTATAGAAATAGGTAAACGCCACGACCAACACAAAGTAGGTCAATGGGTAGATAAATGCCGACAGGTCTGAACCAGTAAAGGTGCCTGGCTGCGGCGCTTGGAACCACTTGATAAGATTATCTGCTAGCGTTTGCCAGTTTTCATTGCCGGTGGCCTTTAACACCTGGCCAATAAACGCCGGCAGCGACAGAAATGCCACCGAGAAAATGACCGGAATAACACCCGCCGTGATGAGCTTGACCGGCAGCACGCTACGCACGCCACCGTAGCTGCTGTTGCCCTGGAGACGCTTGGCATAGTTAATCGTCAGAATTCGTTGGGCTTCATTTATCTTAACCAACAGATACAGCACAATGAGTGATACTACCGTAACAGCGGAGACCACCGCCAGGGCGAGCGGATTCACCGGCACCGTAAACCGCCCAAAGACATCAAGCGAGCCTTGGGAGGTATCAAACAGCGAAGCGCCGATAAAGCCAAGCGTCTCTGGCAGCTGGCTGATAATACCGGCAAAAATCAAAAGGCTAATACCGTTTCCAATTCCCTTCTCGGTAATAAGCTCACCGAGCCACATCAGCAAAATCGAGCCAGCCGACATCGCCGTGACGGCCACCACCCACTGGGCGATTGTCGGATCGGGAATGTCAACGGAGCTGGTGACGAGAATGGTTTGACGCAAGATGTAGATAAACGCGATCGACTGAATAATAGCCAGCGGCACCGTGATCATACGCGTCCATTGGTTTATTTTTCTACGTCCCGATTCGCCGTCCTGGTGTATTTCCTCGAGAGACGGAATCGCTTTAGTCAGCAGCTGAATAATAATCGATGCGGTAATAAACGGGCTTAGCCCAACCAGCACGATAGAGAGCTGCGACAAAGCGCCACCAGACAGCAGATTTAAGAATCCGCCAAAGCTACTGCTACCTAAGACACGACTAATCACTTCTTTCATTTCCGTCGGCTCAGCCAGCGGTACAGGCACATGCGCCAAGAAGCGATAGACAACAATAATAGCCAGCACGCCGAGAAGGCGCTTTTGCATATCCCAGTTATTTAGTGATCGAAGAATGTTTTTCCAGTTCATTTATAGCCGCCCAAAAATTAGTAAGTGATACACTTCTACCATTGTACCACTCAATTGTTTACTTACGATTTATCTTCTGCTTTTTTCGCACTCTGTTTTAGAGGCACATCGACTTTTTCAAACGAGCCACCTTGTGCCGTCAGTGCAGCCTGTACGCTTTTGCTTGCGCCTTGCACGCGCAGTGTGATAGGTTTCTTCAGCTCACCACGCGCGATCACCTTGATAGCGTGAAATGGCGTCGCTACGTAACGCGCTTCAAATAGACTTTTGTTGTCGGCGACACTGCCTTCAAACGTGTTAAGCGTATCAAGATAGACCACCTGCGCCGGTGTACGTGCGGATGTAAAGCCCTTTGTTTTTGGCACAGTTTTTACAATTGATTGCTGTCCACCCTGAAAGGTCGGCTTGAATTTATTACCACTACGAGCACCCTGACCCTTGGTACCACGGCCGGCAGTCTTTCCCTGGCCAGCAGAGATGCCGCGCCCAACGCGCTTTTTACCAGGCTTTCGTGCGAGACTGAGTTCGTTATACTTCATCGTTTACGCCTCCTCGCTCTTTTTAGCAGCCGGCTTCTTCGCTTTAGCAGATTTCTTCGGCGCGTTGAGCCACTGGTCACGAGGTACCTGTGAACGCAGCGCGTCGATAGTTGCATAGGCGATGTTCACTTTGTTGGTCGAGCCGAGTGATTTAGAAAGTAGGTTTTTAATACCGGTCACACCGATAACCGAACGAACCACGCCGCCGGCGATAATACCGGTACCAGGCGCTGCTGGCATCAAAAGAACTTGCGCGCCGGCAACCTTCACCTCGGCATCATGTGGGATAGTGTCGTTTGCAATCGGCACAGTAATCATGTTCTTTTTAGCGACATCGGTGGCTTTAGCAACAGCAGTCTGCACATCAGCGCCTTTAGAAACACCAACGCCGACCTTGCTCTTGCGGTCACCCACGACAACGAGCGCCTTGAATCGGAAACGACGTCCACCTTTAACAACACGCGCCACGCGGTCGATAGATATTACAACTTCTTCAAATTGCTTTGGCTCCGCAGGGCCTGACTCGCGGCGGCGAGGAGACCGAGGAGCTCGTTCAGTAGTAGATTTTGTCTCTGGCATACTTAAAACTCCAAACCTTCGTTACGAGCAGCATCGGCGAGGGCACTCAGCCGCGGTCCATACTGTCGACCATTGCGATCAAACACAACGGTTTTAATATTTGCTTTCTTAGCTTTCTTGGCGATATCAGTGCCGATAGTTGCAGCGCGTTCAGTCATCGTGCCGGTACTTTTAGTGCCGACCGTCGTGCTGGCTGCCAGTGTGTGACCTTTTTCGTCGTCAATCACCTGAGCACTCACGTGCATGTTGCTAATCGTTACGCTCAGACGTGGTCGCTCGGCAGTACCACTTACGCGGCTACGCACGCGATTCTTGCGCAGTGCTTGATTCTGTAGTTTTTTAGCTACGTCGCTCATACTTACTTACCTGTCTTTCCTGCCTTGCGAAGTATGACTTCATCAGCATATTTAATACCCTTGCCCTTGTACGGCTCAGGCTTCTTCAGTGCGCGAATGTCCGCCGCGACTTGGCCGACTTGCTGTTTGTCGATGCCAGCCACGGTAATCTCCATTTTGTTGACGGTGAGCGTCACTCCGGTCGGTGCTTCAAACTTCACAGGATGCGAAAAGCCAAGCGCCATTTCGAGCTTTTGGCCACCGCCTGAAACACGAAAGCCGACACCATTGACCTCAAGCTTCTTTTCGAAGCCTTTGGTAATGCCCTGTACGGCGTTATTTAGTAGTGCACGCTGCAAACCGTGTTGCGCGCGAGCGGTGCGCCCCTCGTTGTTACGGGTGACGATGGCTTGGTTGTCTTCCAGCTTCACAGTCACGTCGCTCAGATGCGGGACAGTCAGTTCGCCTTTGGCGCCCTTGACTGTGATAACATCTGAATCGACCGTGATTGTCACACCAGATGGTACTTCAAGCGGTAGTTTTCCGATTCGACTCATACTTACCTTTCTTTATTGTAAGCGAGTGAAGCGGCGTAAGACTTCGGTGCTCGACACACGAACCCTATGGGCTCATGGCTAGCGCAGAACCATTCCTCGGCTCCACTCGCATGCTTTATATCCATAAAATAGTACCACACTTGCCTTCGTAATACAACCTGCTATACTACTGATAAGCATAAATGCGGTCTTTTGTTTTTGGCTACTTTTTGAAGTCTAGACTATTGACTTATATTACGTTTTATGCTAATGTATACGTATTCCTTTATCGAGCCCGGCTCTAGAGGAGAACATTGACAAGCAGACAGTACAAGGTGAGCTGAAGGGGCGTTCCTGAAGAATGTCTCACCAGTTCACCTTGTGCACGAAAGTGCTAGCTCGTCGCGTGATGAGCAATCCTAGCAAGGTGATAGCAAAGGGAGTAGCGCTATGCTACAGGTACCAGGGGAAAGAGTTCCGACGACACCGAGCAACGTCGCGGGGGTCTACTCCCCGACGGCGCCCGGCGCAACACCAGGGGAAATGCGCTTCGGGGCAAACGACTGCCCTGAGCACATTGTGAGGGATGCGAGGCACTTCGCCGCGCAATTCTCGTCGCCGCCGCCGTTGACGATCATCGTCAACGGGACCCCAATCGCGACGCTTCTACCGGGCGGCTGCCCGGTCGAGGACACTCGTCGCCTCGCCGATCTGATGGGGCGGCCATTGCCGCCCCTCTAGCTCGGTTCCGTCGTGCGTGGGCTGGGATCCGTTTGGATTCCAGCTCACGTGGCACACTTTTTGTCTGCTTGTCACAACCCGTGAAATTATCCAAAACAACCTTTAGCCAAGGTTGTTTTTTGTTCCTAACCTACACCACCCTATACTTACCCAGCTCAGCCACTTTGCTCAGGGTCAGACCCTGAGCAATTACGCTAGTACAGATACAAAGACAATACGCTTATACTTTATTACAACGACCGCCATCGGCAAGGCTTTTGTTACTTAGTTACTAAACACAGACACTAACCATCTAGCCGTTATAGCTCGCCACAATCGCCTTCTCGGCGTGCTCGTCTATAAGGCCATTGTATTCAAGATACGCTAGAGCGCGCTGACCGGATGAGGTTAGCGAGCGCTGTGCGAGATCAGCTAGATACGGCGCAAGTTCTTCTGGATGCGCCGCCAACAGTTCGTCAGCCTTTCGCCCGGCTTGCTCGCGGTAACGCTCGTAGCGGCTCACTACCTTATCATATGACTCCTCGAGGAACACGGGCGCGCTGTGTTCTGTTTGCATATCGCTGATAGCCTGCACAGCTTTACGCGCCATAATCATCTGCGCGCGGTAGTACTGCAGTTTTTCTTCCAGTCTGTCTTCTTTGTCGCCGCGGCGCTCGAAAATACTCTGCATAAAATTCATCAGCTGGTCGAATACGTCTTTACGGTCGGTGTACATGCTCGGGTCGATTTCTTCGTGCTGAGCATACTCGATTTTCTCGGTCTGAAGCGTCAGTTTACTATGAATCTTACGGAAGGTGCGCTCGCTCACTTCATTATTTACATACAGCCGCTTAAGCGTTGTTATCTCGACGTGAATCATCGCCAGGTGGAGCGACTGGTCAAACACTTTGCGGCCGTGTTTCTCCACCAGCGCTACGCGCTCGTTTTCGAGCTGGTTTATTTTGCTCTTTACCTGGTGTTTGAGTCGCTCAAAATCCTCTGCTGCCACAAAGCCTTTTAGTTTGTGCATGACTAGTCGTGAGCGTTCGGTCATCAGATAGTACAGGCCAAGGTCAATCTCGTGCGCTTGTTCCAGCGGTTCCGGGTCGTCTATATGATACCGCCGGACAATTGGTTTCATCAGCGGCACCTTAATAAATAGCGTGGCCAAAATACAACCAATCGTGAGAGCCAGCAAAAGATCGCGCGGCGAGTGACTATATTCCCAACCAGCCGGCACGAAATCCGCCGGAATAACGGTGATAATTATAATCGACAAGGCACCGCGTACGCTTCCCCACGCCAGGAGTTTACGCCAGGTAGACGGAATCGGCGCTTCCAGCTTAGTCAGGCTTAGCGGCAGCAACACGCTATACACTGCGAAGGCGCGTGCGAAGGCCACCACCAGCACCGTGACGAGAATCGGCAGCCACAAATCACGAATATCGATGCCGGAGCTGGCAAATAGCAACCCTGCCATGATGAACACCAGCGAGTTCACCACAAACGCCATGTGCTCGATGAGCTTCGTGAGATAGCCATCAACTCGCGGCTCGAGTAAGTGCCTTGAATAATTACCAAGAAACAGCCCAGCTACGGTCGTCGCGATGATTGACGACACATGTATATAGCCGGTGTGATTGATAGCTTCTGTCAGAATGAAGACGATATGCGCAGATATCAAAAGGAGCGTAACCGTGGCGAATTCGTTCGACTTGGTAAGCCGCAGTACCCTTGAAAAAATAGTGGCCACGAAGAGGCCAAATAGCACCCCGAGCGTAATCATCAAGAACAACTCTACGCCGCCGCCAACAACCGTCTCGACGCCATTAAAGCCATTAGTGGCAACGCCGAGCAGCACCAAAAAAAGCGCCACGCCAGTACCGTCGTTGAGTAGACTTTCGCCTTCGAATATCATCGTAAGACGCTTTGGTACGCCAAACTCTTTAAAGAGCGAAAGCACGGCTACCGGATCGGTCATCGATATGGCTGCCCCAAAAAGAAGTGCGATAGTGAGCGGCATTTGTATACCGATAAGCGGTAGCGTAAGGTACAGTAAAGCACCTATAAGTGACGTAGAGACAAACACCCCTACTATCGAAAGCAGTACTATCGACCATGAGCTATCGAGCATGCGCCGGATATTGATATTAAACGCCGATTCGAAAATCAAAATAGGTAGAAAAATGTAAAACAGCAACTCGGGCGTAAGCACCATGTCGCCCAAAAAACCAAACACGGTGTTGAGATATGGCACATTAACGATCGGGACGAGCAAAATACCAAACAGCACCAAAAGCACTGTGTACTGCACATTCAGCCGCTTGGCGAAAAAATACACACCGGTCGAGAGCGCAATAAGCATAAATAATGCAAGTGTTGATGTGAGGTCTAGCGTCATGTCTGTTTTTCCCTGAAATCAGGTTCTACTATACGCCTGCAGCGATGAGAACACAAGTGACATGCTACAATGAGTGCATGAGTGAAGATCAGTTCACAAAACTATTTAGTTTTGTCCAGGAAATGCGCACCGAGATGAATGAGCGCTTTGACCAAGCTAGCCATAGAAGCGATGATATTGGCGGTGTTCTGGGTGAGCTATCTGCACAGGTGCGCGATTACCACAGCGAGTCAATTTTTCTCAACAATCACGTCGATAAACTTACCGAGGCTATCAAGCAAATTGCCAAGGAGACAGGCGTAAAACTAAAGGTCGAGCTATAGTTTCAAGTCTGGCTCTTAGCGCTTATTGGAGCGTTTTGTAAGATGAGGGATAATAAAGGCGTCTACCAGCGCCCAGGCGATGGCATTCACGAAAAATATAGCTGCAAGCATAAATGATGTAGTCATGAGCGTCTGGCCGAGATCAAAGTTCACCAGGCCGACCAGACCGGCAACCACCAAAAGCGCAATGGCAGACACGGCATAGACATGCTGCAGCTTGGTGTGGCGATCATTCGCCTTATTCCATTGCTTTAGTGAATTTAGTAGCGCACTATACATACAACTATTCTTCTTATAATAGTATTATAGCATTATTATGTATTTTTGGCAATATAAAACACCCTCCCGTTCTGGAAGAGTGCTTTAGGCTCAGCCTTATATTAGTAGACTTTTAGCAGCAGTTCGCCGCCGAGGCGCTGCTTTTTGGCTTCGTCGCCAGTGATAACACCCTTTGAGGTGCTGACGAGCACCATACCACGGCCACTTTTGACCTTCGGGATGTCGTTAACACCCACGTAGACGCGACGTCCTGGTGTTGAAACCCTGGCGATTTCATTAATTGTGCTGTTTTCACCCGGGTGATTGATGGTGATTACCAATACATCTCGTGGCTTGGCGTTCTCCACCTGAACATCAGCCAAGTAGCCGGCAGCCTGAAGCTGCTTAGCGACAGTTATCTTTAGCTTGCTGGCAGGCACTCGGATTTCGCTATGGCCGACAGCGGCAGCGTTGCGGATACGAGTTAAAAGATCCGCTATTGGGTCAGTCGATTGTAATGACATATTCTTTCCTCTCTCCTTACCAGCTACTCTTTGTTACGCCCGGAATATCGCCATTGCTGGCTCGATTACGGAAGTTAATACGACTAATGCCGAAACGACGCATGTAGGCCCGTGGTCGACCGTCGAGTTGGTCGCGGTTCTTCCAACGAGTTGGACTGCTGTTTCGCGGCAGCTTCGCCAGACCTTCTTGGTCACCCATTTCTTTCAGCTCTTGGCGTTTCGCCGCGTACTTTTGAATCATCTTCTGACGCTTTAGGTCGCGTGCAATCATTGATTTCTTAGCCATCTAGCGATCTCCTCCTTGTCTCACGAATGGTATCCCAAATTTCTCTAGCAATTTACGTGACGAATCAGCGCTACCGTTTTCGATAGTAAACGTGACCTGTAGGCCGTGCATCACTTGCGTCTCTTCAAAAGTAAGCTCTGGGAAAATAGACTGGTCTGCGATGCCAAGATTGTAATTGCCGCTTTTATCAAACTTTGGTCCCACGCCGTGAAAGTCGCGCACACGAGGCAGCGCCACATTGGTAAGTCGGTCAAGAAATTCGTACATGTGAGCGCCCCTAAGCGTCACGCTGACGCCAACACGGTTCATACCGGCACGAATCTTGAACGTGGCAATCGATTTCTTGGCCATGCGGTCAATCGGTGCCTGGCCGGTGATTTTTGCCAGTGTGTTTTTGACAGTTTCGTAGTATCTTTTGTCGTCTTTATGTTTACCAATTCCTACGCTTACGGTGATTTTCTCGAGCTTTGGCACCTGGTGCACATTCTCGAGACCGAGTTCGGCTTGGAGTTCTTTTACGACGGTGTCGTTATACAAAGCTTTCAAGCGAGGAGCGGTGTTCCGCTGGGTAGCGGGAGTAGTAGCTTTGGCCATTACTTGGTCTCCTTGGTTTTCTTAGTTGTCTTAGCCGCTTTAGCTGGCTTCTTGGTCGCCTTAGTGGCAGGTGCTAGCTTGGAAAGCGGAATTGGTGTATGAACATCTTTACTGCCGCCCATTGGATTGAGTCGGCTTGGCTTCATCTGGCGCGTCGACACTCCGATACCTTCAAGCAGTGCAGCGTTTTTCTTGACGAGCACGGCCTCAACGGTCGCTGTCGTGCCTTTGTGGTCGCCAGAAATGATTCTGACTGTGTCGCCTTTTTTGATACGTGCTGGCATACTAGAGTACCTCCGGCGCTAGGCTGATGATTTTGTTGTAGCCAAGCTCGCGAAGTTCGCGTGGCACTGGGCCAAAGACGCGGGTCGCGCGCGGTGTTTTGTCATCGTTAATAATGACTGCGGCATTGTCGTCGAAGGCGATAGTTGAGCCGTCTTTGCGGCGAATCGGGTTGCGTGTGCGTACCACGACGGCCTTGACGACTGATTTTTTCTTGGTAGCGCCGGTTGGGTTGGCGTCTTTGACGCTGGCAACAATAATATCGCCAACACGAGCGTAACGCCTACGTGTACCACCGAGCACTCGGATACAAAGGATTTCCTTTGCTCCGGAATTGTCGGTGACAGTAAGCCGGCTTTCTTGCTGAATCATAGCTTACGCCTCCCCCTCGGTCTGACTTGTTGGCATGTCGTCTTTTAGCTCAATCGTGCCGCGAGCTTTCTCGAGCACCTGATCAAGCGTGAAGCTCTTGCGCCTTGAAACCGGACGAGTCGCCACGATACTCACGAGGTCACCTTGCTTGGCTTCATTCTTTTCATCGTGAGCCGCATACTTGCGAGTTACCGTATATTGCTTGCGGTAAATCGGGTGTGTCTCGCGACTTGTGACCGTCACGGTGATAGTTTTATCGCTGGCATCGGAGGTGACGGTACCAGTTAGGGTTTTTGCTGCCATCTACTTGTCTCCTTCCTTGCCTGCTAATGCAGTTTTAATACGAGCGATGTCACGCTTAGTGGCTGAAATAACATTTGGATTCTTTAGTTCGCCAGCCGCGAGGCCTTTTTTGTATCCCAAAAGGTCGGCTTGCTTGGTAGCGAGCAGTGTCTCGAGTTGCTTCGGAGTTTTTTCGCTCACAACCGCCTCTTTCTTCGCTTTAGCCATATTAATTTACCTCCCGAGTAACGAATTTCGTCTTAACCGGTAGCTTGTGTCCGGCCAGGCGCATCGCCTCACGAGCAGTTGCTTCGTCGACGCCTTGGAGTTCAAACATAACCGTACCGGCTTTCACCTTAGCTACGAAAAACTCCGGGTTACCCTTGCCGCTACCCATTTTGACATCCTGAGGTTTACGAGTTACAGGGGTGTGCGGGAAAATACGAATCCAGATTTTACCGCCACGCTTGATGTAACGAGACATGGTAGTACGGGCTGACTCAATCTGTCGGGATGTAATGCGCTCGTTACCCATCGCCTGAAGACCGTAGTCACCAAACGCAATGTAGTGGCCGCGAGTAGCGACGCCGTCGTTCTTGCCTTTTCGCACTTTTCGGTACTTGGTTTTCTTCGGAAGTAACATTACGCTTCACTCCTCTCACCCTTGTAGATCCACACCTTCACACCGATGATACCGGCTGGTGTCTTAGCGCGAGCTACATGAAAGTCGATGTCCGCACGCAGCGTGTGAAGCGGCACGGAGCCTTCGATTACCTTTTCGCGGCGCGCCATTTCGGCGTTATTTAGTCGGCCACCCACCTCGATACGGATACCTTTAGCGCCAGCATTCATAGTGCTTTGCGCCGTTGATTTAGTAGCACGACGGAAATTAATACGTCGTTCAAGCTGGTGAGCGATATTCTCAGCCACGAGCTTAGCTGAAAGTTCAGGGCGACGAACTTCTTCGATATTGATACGAACCGGCAGGCTGGCAATCTTCTCAAGCTGCGTCTTGAGCTCAGCCACACCGGCACCGCCACGACCAATTACTACACCGGCTTTGGCAGTGTGAATAGTGACGGTAATCAAGTTGGCAGAGCGCTCAATCTCGATACGGTCAATGGTTGGTCGAGAGGCGAATTTCTTTTCGATAAGCTCGCGAATTTCGACGTCTTCTTTTAGCCATTTGGCAAAATTTTTCTTATCTGCAAACCAGCGCGAGTTCCAGTTTTTGGTAACTTGCAAACGGAATGCAATCGGGTTTACCTTCTGCCCCATTACATGGTCTCCTTCTCTTCGTTAGCCTTGGCGGTGGTCTTCGCAACCGGC
>JAUIHN010000057.1 GCA_030432305.1 bacterium | reverse complement strand
CGTTCGCCACCGGTGGTATAGTGAGTTGTTTTCGAGCGTTTACTTGCCCAGCCGCCAATCGAACGCACTAGGTCAATAACGTCGTCGGCAAGCTGTTCGCTGCACGAGGTAAAACGAACCGATTTATGTCGTTCAACCCAGCCATCGCCGTCTAGTAGACCCTGAAGAACGGCGACACGGCTGTCTCTTGAGGCGTGCTTATATGCTTCAGGTATGAACTTGTCATAGCTATGTGTCTCTTTAAGCCCGAGCTCTCTCAGCGCCCCACGGAGCGGGACAGGCTGGCGTGATCCTCGAACTCGACTATCCTCTGTCATGACAATACGGTAATCGTAGCGGTTGATACGGTTCAACGCATATGTTGGACCAAGCTCCTGTTGTAATTTTTCGAGAATCTCTTGATCACCAGATGAAACCTTCATGTTTGTCAGATCACCTTCGGCTAACAGTAGGCCGAGCACCCAGCCTGAAATAGGTAAGTCTTTGTCTGCTCCGAAATTGCCATTAGGTAAGTCGATCCAAAGTCGTTTTTGGTAGCGCTTACGTTCCAGCAGTACAATAATCTCGTCTGTGGTTAGAGTGCGTGGTTCTTGCCAGCTTCGGTAGTGAACCTTCCAGAGGTGATTACCTGAACATTCTGTAGTGCGACCATCGCTAAAGGTGACGCGGTATACCTGTTCAACTCCTTGAGGAAACACACCAGTAACAACTGATTCCTTGCCGTCAATCGAAGTAAGGTTTTCTCCAACGGCAATATCACCCATTGGCTTCCAGCCGGATTCGGTCAGCACCTTGGCGTCAAGTGGTTGAGCCTTACCCATAGCCGGGCGAGCGGCAAGCACCACGAGGTCGGAGCGCTGCAATCCGGCCGTCATGTTGTCGAGATCACGCCAACCGGTACGGATGCCGCGAAGCGCACCCTTATTCCTGTGCAGCTCTTCCATGCGATCAAAGCTGTCCGTCAGAATCGTCTCGAGGCTCGTCAGATCTTGTTTTAAAGATTGGTCGCTGACACTAAATAGCTCGGCCTCGGCCTTCTCGAGCAGTTCCTGGATATCGGTCTCCTCGTCGTAGCCAAGCTCGGTAATATCGCCACTGGCTTTTATCAGCCTCCGGCGCATGGCTTTACCACCGACAATTTCGGCGTAGGCAGTGGCGTGCGCTGCGGTCGGCACGTAATTTGTTAGCTCGGTCAAATAGGCCATGCCGCCGATGGCGTCGAGTTCCTTTTTCTTCTTAAGCTCGTCGGTCAGTGTCAGCAGGTCTACTGGCTTATGGTGTTCAAAAAGACGCATCATGGCAGTAAAAATCGTGGCGTGGCGCTTGTCGTAAAAATCTTTGGTGCTGACGTGCTCAGAAATATCGGCTAACACTTCTTCGTCAATAAGAATTGCGCCAAGCAGGCTCATTTCGGCGTCGAGGCTTTGTGGCGGTACTTTGCCGGCTGGAACGTCTTTTGCGGCCATTATTTCTTCTCCTCCGTCTCTTCCATGGCGTATTCTTCTCCGCCCCCCATAATAGCAGCTACTGATGCCGCCATGGCATCCTGTGGTGGCGGTGGCGTGCCAACGGTTTCGAGTGTGAGGTCGGTCATACCAAGCGTTTCTAGTGCGGTCATTAGCTGTGCGCGGTAACGGGCGGTGTCAAGCTTTTTCTTGTAGAACGCGTTGCCAGCGTAGAGCCGCAGCGTTTCGCCATCATAACTCGGCGTGCATTTGGAAAGCACCGAATAAAGAGCGATGTCGTTAGTCTGGACATGGCCGAGAGCCTTGCTCCAGTCGAAGGCGGTTTTCTGGACGGAAGTTGGTGGTTTCGGGGATTCGTTGTCTTTTTCTGTAGCTTTCGTTGTACTTTTCGGTTCCTTTTTCGCTGGAGCGCTGACACTTGGAGCGGTCGAGAGCAGTGCGGCTGATTTTGGCTTCTCGGTGCCGGGCTCTGGCGCTGCAGTTGTCGCCTGAGCTGAAGCGGCCAATACGGTTAACAACTTAATATCTGGGCGGGACGAGCGTGCTACCTCGAGCAGCGAATCCAAAAGCGGCACTAGCTGCGGTTTGTCCCCGAGCCTCGCGCGAATAGCACGAATCAACTCGGCGGCCATGACACCAGGCTGCGCGCCTGTAGCTTCGGCCTCTTCCAAAAGTGCGATGATTGTTTTTAGATTTCCTGCTTCGTACGCCGTGAGCAGTTTGTCGACAAGCTCAAGCGGCGGCAAACCTAGAAATGCTTCGACGAGTTCTTTGGTGACTCCTTTTTTACTATCCGCGGCGCTATGTAGTTGGTCGAGCAGGCCGATGCTATCGCGAAAGCTACCTTCGCCGTGTAGGGCGATAAGCTGCAGTGCTTCTGGCTCCACCAAAAAGCCTTCTTGCTCGGCGATCCAGCCGAGATGCTTCGCTACTTTATCGGCCGAAATTGTACGGAAGTTGAAACGCTGCGTTCGGCTGACGATAGTATCGGGCAGTTTGTCGGCGTCGGTCGTCGCCAGGATAAACACCACGTGTGCTGGCGGCTCCTCAAGTGTTTTTAGGAGAGCGTTAAAAGCAGCCTTAGAAAGCATATGAACTTCGTCTACGATGTAGACCTTTTTGCGGGCAGAAACCGGCGCCAACTGCACGCGTTCGCGGAGCTCGCGAATGTCTTCGACGCCGTTGTTGCTGGCGGCATCAATCTCGATGATGTCGAGATGTGACGCGTCCTCCTGATACGGAAGGCCATTTATTTCATGCGCCAATATACGGGCGATGCTGGTTTTGCCCACGCCGCGTGGCCCAGTGAAAAGATAGGCGTGTGCCACCTTGTCTTCCTTCAAGGAACGCGAAAGAATATCAGTAATGTGGCTCTGCCCCACCACCTCACCAAGTGATTTACTTCGGTATTTCCGATAAAACGCTTTACTCATACCTTATCCTATTGCTAACTATTGTACGACATGTCAGCTATGAGCGGCGTTGTACTTTTAGGCGTGTTGATATTCTGTTTAAAACCTCATAAAAAAGCAAAAACCCCACCTCTCGACCGCGAGAAGGTGGGGCTTCTGCATGCGGGAGGGGTGGGGTTACGGAATGGATTGAATCCAGACATTGACCCATTGCGGGTTTTTTCTGATGAACTCTCCTTTCACGCGTTCGTCGTTATACTTCGCGAAAAAGCAGCCGCCGCCGATCGACCGGAGCTCAGTCAATCCCCTCGTCTCGAGATAGTCCTCAAGTCTGAGGTTGATATCTCGTGTAACCGCCATACACCCAAAGAGTGCGTGACAGTGTAAGAGAAATGAGACACCCCCGACGTACAAGAAGTACTCTGAGCACGTGGCGGCCGTGAGAATGCCGAACAGTATATTGATAGCGAACCACCAGGGGTTGTTCACTAAGAAAAGGTCAACCCACTTCTGCCGTGGATCAACCGGGATCGTAGCGATTCGCCGCTTCATCCTGGTCTCCAATCTTGAAAAAGAACACAGGCAACAACCCGTCACCCACTGGCACGTGCCTATAATTTTATCATAACATAATTAATGACAATAATCAAATATGTACAAAATAAAATCCGGATCCATTGAGGTTTTATTTCTAGCCAAGAAGAGAGAAGCTCAACACGAGCTCGTAAGAGCGAGCTTTAGGGGGAGGGGTGAGCATTCGAATTCATTTCGAATACGAAACGGAGGGGTAAACCCCTCCTAGATCAGAGTGCCGCTTCAACCGCCGCCCAGGTGGCGTCTTGGTTGTTGGTCGGTACGATGATGGTTACCTGGTCACCTACCTTGATACGGAAGTAGGTCACGCTGGCTAGTAGAATCCGGTATTCGCGGCCGTTTGCCTCCACGTAGTAAGCGCCGTCATGCTGCACAAGCGTACCGATAATTTGCGTACGCTCTACCGGGTCGATCTGTTTATAAATAAAGCTACCGTCATCCGCGATCGTGAGTTTGAGCATATCGCCCTCAACGAGTTTCGACTTCGACGCGTAGTTTGCTGGC
>JAUIHN010000056.1 GCA_030432305.1 bacterium | reverse complement strand
ATGATGGCTAATTTCTCAGCCGAAGTGTACTTCTTTCCCATTTCCATAATTACAAAAAATTCTTCGTAATCATGTCTGGTCTTTTAAGGGGTCAAAACACAGTGTTCCCTTAAAAAAATCGCCAATTCAATCCCTGATGATCGAGGCATATTTAAATCACTTATTAAAACATCTACTTGCTCATTGAGAAGAAAGCTTTTTGCCTCATCAAAAACAGCGGCCAGCTTATCAGATTTAAAATCGGTTTCCTGTCTGGAAAGAGGAATTCTGTAGACTCTGCCGTCTTGCAGGCCAAAGGTCTTGCCGTTTCAATTCAAAAATGCGACCCGTATCTTAATGTAGATGCGGGTTTGCTTAATCCTGCGGAGCACGGTGAGTGTTTCGTGACAAAGGATGGCGCCGAGACTGACCTTGATTTGGGTCATTATGAGCGCTTTCTTGATATCGAGTTAACGCAGAAGAACGCGACGCTTTCGGGGCGGCTGCTGAGTCAGCTTATCGCTGATGAGCGCGCAGGTAAATTCGGCGGGCAGACGGTACAGCTCGTGCCGCACCTGACAAACGCCATAGAGGAGGCGATCGTTGACGCTGCCGATGACTCCGACATCCATATTGTTGAAATTGGCGGTACGGTGGGGGACTACGAGGGGCTAAGCTTCGTTGAGGCGATTCGTGATTTTGCTGCCCGGGTTGGCCGTGAGAATTGTTTGTACGTACATGTAGTATATGTGCCATTTATTCAGACGAGTAAAGAATTTAAATCAAAGCCCGCACAGAATGCGTTGAATGACTTGCGCGGGTTTGGTATTGTGCCGGACTGTGTGGTTGTGCGTACTGATGACCCGGCGCCACAAGAGATCGCGCAAAAGATCGCGCGCTTCGGCGGCGTTCCAAAAGACGGCGTCGTTTTGTTGCCGAACGCGTCGACTGTGTACGAGGTGCCGCTGACCATTGCTGCAAGTGGTATTAATAAGGTGCTCGAGCGTTTTACTGGAATTACCGGCGCACCAGATCTTACTGCCTGGCGCGATATCGCAAAAAGCCAGGCTGAGGAGTATTCGCAGACGGTATCTATTGGCCTTATTGCGAAATACCTAGACAACGAGGATACGTACTTATCGGTATTAGAGGCGCTTCGTGCTGCGGCGTGGCAAGAAAAGGTGGGTCTGGATATTCGCTGGGTTGATGCCGAAAATGCGGGAGAAAAGGAGTTTTCTTCGGTTGACGGCATTTTAGTGCCGGGCGGGTTTGGTACTCGCGGCGCAGAAGGAAAGATTGCTGCGGCCGACTATGCCTTTAAGCAGAATGTTCCGTATCTCGGTCTGTGTCTTGGGCTTCAGGTTGCGGTTATCGCATCGGCTCGTCGT
This sequence comes from bacterium, assembly GCA_030432305.1. GTDB lineage: Bacteria > Patescibacteriota > Saccharimonadia > Saccharimonadales > Saccharimonadaceae > JAUIHN01. Next base: position 2,646 of record JAUIHN010000056.1, on the reverse strand, counting down.
GCGGGTCTTGCGGCGGCAAATAGCGCCGAGTTCGACGAGTCTACCGAAGAGGATGTCGTCTATATTATGTCGGGTCAGGAGGGTAAGGAGTCTACTGGTGGAACGCTTCGCCTGGGCGATTACACTGCACGACTGAAGCCGGGCTCGCGCGTTGCTGATTTGTATAGCAGCGCCGAGGTTGTTGAGCGACATCGACATCGCTACGAGGTGAACCAGGCTTTTGCGGATAAGATTACCGCCGGTGGTCTTTCTTTGAGTGGTGCGTCTCCTGACGGTAAGCTAGTAGAGTATGTCGAGGCTAAGGAGCATCCATATTATGTCGCGACACAGGCGCACCCAGAGTTCCGTAGCCGTCCGCATCGTGCGCATCCACTGTTCGTTGGCCTGATCCGTGCGGCGAAAGCAGCCCGGTCTACCTCTGGTGCTGTATAATATAGAGCAATGGAAGAAATAATTGCACATATAGTCAAAGATCTTTTCGACGTTGATGTCGATATTGCGTTAACGCGCCCAGACCCAGAGTTTGGTGATTACGCGTCAAATGTCGCTCTGCAGCTTGCTGGGCGTTTACAGAAAAATCCACGCGAGGTCGCAACGGCAATCGCTGAAAAACTGAAAGAACAGTCAGCGGTAGCGAGCGCCGAGGTTGCCGGACCAGGGTTTATTAATATTCGTATGTCTGGCCGCACACTCGCAGAGGAGATTCAGTCGCTATGGAGCGATACATATGGCTCTTCTGATGACGGAGCGGGAAAGACAGCAGTCGTCGAGTATCCAAGTCCAAATATGGCGAAGCCGTATAGTGTTGGTCACTTGCGTTCAGGAAACCAGGGTTGGGCTGCGCGTCAATTGTTGCGTGCAACTGGCTGGAATGTTATCACCGACAATCATCTTGGAGATTACGGTGCGCCACTCGGTATTTGGATTACGGGATTCACGCACTTTTCTAGCGATGAGGCGCTAGCTAAAGACGGCGTGTATGAGCTGGGTCGCGTGTACATCGAGACCCGTCAGGCATTGAAGGATGAAGAAGCTCGCGGTGAGTCTGCTTTGGCCGATGAAGTGCAGTCTTGGCTGTTGAAATTCGAGAATGGCGACGAGGAGGCGAAGGCATACAGTAAGCGCTTTAACGAGATATCGCTAGCTCACATTCACGGTGTTATGGATCGACTCAAGATCTCAACCGACCACGAACTAGGCGAGGCGTTTTTCGCGCCGCGCGGAAAAGACGCAGTAAATAAGTTGCTCGGTTCGGGTATTGCTGTGCAGAATGAAGACGGTTCAGTCATCGTGCCGCTTGATGATTATGGTTTTGATGTGCCGCTACTCGTACAAAAAAGTAATGGTGCGGCGCTGTATGCAACGACCGATCTCGCCACAATCTTGTATCGAGAGCGCGAATGGCGCCCGCACAAGGTCGTGTATTCGGTTGGTTCTGAGCAACAATTCTACTTTTCTCAGTTGTTCGCAATGGCGAAAAAGCTCGGTATCACTGCCGACTTAACACACCTATGGTTTGGCTTTATTAATCAGCGAAACGAGGACGGTACAGTAGGGAAGATGAGCAGCCGTAAGGGTGTCGTGCTCATGGAGGAGCTACTCGATCAGGCCGAAGAGCGCGCTCGCGCTGTAGTTGAAGGCCGCGACGTTTCCGAAGAGGATGTGAAGAAGATTTCCCTCGGTGCAATCAAATTTAGTGACTTTATGGCCGATCGCCGAACAGATATTTTATTCGATTGGGATACCATCTTTGCGCTTAAGGGCTTTAGTGGTCCTTATGTGCAGTATGCCGGAGTGCGCGTCGCACGTATTTTATCTGAGCATGGTCAAGGTGTCGCGTTGCAGGAGGGCTATGACTATGAGCCGGAGAAGGCGGTTATCGCACAACTGCTTGAATACCCTGATGTCGTTCGCCGCGCAGCCGAACATCTCGAGCCGCACCGTATTGCGACGTACGTATACGAACTAGCCCGTGAGCTCAATCGTTACTACGAAGCGACACCAGTGGCTATGGGCGATGTTGATGAGTCGACGAAGCAGGCGCGTCTGGGTGTACTTGCCAAGGCGCACCAGGTATTGACTCATGGCCTTGACCTTCTCGGAATTGAAATTCCTTCTAAGATGTAGCTAATTTGTAAAAAAGAAAGGTCCCCCGCTATGAGCGGGGGACGGCTCCTTTTTCAGGTAGGGTCACCGTGATGTGGTTATTCCCATCCGTAGTTCAGGAGCGCACCTTCTAGGCGGCCATGCGTCGGCCTTGCTGACGGCGGACCGTCGGCTTGCCGGGACAGTGGCGCTGTTCGCGGTACGCCTTGATGGCGGGTTCGCACACGTGCCAGCGACCGTCTCGGTACCAGATCTCGCCGTCTGCACGCATCTCCTTGATGACGAGCAGAAGCGCTTCCCGGCCGAGTTGGGCGCAGCGGGCCTTTACCTTGTTTTGTGGAGTCCTGCGGAGAGGACCTCCATAGGGGAACAGGCCTGCAAATTCACCCTCACGGACCAGGGGGTCCCTCCGGATCATCCTGACGCTGGTCGCCAGCTTCTCGACCGTATCGGGCGCCTCGATCTGCCACTGAGTGGTGGTCTTGGGCCCTTCGCGTCGTCGCTTTCCGTGGTTGGGCACCCCTGCCCGATTGAAGGCCT
>JAUIHN010000055.1 GCA_030432305.1 bacterium | reverse complement strand
CGCTGCCAGTTTGCGGTTATTGAGGCAGATAAATTACTCGATATTGCTATGAAAGAAAGTGGCGTCAAAGGCGACACGATGGGCGAGCGACTCAAAACCGCCAAAGAGAGCTGGTCTGATCGAAACGCCGTCTGGACATCACATAAACTCAGAAACCAGATTGTTCACGAGGCTGATGTAAAAGTGAGCTACGATGCGGCTAGGAGAGCATTGGCTGGCTTTAAAAAAGCCCTTAAAGATATGGGGGCAATCTAGGTGGAAAAATACGATATTACTATTGGCATTGAGTGTCACGTGCAACTGGCGACAGTCACAAAACTGTTTAGCCGAGCCGATAACGACGCTAGAGACAAAGACCCAAACAGCGTGGTGAGCTCAATTGATTTTGCACTGCCAGGCATGCTGCCAGTGCTCAACAAAGAAGCTGTAGTGTTGGCCGTAAAAGCCGCTAGGGCGCTGAACGCTGAAGTGGCACACGAAAGTAGATTTGATAGGAAGCACTATTTTTATCCAGACCTACCAAAGGGGTACCAGACAACCCAAATGTACCAGCCGATTATTGTTGGCGGGTTTGTCGACGTGCCGCTGGAAGATGGTGCCACGACAAAAGTTCGCATCCACCACGCCCATCTCGAGGAAGATGCCGGCAAGCTGACGCATCACGGCGAGTACAGCTTGGTTGACTTGAATCGTGCCGGCACGCCACTTATCGAAATTGTTTCTCTGCCGGATATTCATTCTGCGACCGAAGCCAAAGCTTACGCCGCCGAACTGCATCGGCTGATGGTATTTGCTGGCGTTACGAATGGCGACTTGTATCACGGCAATATGCGCTTTGATGTCAACGTTTCGATTGCTCCGGTTGGCTCGGACACGCTTGGCACCAGGACAGAAATCAAGAATCTTAATTCGTTTAGAAGCATTGAGCGCGCCGTTGAGTACGAAGCCAAACGGCAAGCTGAACTCATCGAAAAGGGCGAAAAAATCATCCAGGAAACGCGCGGCTGGGACGACGCCAAGCAAAAAACGTTGAGCCAACGCTCGAAGGAAGAAGCGCAGGATTATCGTTACATGCCCGACCCGGATATTCCGCCGGTTGTGCTCAGCCAAGGGTTTATTGACGAGGTGCAAGGTAGTATTCCTACGTTGCCACCAGAGTACCGCGCCAAATGGCAATCGCTTAACCTCGACATTTCCGTGGTGGACGCACTTCTGGACGAAAAGGTATTTGCCCATATCGTGACGGGAGTTCAAGAAAACTACGGCGATGAAAAGGCCAGGCGAGTGGCTCACTGGTTCTCAAGCGCATTTCCGGCAGGAGACGAACGGCCAGATAGCAGCGTAATTGGCACAGACCCTGAGCCATATGCCGAGCTCGCTAAAATGGCCGCTAATAGCGAGATAAGCTCAACGTCTGCCAAAGAAATATTCGCCATTATGCTTACAAGCGATAAACAACCACGAGCAATCGCCGAGGAAAAAAATCTGCTGCAAATTAGTGATGAAGGCGCGGTTATAGCTGTCGTCGAACAAGTCATGGCCGACCCAGCTAGCCAGAAAGCTCTCGACGATATTCGCGCAGGCAACGATAAAGCTATCGGCTATCTTGTGGGGCAAATCATGAAGCTTTCAAAAGGTCAGGCAAACCCTGCTCTGGCACAAAAACTGATCCGAGAAAGGTTGTAATGTAAAAAGACAAACAAGAGCTGGACTGTGTAGGCTCCAGCTTATATGTCATGCGCAGAAAACGTAAGAATGGGGGTAAGCATATGAAACAACCAACCAAAGCGATTATTCCGGCAGCTGGCTTCGGCACTCGGTTTTTGCCGCAGACCAAGGCGATGCCAAAAGAAATGTTACCGCTGATTGATAAGCCAATTATCCAATACGTCGTCGAGGAGTTAGTGGCGGCCGGCATCAAGGATATCATCATTGTAGGTAGCAGCAATAAAAGAGCGATTGAGGATCATTTCGATGAGCCAAGCCAGGATCTAGTTGCCAACCTTGAAGCTGGCGGTAAGAAAAAGAAACCTTACCTTGACGCTGTCCGCTCGCTCGCGTCGATCGCCAACTTCGTGTACGTGCGGCAAAAGGGTCCATACGGCAACGCTACACCGCTTCTAAGTGCGGCGCACTTAATTGAAAAAGATGAGCCTTTTATTTATAAGTGGGCAGATGATTTCTTCTCGCCAGAGGCCAATTCAACCAAGCAGCTGATTGCGGCCTACGAAAAATATAAGGGTGGCGTCTTCGCCTGCAAGACGGTAATTCGAGATGAAGAATACAGCCAATATGGCATCGCTGCCGGTGAATCGATCGACAAAAACACACTTAAGATCTCCTCAATTATGGAAAAACCAGGTAAAGAAAAGGCGCCTTCTGATTTTGCTAGCGTCAGTAACTACCTGCTGCCAGCCGAACTGCTTGAGTATGTCAAAAGGGCAATCCTCGCGCACGAAACAGGCGAATTTACCTTCCAGCCAATGGTGCAGCAGATGATTGATGATGGTCATACGTACTATGCTCGCGAGATAGTAGATGCAACGTTTTACGACACCGGTAACCCGCTGGAATACCTCAAAACAACCTTCGACTTCGGCCTCCGGCATCCTGAATTTGGCGAGCAACTTGCGCAGTATCTGAAAGAGAAGTTATAATCAAGCCATGGACTGGGCGCAACTATTGGTATATACACTGGCGATACTTTTCGCAATATTTTTGGTTTTGGCGATCGTTCTACTGGTAATTATTTTAAAAATATCGAAGCAGATTAAATCTACGACTGCCAGCGCGGAACGGGCTGTGCACGCACTGGAAGATTCGGCGAACAAGCTCAATCGAACGGCGCTACCATTGGCACTGACAAAGAGTGTGCTCGGCCAAGTCATGAAACGCAGCAATAAAAGAGCCAAAAAAACCGACAACCATGATAAATAAAAGGCGGTTTATTATTGGAGCCATCGCGGGAGCAACGGCGGGACTAATCGCCGGTTTGCTGACGGCGCCAGAAGTGGACAACGACGAGAAGTCGTAGCATAAGCTATATATTACAACGCAAAGTTGCTTCTCGGCGGGCAGGTGTTTTTGTTACACTAGATGGAGTATGGGGGCCAAGACAAAGACTACCAAACAAACTCAGACGAAACTGGGCTCATCTGATTTTGTACACCTACACAACCACACCCATCACAGCTTGCTAGATGGTCTGACAAAGATGCCCGATCTTATGGAAAAGGTGGCGTCATTCGGCATGGAAGCGGTGGCGGTGACCGACCACGGCACGATGTCGGGTACGATTGAATTTTATAAAGAAGCTAAAAATGCTGGCGTGAAGCCCATCATTGGCATGGAAGGTTACGTGGCGGCCCGTTCTCGTTTCGATCGCGATCCGGCCAAGGACAAGGCGCGTTATCACTTGACAATGCTCGCCATGAATAACACGGGCTACAAGAATCTCATGATGCTGGCCACCAAAGCGAGTCTGGAGGGCATGTACTATAAGCCTCGAATCGACCACGATTTGCTTGAAGAGTACGGCGAAGGATTGATTATACTAAGTGGCTGTGCGAGTAGTGAGTTGGCGGAGAATCTAAGAGTTGGAAATTACGAGGAGGCGAAGCGCATCGCCGAGTGGTATAAGTCTGTCTTCGGTGATCGCTACTACCTGGAGCTCCAGGATCACGGCCATCCGGATAGTCCGACGGCGTGGGAAGTGCAGACGAAAATCAACGATGGCTTGGAGCAGTTGTCTAAAGAACTTTCAATTCCGTGCGTTGTGACAAGTGATGGTCACTACCTAAACCACGACGACAACAATACGCATGAAATACTGCTTTGTGTCGGCACGGGCTCGTTTTTATCGGACGAAAACCGTATGAGTCTAAAAGAGTTTGAGCTGCACGTCACGGATCCGGCGGATATTATCAAGCGCTGGGCCGGCGGCGATGAAAGGCCGGCGGACCTCGCCGCGGACGCCCTGATTGATTGGATATCGGCGTAAAAGTAAGCCAAGCCTATTGAAAGCTGATTGAACGGGCCTTAATGCAGGTGCTGGCCTAGGGGTGTAGCTCAGTTGGTAGAGCATCGGTCT
>JAUIHN010000054.1 GCA_030432305.1 bacterium | reverse complement strand
CACCATCAATACGGTAGCGCACCTGCACATACTCTTCTCGTGGCTCAATGTGAATGTCACTGGCGCTACTGCGAATAGCGTATTCAAGCAGTAGATTGACTGTTTGGGCGACGGGTGAATCCTCGGCTACATCCTCTGCCGTGATTTTCTCTACCTTCAGCTCTTCGTCCGCCTGGGTTTCGATAACTTTGCTTAGCTCCTGGCTGACATCGCCGCGGTAGCCCTGCAAGGCAGACAGGATGTTCTCGTGCGTAGCAAGGTAGAGCTTTAAGTTTTCGCCGATTTCTTTTTGGATAAAGCTGACCGCCTGGACATCATCGGGGTCGTCCATGGCAAGGTGCGCCGTGCCGTCTTCGTCGACTTTAAAGAGTACGGCGTTGTACTGCCTGGCGATGCGCTCAGGGATTTTGTTGAGGATTTCAGCCGGAATGCTTTTTGGGTCGATTTCAATGTAGGGAATATGCGCATACTCGGCGAAGAGTTTCGCCAGCGTTTCTTCGTTCGCCAACCGGCTTTTTATGACGGCGTCTTGCAGTGACTGCTCAGAAGCAACCGCCTCTTTTTTGAGGGTAGCTAACTGTTCTTTGGTTGCCAGCTCTTTTTCAAGCAGCAACTTCTCTAGAGTAACGTCTACAATACGCATAATGCTTACGCTCCACTATACTTGGTGAAGCTAAAAAGCGCTAGAGGTAAGAGTTCTTCAAAAAGGTATGTATACTAGTAGCAAGATGGATATAACGGTGAAGAATGAAGACGAGCTTTTTAAAGTGGGTAGCCGGCTGGGCGCGGCGTTTAAAGGCGGCGAAGTAATAGAGTTGGTGGGTGATGTCGGAGCAGGCAAAACGACGCTCACGAAAGCGATAGCGATCGGCATGGAGATAGAAGAGGCGATTACCAGCCCAAGCTACACCTTGTCTCAGGTCTACGAGGCGCCAAGCGGCCTCAAGCTGGCGCATTATGATTTTTATCGGCTCGACGACCCGGGTATTTTGGCGAACGAACTCGCGGAAGCCCAGCAGGATGATACGACAGTGACTGTCATCGAGTGGGCCGACATCGTGTCGGGCGTGCTGCCAGCCGATCACCTGCGAATCCGGATAGTGCCGCTTACGGAAACTGAGCGACGACTGACATTTAGTGCTGCTGGAAGTAAAAGTAAAAGTATAGTGGAGAAACTGCGGTGATAGTGCTACTCGATACATCTACCCCAACCTGCCGTTTGACGCTTATTGACGGCGAGCAGCGCCATGAAGCCGAGTGGGAAGCGCATAGAGAACTGGCCAAAGGTTTACTTGGCTATATTGAAGCCGAGCTTGGGAAGCAGCAAAAAACATTTTCCGACATTACAACCCTGGGCGCGTTTAAAGGCCCTGGCAGTTTTACGGGGCTTCGAATTGGACTAACGGTTCTGAATACGCTGGCTGATTCGCTGGCAGTGCCGATTGTCGGCGAAACCGGCGACGATTGGCAGGAGCGCGCGCTTACGCGACTCGAGGCCGGCGAAAACGAGCAAATCGTCTTGCCGCTGTATGGTAGAGATGCCCATATCACGACACCGCGTAAATAATTTATTTGCCGAAACTACGCAAAAAGCGCTACTATAGAAGCAGCCTGAAAAACTAGGCTGCCCATGAAACTTTTGATATTTCCCGAGTTGACCTGATCAGTTTTGACTACCGCACGAGTGTTCTCCTTTGACGGCGACTACGGAGAAAGGACTATATATGATACCAGCAGTGATTGCCTCGATTGTAGGTATTCTTCTTGGTGCCGGCGGCTATTTCGCCTACGAGTACCAGCGAACAACCAGTGGCAAAGCCAAGCGAGAGAAAAAGCTTGCCGATGCTTCGAGAGAAGCCAGCGATATTATCTTAAAAGCCAAGGATGATGCCCTGAAGCTTGAAAGTGAACGCCGCAAAGAGTGGAAGCGGACGGAAGACCGCCTAGCCGAGCGCGAGCAAGTGCTTGATAAGAAATTCGATGACCTCGACCGTCGCGCCGAGAAAATGCGCACCCAGGAAAGTGAAATCGAAGAACTAAAAGATGAGATTCACAAAATTCGCGGCAAACAACAAGAAAAGCTCGAAAAGATCGCTGGGCTAAAGAAAACCGAAGCCGCCGAAAAGCTGATGAAAATGACTGAGCGCGATATCAAGAAGGATCTGCTCGGACTTGTTAGTAAATTACAAAACGATGCCACCGAAGACGCCGAGGAGCAAGCTCAGACGATACTGCTGACAGCTATGGAACGGATGGCGAGCGAGGTGACTGCCGAGCGTACCGTGACGGCCGTCAAGTTGACCGACGACGAAATGAAAGGCCGCATTATCGGCAAGGAAGGCCGCAATATTCAGGCCTTACAGCGCGCTACGGGTGTCGACATTTTGGTGGACGATACGCCTGGTATGATTATTCTCTCGAGCTTCGATCCGATCCGACGCCAGGTGGCTCGGCTGAGCCTAGAGATGCTGATGAAAGATGGCCGTATTCACCCGGGTCGTATCGAGGAAGTGGTAGAAAAAGCCAAGAAACAGATCGAAAAAGAAATCGTGCGAGCTGGCGAAGACGCAGCACGCGAAGTCGGCGTGGTCGGTATTCCAAAAGACATGCTGCATCTGTTGGGTGAGCTGAAGTACCGTACCAGCTACGGGCAAAATGTGTTGATGCATAGCACCGAAATGGCGCATATGGCGGGGCTGATTGCCGAAGAAATTGGCGCCAATGTTCAGACCACTAAAATCGCCACGCTGTTACACGATGTCGGTAAAGCCGTGACGCACAAGATTGAGGGCAAGCACCACCACATCGGGGCGGAGCTGGCCAAAAAATACGGCATGAGCGACGAAATTGCCCATGCTATTAAGGCGCACCATGATGATATCGATGCCACGACGCCAGAAGCACTTGTGGTGCGCATCGTTGATGCCATTTCGGCGGCTCGTCCGGGTGCTAGAAATATCAGCGCCGAGAATTTCATCGAGCGTATGCGTGAACTGGAGAACGTCGCCAATGGCTTTCCGGGAATTGATAAGTCATACGCTATCAGCGCCGGCAGGGAAGTGCGGGTTATCGTGAAGCCGGAGAGTATCGACGATCTTTCTGCTATTCGTTTGGCCCGAGATATAGCTACCAAAATTGAGAGCACCATGCAGTATCCGGGTACCATAAAAGTCAATGTTATCCGCGAAACGCGTGCTACGGAATTCGCCAAGTAGTGGGGAAGGAGTTTACCCCCGATGAAAGGCGTGCGTGGCTAAAAAGCCTACCGGGTAATCCGTCGAGCGCGGCAATGGTGCTCGAGAATTCGCACGGCGAGCTGCTCATTGTGAAGGCAGGCTACAAACGCTACTGGACGCTGCCCGGCGGGGTTATCGACCCGAAAGAATCACCGAGGCAAGCCGCGATTCGTGAAGTAAACGAAGAAGTTGGCCTGACTATTAAGCCCGAGGACGTCGATTTTTTGCAGGTGATGTACCGTAGCAGCGATATTGTCGATACATACCAGTTCATTTTTAAAGCTCCACTTGGCGAAGCGATGGCCGAGGCAATTGTGCTGCAGGAGTCTGAAATTGAAGCTTGCAACTTTGTCTCGAAAGAACAGGTAAAAGAAGGCGGCCGGACGTACGCGCCGGCGATTGTAGAATGGGCGAATGATAGCGAAACAATCAGCTATGGTGAGCAAGTAGTCGATTTGTTACAAGACTAGTTTTAGACCAGATTCTCGGAATCTATCCGTAGCCAACGGGCAAGCAGGTATTGAATACTGAAGTTTACCAGCCCGCCGAGCGCTAAAATTCCCAGCACGAACGCCATGATATCGACGGGCAGGGGCGGCGTGACGATAGTAGCCATCAGCAGCCCGAGTATGGCTGGGATAACAATCAAGAGCATTTTAGCGAGTTTTATGAGTTGCGCAGTCAGAAGCTTTTGCTTTTTTGGCGCCAATTTTTGATGCCGGGTGACGACTGGCAGTGCCGAGCCTGCGGCTTTTGACGTAACGGCCTTGCCAGTTTTAGCCACCATAATCGGCGCGCGTAACAGCACCACTATTGTCACAATGAGCACGACGGCAGTAACTGCAAAGGCAAAAAATATTGTGAGTGGCGAGGTCTCGATTGCCGGAGCCTGGGCAATCGATGAGCAGAACCGCTCCCTGCTGCCAATCGCGCCGCCGGTTCCAGGCCAGCGCGAATATGCCTTCCGCGTCGGGGTCAACATTGTCATGTACACCATGACCGGCAACTACAAGGCCGACCAGGTCCATGTTCCCGCGCTTCTCGAACGCCTGGGACAATAGGAGGGCGCCATGGATCTGAG
>JAUIHN010000053.1 GCA_030432305.1 bacterium | reverse complement strand
CTTCACCTGTTTCGCCCGGCAAACGGCGCAAAGTAGCACCTGGTAGAAACGTGATAGTGAATTCATCAACACTACCGGAAATAAGATGCTTCATTATTTCCTGGGTCGACTCAGAAGGCGAAAGGCTGTACTGTCCGGCTTGCAGCTTGGCGCCAGCGTTGATTGAGCGCGCGTAAACAAGAAAGACCAGTTCGTTTCGTATTAACCCTTCTTCTTTTAGCTGCTCGCCAATCATCGCTACCGAGCTTCCCTGGGCAATACTAAAACGGCGCAAACTATCGTCGTTGGGATTCACCGCCGCCAATGCAGACGTATACCAACCCCACGCTACAGCTCCGGCTAACAGGATGAGCAGTACCATAGCGATAATTGTCCATTTCAGCCACGAACGCGACTTTTTCTTGGGTGGAAGCGAGTCTTCGGGGAGAGATATGTCTGGTAATTTCATGTCGTTACTTGTGGCAGCCGGACGCGGCTCCGGCGACTGGGGTGGCCTTGCTACGCGCGCAGGTTGAGCGGATTGGGCATTAGGCGGCGCGGGACGAACGTCAGCAGACTCACGAGAGCGCTTAGGCGGAAGAATATCGCTATTCACTTCTCACCCCGCCTTCAATATAATCTTGCAAAATCAAAGCCGCTGCCATGGCATCGATGGCACCTTTATCGTAGGGTTTTCCAGCCAATCTGAGCCGCTCTTCGGCCAACACGCTCGTCAGCGATTCATCCTGAAATACCAGCGGTATGTCAATCACTACTTCGAGCCGACGCGCAAACTCCTCAGTGGCAGCGGTCTGTTTAGTTGGCTCGCCCGATTGGTTACGCGGGTAGCCGATAACGACAGTCCCGGCGCCCTCTTCTTCGGCCATATTTCTAATTTGCTCCAATTCCGTGCCATCGACATCCACCGCACACAGTGGTTGAGCAATTGGCACGCTCCCGTCCGCCGCGGCCACCCCTATTTTCTTCTCGCCAACGTCAAGGGCAAGTAGCGCCTTATTCTGATTCATCCAGTCTAAATTCTATCGTAATTCGCTCTTCGTCGTTCGGTACCGTTCTCACCCAAAATGGACTGAACTGAACGTCCACGGCTTCGACACCAGAAATTCTTTCAATAGCCGACTGGACTTCGCCGTAGCGCTTACCCTTTGCTTCAGACCTCACCGTTTCGTCGTCAATCTTCGGGCCAAATTTCGCTGTGGCTGTCATGGTAGCCGTGTAGCCGTTGTCAGCGTCTTTTACGTCCAGAAATGTCGTCTTCTCGACGCCATTTTCATAGACTCGTTGATTTTCACTATCTTCAATTTCCGCATTAAAATATTCGTCCAAGAAGTCGCCTGCCTCGGATTTGCTAACGCCAAGCATCGTGTAGGTAATCGATCCTCGCAGCTCTGCCTTTCCATCTTCGGCCTCACCGTCAACGCCGGGACTTGAGGTGACGTCGCTCGTATCAGCGCTAAACGTACTTTCAATCGCTATGGCGTCTTCGCCAAACTTCTCCAGTAATTGCTTCTTGGCATTTTCTGAATTCTTGCTCGTAAGCTGGTCTGCCGCTTCAGTAACGTCTGTCTTAGTAACAATGGTTATTTCGCGGCTACTACCGCCGTCGATATCGCCATCCGCCACTGCTCTAAAGTAAAAAGCAGAACTTGAACCCGAATGCCCAGATACATTAAAGCGCGTTCCTGACTCGGTATTGTAATCCTCGCCAATTTCCTGCGCCACAACAGAAACAGGCGACGATTGACCTGCTTGGGTACAGATTGCAAAACCCTCGGCACCAGGTACTGTTGCGTCAGACTGAGTAATATATGTCTTTCCTCCTGCGCTTATACCTGTTCCGGATGGCACCGAAACTACTTCATCTGTTTCACAGTTTTGGAAAACAACCTGGCCCTCAGCCTTTTCACCGACCTCTTTATCGCCCGTCGCATCAAACGCAAGCGAGGCTTCCTCGGTAATTTCATAACTCATGGCTCGAAGCGTACCGGCCTCGGCGTCTGTTTCTGCGTCGGTCGCGAGCGCTACGCTTGGATTAGCTGACGATTCGATAGTGCGTGCCGTAATAGCAATAGTCGCTTGAGGCGCGAACCAAATCGCCCACACCAAAAAGCCAATTAACAGCACCAGTCCGCCAATACCAAGCGCAAGCTTCCTACGAAACGTACCAAAATTCGGCACCTTGATACCATTCCTTTTTGTTTTTGAAGGGCGCGGCAGAGGATCCGCCGCTGCCTCCTCGGTGGCATTGGCACGAATCGCCGAGTCAACTGCCGGCGCACTCTTGGCGAGATTTTCGCTGGCCTCGCCACTTTCATCAGTTCTAGCTAAGTCGCCGACAGGTAAATCAGCACCGTCTATAACATCTTCCCCCGGCTCATCGCCGTCTTCTGGCAACGGTGCAAGTTCTGGTTTGCTTTGCAGCGTTCGCGCTGATGGAATCCCAGCCGATGATGCCAGCGCCATGAGTGCTGAACTGCCAGTGATAAGCACCAGCCGCTTATCGTTTTGTTCGGCCGCTCTTGAAAGCAGACGTAAATTGACAGCACTTTGAAGTACCCCGACGCGCTTTGGCGGCACCAGGGCGATAATCTTATGTTTCGAAGTTTTGACCTTGCCAATTATGGCGGTGATATCGTCTTCGACATCTATATAAATAGTATCTTTGCTCATGCTGACGTGGTGTTTATATTTTTAGAAGCCGGTTGAGCTTTTCCTTGATATTGTCGGCGTCACTACTACCTATCATTGTATCATAGCCGACCCTTAAAAGACCCATGGCGGTGATGAGCGTATGGTCAACAGCGTCGCCGGTCGTATCTTTCACTCCCACCACTTCTTCCGGCGCGATGTGTTGCACGACCGGGCGCTTGGTAAATGGCAAATCTTTATACCAATCGCGTTCTTTTAACGCCTCCACCAGCTTCGTCAGGCTGGCGCCACCGCCACATAGCAAAATACGATTCGGCAAATGGTCGACTGCGTCAAATTCACTCAGCGCTAGCTCCACGCCATCAAGCCAGACCTCGAGGGTTTTATCGATGGCATTGCCAGCCTCCTTGGCTACGGTCGGCTTCAGTTTGTCGCTATCAATATTCACTTTTAGCTTCTCGGCATCCTTATATTCCAGGTCCATATCGCTGGCAATCGTCTGCGTGAAGCTGCGCCCGCCAATGCCAAACATGCGCGTACCTTCCACGCCGCCGTCATTCACCACCGCGATGTCGGTGGTGCCACCGCCAACGTCGGCTAACACCGCCGTGAAGTTGCTACTTGCGTCGGTGCCAACAACAGCCCGACTAACTGCAAACGGCTCAGCCGCCACTGCCACCAGTTCAAGCCCGAGTTCATCGGCCACCCGCTCCAGCGCGCCAATATGCACCATCGGCGCAAACGCCGTATAAATCTGCACGGCGATGTCTTTGCCCTGAAAACCAATTGGGTTACTCACCTTGTAGCCATCAATATGAAGGCTCACCAGCGCGCTATTGACTAGTTTTACTTCTACTTCGTCGTTGCCGGTTTCAAGCCCAATCTGCTTCTGAGCTTTGACCTGTGCCCGCTCCTGCACTTTCTCGATAATAAGCTCCATTTCAGCCACGCTCAGCGGCTTGTCTGGCTGTGGCCGGCGATAGCGAATCGTGCTGGTAGTGCCCTTTACCAGCTCGCCCGCGATACCGATAACCGCACGTTTTACCTGTAGACCTGCCTGTTCTTCCGCCTCAGCCAGCGCCTGCTCGCAGTTTTGCACCACACCAGAAATATCGGCAATCGCACCAGAGTGCATATCGCTCGTCTCTTGACGCTTCCGGCCGACACCAATTATCTCCAAATCATCATCCTTCACCCGGGCAATCAGCGCTTTGACAAATTCTGTTCCAATATCAACAGCCACGACATGCTCATCGCTACCCTGTTCGTTTCTTTTGGCACGCAGTTTACTTAAAACCATAGTCAGTCACCATTATATACCACTAACGCTTCGAACGGTGAAGGGATTACTGCAGAACGGCCTTAATCCGGCGCACGCCAGCGCTCGATGATTCTTCTTTTTTAATCTTAAAGCGCTTATTCCCTTCGCCGAGCTGGCCGGTATGCTCGACATGCGGCCCGCCACAAATCTCGAAGCTAATTCGATTGTCATCATCGCCAATTTGATACACCTTCACCACGTCGCCATACTTGTCGCCAAAAGCACCAGCCGCACCGAGCGAAAACGCCTCGTCTGTCGGGTATTCCTTGAAACTCACCGGCAAGTCGTCATCAATCCACTGGTTCACCATTTCCTCTACCTCATCAAGCTGCTCGCGCGGCACTTTGGCGTCGTTATTAAAGTCAAAGCGTAGCCGCTCTTCGGTGACA
>JAUIHN010000052.1 GCA_030432305.1 bacterium | reverse complement strand
ACGCTCGTGCGGGGTGATCAGCGCGTTCACCGGCGCGTAGTTGTATACGTTGGCGCTGGTAAACGAAATAGTTGACACTGACTGGGTCGAGACCGAGAGCGAAATCGACGCACTGTTTTTAGAAAGCGAAATGGTGAAGCGCTACATGCCGCGCTACAATGTATTGCTACGCGACGATAAATCACAAATATTCGTGCGGATTGATATGAAAAGCGAATGGCCGACAGTGACGACAACGCGTCACCCGGCAGATGATAACGCTGAATATTTCGGCCCGTATTATAATGGCTACGCCGTCAAAAAAGCCTTGCGTTATCTTAGAAAAACCTTTCCGTTTTATATCAAACCACCCCGACCGAGGGATTCGACGCTCGAAGCCTCGATTGGACTGGTGCCGCCGCCTGGTATGAGCTCAAAAGAGTATAAAGAAAACCTCAGAAAACTTGTCCGCTATTTCGAGGGTGGTCGTAAAAAACTGGCGAGCGAGCTGGAGCGTGAAATGAAAACGGCCGCGCGGCTACATGATTTTGAGAATGCCTCGGTGCTTCGTAATCGGCTACGGAATTTGGTCGAGCTGCAGCAGCGCATTATGTTTGGCGACAGGGAGTTTCTGGATATCAGTAAAGACCAGGCGCTGGCCGATTTACGCGAACTGCTCAATCTCAGGGACAGCCTGAAGCGTATCGAAGGCTACGACGTGTCGCACATGGGCGGTACCAATGTCGTTGCTAGCATGGTGGTGTTTACGAATGGCGTGAGTGATCGGGCTGAATATCGCAAGTTCAAAACCCGCATCGAACACAATAACGACTTTTATAATATGAGTGAAACGATACAACGCCGTTTCAGCGAGAAAAATACGAGCACGTGGGGCCTTCCAGAGTTGGTCGTGATAGATGGTGGCAAAGGGCAGCTCGACGCGGCGCTGACTGCTCGTGATAGTCGTGAGCAGCAGACGATTCCTTTCATTGGCCTGGCTAAAAAAGAAGAGCAGATCGTCATCGATTACAAAAGATCGGGCGTGACAGTGAATCGCCATAAAGTAGAGCAGCTGGGTGGGAGAATGGAAAGTTCAGAAAAATACATACTTATAAGCTTGCCGCTGTCGTCTCATATCGTGAAACTGCTGCAGCGCATACGGGACGAATCGCACCGATTTGCTGTGAGCTACCACAGTGTATTAAAGCGCCAAAAACAAACGGCGAGTATGCTCGAAGAAATCCCTGGTGTGGGGCCAGCCACGAGGAGGAAAATCATACGGCATTTTGGTAGTCTTCGGGCGGTGGCGGCTGCTAGCGAAGCCGATCTCGAGGCGGTCGTGGGTACGACGAAGGCGAAGCTCATCCGACAAAGCTTGTCGCAATAATGTGGGTACGATATAGTTGACCCTAGTGAAAAAAAGCATAAGTAGCACCAAACATATCATACGGCCGAAGGCTGGTTGTAGACACTCCTCTGGATTCACGCTGGTTGAGTTGGTTGTTGTGATTGCTGTAATCGCTATTCTTGTCGGAATCACGACGGTTGGATTTGGTGCCTGGCGAGAGCGCGTTGCCGAAGCGGAAGTAAATAGCGACCTCCTAGGTGTCAAAGCAGGCATGGAAGATGCACGTAATCGAACCGATGTCTACCCGACATTCACTGGCGGTACGGAATTTGATGGCTCAAATAGCACGCGTAGTGTCTTTATTCAAAGTGCCAATGTTGAGATGACATACGAAAGCGGCAACGCTACTGAGTACTGCGTTGAAGCTCAGAGCGCGGAGGTTGCGAGTGTTATAATGTTTCTTGATTTAGGTAGTAGTAATAAGAACCCGCAAAGTGGCACCTGCTAGCCACGTGGTCCACATGGGCTATACTACACTGTAGTGAACAGCCATTTTTTCAAACTAAATCGAACTCGGCTCATAGAGCAGGTGGGTGCTGAAGCTATTGTCTTAACTGCATTTACAAAAATGCAACTGGCTGGCGACGCGGCGCAGCCCTTTTGGCAAGAAGCGAACTTTTGGTACCTAAGCGGCATTGAGTATCCTGACTGGCGGTTAATCATCGACGCGAAGCAAGGTAGATCATGGCTGGTTGCGCCTGAAAAGGATGAAGCACACCAGCTATTTGATGGCAGCTTGAGCGCGGAGGCGGCCAAGACGATAAGCGGTGTCGACAAAGTGGTTGATCGAAAACAGGGGCAGAGCGTACTACGAGAACTGGCCAAGAAATATGACTCAGTGCACACCATAGGTGGGCCACCTTACTCGAAATACGTCGATTTTCATCTAAATCCGTCAACTGCTGAGTTTGGTAAAGAGCTGAAGAAGTATTTTGATACTGTGCACGACTGCCAGGACGTACTTGCTAAGCTGCGTGCTATAAAGCAGCCCGAGGAGATAGGGGCAATCAAAGCCGCTGCAGCGCTTTCGGTCGACGCTTTCGAAACCGCCAAAGAAAAGCTAAAAACCAGCTGTTTTGAATACGAGATCGAAGCAGAAATGACCTATGCTTTTCGTCGTCAGAACGCAACGCATGCGTTTGATCCAATCGTGGCAGGCGGGCAAAGCGCCTGCACGCTCCATTACACTGCAAATACCAGTCAGCTTCGAAAAGACGAGATGCTACTTATTGATGCGGGGGCTCGACTTGCTAGCTATTCAGCGGATATCACCAGAACACTGGCGCTCGGTAACCCTACTGGGCGACAATTGGCAGTACATGCGGCGGTACAGACTGCGCAAAAAGAAATCATCAAGCTGATACGGCCTGGGCTGGCGCTTGAAGCGTATGTAAAATCGGCCGACGACTGCATGGAGGCTGCGCTCGAAGAGCTTGGGCTTTTGAAAAAGAGGGACGACACAGCCGCGTTTCGTCGCTATTTTCCGCACGCCGTGTCGCATGGCCTTGGCTTAGAGGTGCACGAGCGACTGGGCGGCTTCAAGGAATTCATGCCCGGCATGGTGCTAACTGTCGAGCCTGGCATTTATATCTCTGAAGAAGGGATTGGTGTGCGCATCGAAGATGACATTATCGTGACCGAACAAGCTCACGAAAATCTGACGGCTGCTCTCTCGACAGAGCTCTAAAACAGCGGTATACTGGTAGGTATCTATGAGGATATTATTTGCCTTTTTGCTACAGTGGGTTGCCACTTCTGTCGGGCTATGGATTGCGGTGATGCTACTCGGCACGACATCCGATCCGTATAATTCAAATACAGCTCTCGGTATTTTCCTGACGGCGGGCTTTATTCTTTCACTTATAAATATATTCATTAAGCCAATTGTGTCTATAATTTCACTGCCGATTACAATCCTGACACTCGGGCTTTTCATGCTCGTGGTAAACGGCCTCATGGTATACCTGGCACTGCGCTGGACTGACGGTATCGAGATGTCGTTCTTTCATTCCATTATCGCAGGAGTTATTATAGGCATCGTCAATTCTGTTATCGGTCATGTGGCGGGCGTGTCAAAAAGCTGACAAGTAAGGAGAAATATGGAAGATTCTATACTACAAATAATAACGGTTGTTTCAGCAGTCTTAATGGTCGCCGCTATTTTGCTGCAGCAACGCGGTGCTTCGCTTGGTGCCGGTTTTGGCGCTTCTGGCGAACTGTACACGTCACGTCGTGGACTCGACAAAAGTTTATACCGAGCAACGGTTGTTCTGGCTATTATCTTTGTGGCGTCTATTCTGGGCGGGCTAGCGTTACCTCTCATTAACTCGTAAGAGAAATAGTACGGTGGAGCAGAGGCCAGACTTATCTTTTGAAACACCGCCGGTTGATCGCAAAAAGATCTTCAGGCGAATGCGACGGCTTGAAAAAGCTTCGGCCCGTCACGCTCATGAGTACCTGGTGAAAAGGCTCGATACTATCCGGATTGCGCGTCGGCACATTGCGCAGTGGCTAATTCTAGTGAGTGTATTAATCGGGGCGACCGGTCTTCAGCTTACCTGGGCACAATCAAGCTACCAGACGGTCGGCGCTGGCGAAGGCGGTACCTACGCCGAGGCGATGACGGGGCAAATCGATACCCTGAATCCGCTGTATGCCACCACCGAGCCAGAAGTCGCTGCTTCTAGGCTGATGTTTTCGTCGCTCTACACGTTTGACACCGCAGGCACACTCAGTAAAAGCCTGGCCGAGTCGATGGAAGTCGATGAAAGCGGCAAGATCTATACAGTTACAATCAGATCGAATGCCTTTTGGCATGACGGCACACCGCTGACGGCAAATGATATCGCTTTTACAATTAATCTCATCAAGAAGCCGGCCGCTATGTCGCCGCTCCGTATCAACTGGCAGGACGTAGAAGTGAGGGCGGTTGACGATACGACAGTAGAGTTTCGTCTGCCGGCGCAGTATGCGGCTTTCCCGCATGCCTTGACGTTTGCAGTGCTGCCATCTCATATTTTGGGCGATATACCGGCCGGCGCTATTCGCGAGAACACCTTTAGCCGTTACCCTGTCGGCAGTGGACCATTCGCGTTTAGGTTGCTCCAAACAAGCGGCAGTCAGGAAGATTATAAGATTGTGCAAATGTCGGCCTTTGATAATTATTTTATGGGTGAACCGGTAGTAAACCGGCTAGAAATTC